>NZ_JBFULK010000004.1:0-315224 GCF_056400365.1 Paenibacillus sp. P5_B5
ATGCTGATGCTGATGCCGACGCTGATGCTGATGCCGATGCTGACGCCGATGCCGATGCCGATGCCGATGCTGATGCGGATGCCGATTCTGATGCTSATGCCGACGCCGATGCTGACGCCGATGCTGATGCCGATGCAGATGCTGATGCTGATGCCGATGCAGATTCTGATGCTCATGCCGATGCTGATGCTGATGCTGACGCCGATGCAGATGCTGACGCCGATGCTGATGCTGACGCCGATGCTCATGCGGATGCTGACGCCGACGCCGATGCGAAAGCTGATGCCGATGCCGATGCCGACGCCGATGCGGATGCCGACGCCGATGCTGATGCGAAAGCTGACTCTGGGCACAATTCCTTTACGAACGGGAACAATACCATCATCAATTACACCGATAATTCTGGTGCATATATCGCTATGGCCATGTATTCACTTACTATGTTGGAAGCCTTAAAGGGAAACCAGAATTCAAACAATATAGATGCCCTAATCTCCAGCCTAAGTAATACACTGAATGGGTTGTTACAAGGAGAAAAAGATAATCGTAAAGTTATCCTTGATACTATTAATTCTCTCAAAAAAGAGAAAGATTGAGGGGGATTGTATGTCACGAACAAACGTCTCACGCTGTTCGATTCCTACGAAGAAAGATAACGACAACCTTTATGTGAAAGTTAAAAACAATAACGAACAATTTAGTCGTCAATTCGAAATGAATGTTTACGATAAAGATTCGTCAACAAAAGAATTATTACCCGTATATGCAGATGACCAACTTACACTTATTGATACCCTGGAGCCTGGCGCACAGAAAGTCTATAGAATAGACGTATCGAGTGTAGACGGAAAGGTTACTTTCGAGATTATTCAAAAAGCAGGCGGTTCAGGTATTAAAGTTTCCAGAAATAGCAAAAATCCATCTTCTATCGAATTGCAAATTAAATAAATTCTCATAACCCGGCCGGGTCAAAGGCTATGATGAAAATATCATCATAGCCTTTTGTACGTGATAAAAGAATTTATAACATTCGTCCAAGAGGAAACGGCCACGTCGGCCTTTAGGACGACAGTGTTTCCCAAGGTTAATCAGAGAAAGTATAGTGAAACTTTATACTTCTGATTAACTAATAAATGCTAAGTATCACCTTAAGAAACGCATCCTGTCCGCAGTTTTCTTACGAAAACTACTTTTATCCAATAAGGACGGCGAAGCCGTTCTACTTGGCTTGGCAGCGCATCGTACTAACAGGTGGAAGTGCTGAACGCACCGCAGGGTGGCGTAAGTCCCTAGCTGACTGATAGTGCTCTGACCTTAAGGCAGGGTGCGGAGGATCAGAAGGCAAACCTTAGAACAGGCGGCAAAACATGTTGGCTGGCGGAGCCGGATGACCTTGCAAAACGCTTTTTAGATACGAAATTACAAGGGACTGAGCATAAATAGAGACAATGCATAATTTCATTTATGCTTTCAAGAGCATAAGTGGAAGAACTGGCTGTTCGCGAATACGCCGCTGAGTGCGGAAGGCCCATGCCTTTTTTATATTCCTATGATATCTACCGTTACCGAGCAGAAAATTTGTTCATATTCTATATTCGAAGATCCAAGAATGGGGGGGAGGATATGAAGCTCAGTGTTATAGGATTGGGTTATATCGGTTTGCCAACAGCCGTCCTGTTTGCCAATTCTGGAATGAATGTTCATGGAGTCGATGTGAATCCATCTGTGATCGACATGATCCGTTCAAAACAAATTCATTTGCACGAACCCGGTTTGGAACAAGCCTTGAAGGATGCGATCGACACGGGGGCTTTAACGGTTTCGATGCAGCCGCAGGAAGCGGATGCCTTTATTATAGCCGTTCCGACGCCAATTGGCCCCGGAAATACGGCTAATTTGTCGCAAGTTGTCAAGGCTGCAGAAATACTTGTCCCCATTTTGAAGGAAGGAGATTTGGTCGTTCTCGAATCTACGGTGCCTCCTAAAACGGTGGAATCGGTATTGCTTCCTGTGCTCAAACAATCGAATCTGGTCCTCGGTGAACAGTTGTTTGTTTGCTACTCTCCCGAGCGGGTGCTACCGGGCAAACTGTTTCACGAACTAAAGCATAATGACCGAATTATTGGAGGAATATCCCCACTTTCTGCTCAAAAGTGCAAGGAGCTGTATGAACGAATTGTACAGGGGGCCATTCACATTACCGATACCATAACCGCCGAAATGGTCAAATTGATGGAGAATACGTACCGTGACGTCAATATCGCATTAGCGAACGAACTGGCTCGAATTGCGGAAGAGATCGGTTTTGACGTTTGGGAAGCGATCCAATTGGCTAACTCGCATCCCAGAGTTCATATTCATTCTCCTGGTCCTGGTGTTGGGGGTCACTGTATCGCTGTCGATCCATGGTTTATTTTCGAAAAAGCGCCCAAGGCAGCCCGATTGATCGAGCTGTCGCGAATAACGAACGACAATGTTCCTCATGTGATCTCAAATCGAATCCGTGAAATGGTAAGGAATATCAATAAGCCTGTCATCACCCTGCTGGGTGTCGCATTTAAAGGCGATACAAATGATATCAGAGAGAGTCCTTCCCTTGTCGTAATGAACGAACTTCGCATAAACGGTTATCAGCTTAAAATTTACGATCCCTATGTCAAACAGGACATGACGGACAAGGTGCCTACATTGCACGAAGCGGTGACAGGATCCGATTGCATCGTCCTACTTACAGACCATGCAATATTCAAAGATATTGATTTCGACCAGATCGGAAGGTTGATGCGATCGCGTCGGATCATTGATACCCGAAATCTGGTGGATCTGGGTAGGCTGCGGCTTTCGGGATTCTTATGCGAAAAAATCGGTACACCGCTTGCGCCCGATTCCGCAGACCGGGATGAGGGTAGGTGAGCCAGTTCGATATGCCTGAAAACGGAGCTGACCGGGAACAACTGTGGGAAACGATCATGGACAGGATCGGACGACTCAAGCTGTGTAGGTTAAACGGTTGCGGGCGACCCGACATCCGTGTGGCCTGTATCATGGATACGTTCAGCTATGCCTGCTTCAAATACGAATGTTCGTTGATGCATCTGAATGCTTCAACCTGGAAGCGACAAATTGAGCGGTTTAAACCGAATCTGTTATTGGTGGAATCCGCTTGGGAGGGAATCGATGGTTCATGGCAGCGCCAGCTTTGCGATATCGGCACAGAGTATGCTGCGGTAATACGGAAATTGATCAGGTTTTGTAGGAAAAGTGGAATACCCACCGTGTTTTGGAATAAGGAGGATTCCCCAAACTATAAGCATTTCATCTCCACCGCTAAATTATTCGATTACGTATTTACTACCGACGCAAACTGTATCAAGCGATATAGACGTGATTTGGGTCACGACCGAGTCAACGTACTTCCTTTTGCCGCACAGCCCGCCCTTCATAATCCCGTTGATTCCGACTATTGTACAAAGGATAACGTGGCCTTCGCAGGAACCTGGTATCGAACCAAATATCCACATAGGCCAGAGGATATGTCGTTGATTCTGGGTCCGGCCCGGAGCTTTAACCTGCATATTTTTGATCGAAAACGCGATTACAGAATCAACAATGTATATAAGTTTCCCCGAAGATATCGCCCTTATATTGTAGGCGAATTGCCCTATGATGAGATGGTAGAGGCATATAAGTTATACAAGGTATTTTTAAATGTAAACTCGGTGAAAGACAGCCCGACGATGTTTTCGAGAAGAGTTTTTGAAATACTTGCATCAGGAACGAATGTGATCAGCACTTACTCTCTCGGGATAGAAACCATGTTTCCCGGAATTGTGCAGATCGCGGGATCGGTCTATGAGTCGAATGCTCTCTTAAACAACCTGCTTCATAACGCGCATTACAGCGAGCGGCTCAGTTTGCTCGGACTACGGGAAGTACATCTGAAGCATTTGTACAGACACAGGTTCGATGACATTCTTAAAACGATCGGGTTAGCGACATCCAGTCATAAGGGAGTGACAATCGTCGCCTGTCAAGATCAATATGGATGTCTTGATCGCCTGCTCAAGAGCTTTCATAACCAGGCTTGGGAACATAAGGAGCTGATCCTTTTGTTTGATAAGAGCAGCATATCCGAAAATCGGATAAAGGAATTACAATCCGAGCCAAACGTATCGCTACATCTGTTTTCCGAGGAGACTCCTTTTGACGAGCGCATCAGCTTTGCTCTCCGTCATACCGATTATGATCGTGTCGCATTGATGAATGGAGTGGATTATTACGCTGCGCATTTCCTGACCGATCTGATGCATGCCTTTCATTATACGGATGCCCAAATCGTCGGCAAGCGGGCTCACTATATGTACCTGGAATCCCAGAACCAATTGATGCTCGTTTCCACGGATAAAGAGAACCGGTATGTCGATCGGTTAAGCGCAGAAGCAATGATCGTGAAAAAGGAGGTTTTTTCCGAAATTTTACTGCGCGGCAAGACGGAGGAAGGATTTGAACAGTTTTTTTCGGACTGCCGGAGCAGCGGCATGAAAATGTTCGCTGCGGATAAATTCAATTACATCCGTGTAGTAAAGGAAAGCGACGAGCCTTCCATATCCGGGGACGAGATGGATACTGAAACGACTACGGTCGTAGCCTATGGCGACGATCATTTGGCATATGCCACAATTTAGGCTGATGTTAACGATAGGACGTGAGAGACCATTAGGATAACCGAACAAGGAGAATACCCGGATGAATGGGACGCAAACAGATTGTTCGAGATTGTATCCGTTATGGGTGAAGCCCCGGAAGCTGAGAGGCGGTCAATGTGGGAGCTTGTCAGCCGATCCCTGCTTGACTCGGGTTCACATCTGCCGATCACCCCTGAAACCGATAAGCTATTAACCGATTTATTCTCCGGAAAACACGGTTGGGCATGTCTGCGGTTGCGCTGGTTGGTCGAACGGGGGGAACTGGAAGAAGTCCAGAGGGATTTGAGTAATTATGGGGGAAATCAGAAGGTGAAAATCCTCCTCTATCTGGCGAAAATCTGCTGTCAATACAATGATTTTCTTACTGCGTTGAACTATGCCAAACAAGCTTATCGCATCGATGCTAATAATGTGCAAGTGCACAGGCGGCTTGCGAGCATCCATCATCGGCTCGGCAACATCACGGAGCGGCTGTATTTTCTGAAACGGATCAATAAGCGATTCGGTCGCCTCTATGACAATGAGTTGGCAAACGCGCGTGACGAAATACGGCATTTGAAGAAACAATGGGAATTGGATTACGATTTACGCCGTATCGTTCGTGGCCATACGATTGTCCACGTATGGAACAAATCCTTCCCAACGATAAACGGTTATACCGTAAGAAATGCGGAAATTATTAAACACCTGAAGGAAATGGGACTGAATACCGTCGGCGTTACGAAACTGGGGTGGCCTCCGGATGACCGTTCCGATTCGGTCCATACCTACCTTAACGAGATCGACATGTTTCGCCTATACGATGCGAACCATACCGAGTTGAATAAGATACCGATGAGCAAATATTTTCGGTTATATGCCCTTCGGTTCGCCAAATTACTCGGGTATCTGAAGCCGGGCATTATTCATGCGGCATCGAACTTTCAAAACGCTCTTCCTCCTCTTGTGGTCGCCCGTAAGCTCGGAATCCGGTCCGTTTATGAAGTGAGAGGCATGTGGCATTATACCCAGACTTCAAAAACGAGAGGGTTTGAGTATTCGGAGAGGTATCGCCTGCACGAAGCTTATGAATTGACCTGCTGCCGGCTTGCCGATCGGGTCGTTGTTATCAGCGATACCTTAAAGAAGCTTCTGATTGATCTGGGTATCCCTTCGAAGAAAATAACAGTCGTTTATAACGGCGTTAATATTAGCAATTTTCAACCGCAGCCACCTTGTCCCGAGTTGCAACAGACCTTCGACCTCGAGGGAAAACTCGTTGTCGGGTTTGTCGGTACCTTGGAAAAGTACGAGGGACTGGACTATCTGCTTCACGCTCTAGCCATCCTGCAAGGGCAGCGAAGCGATATAAAGCTGATTATCGTTGGAGACGGACCCGCCTTGCCCGATTTGTACAGACTGTCCGCTCAACTTGGTCTGCAAAGAGAAGTTTCATTTGTCGGTGCGGTACCCCGTGATCAGGTTAGGAGGTTTTACTCGGTCATGGATATTCTACCCTTTCCGCGAACGCGGGCGAGGGTTTGCGAGCTGGTGACACCGCTGAAGCCATACGAAGCGATGGCGATGGGAAAAACCGTAATGGTCAGCGATATACCGGCCCTACGGGAGATGGTGTCGGACGGTAACACCGGCCTGATGTTTCAGCCGGAGGATGCTGCGTCGCTCGCGGAGGCGATAGTTAGTAGCGAGCAGCATCCCTACTTAGGAAGGAATGCGAGGGAATGGGTGATGCAAAATAGGGACTGGCGCAACCTTTTACGCGGCTATGTTGACGTCTATGATGGATTGAGACACCGGAAATAAGAGATTAGCGAAAGAGGGGAAGGAGCTGCTTTGAAAATATTGGGCATCGATTCGAGTTTACCCGTCATTACTGTAAGTTATCGACCGGAAAATCACACCTGTGACGCACAAGAAAACCGAGAAGACTATATCGTCGAGTATTTAGACGACTATGTAGGGCGATTCCAGCCAATCGAAACCGTTGCTGGTTGGTTGGATCTAAGAAACCAAACCTATGAAAACTACATTGTCAAAACAAAACGCACATACAAGAGTACTAGGTCGGCGGAGCATGCAGCCGGCAAGTCGTTAAAAAAGGGGTACTATATAAAGCCCTTTGTGAGAAGGCTGTTTACTCCCGATATCATCTCGATCACTCATTCCAAGGAAGTCCGCAGCGGAGGCCCGAGGAGTGGGTTTCTTCTCGAAACTTTGGAGGATATTGGAGGAGCGCCGCCACAATATTATCACTTTCGGATGCCGGGTTGTCCATTTCATTACTCGATCTTCTGGGGGATTTTTATGGATGCGCCGGGTCACGTACAAGGAGAAGTGGTGACGGACGAACGGCTTATCGGATTTATCCATTTGCGGCGGACGGGGAATGTCGCCATATACACGCAAATCCTAGGACACGGCGATTATTTGACTGACGGGATCATGTTCCATCTCCATTTGGAAATAATTAAATGGATCTTGGACGATAACAATCCATACGGTCAAGGATTGGAGCATTTGATATACGGCCGTTACTATGACGGTGGGGAAGGTCGGATCACTTGGCGGAAAAAAACGGGTTTCGAACCCGCTTATCTCGTGCATAACGATTGAAGGGAGAGTCCGAATGGAACAAGCAGACAAACCGGAGAAGAAGCTCACGATATTTATTACGATTGATACGGAAGACGCTTATTTCAATACACCCAGGCTGATCACCGGGGAGGGATTACCGGAACAGCCGGGTATCGGGAAAATCATGGATATGATGGATCAATACCAGGTTAAAGGCAATTTTTTCCTGGATGTATACGATGTTAAGTACGGTTCTGCCATGCTCCAAAAGATTACCCGGAACATCCATCACAGGGGCCATGAAGTGGAGCTGCATACGCATCCGTCCGGAAATCTTCCGTTTTACAAAAAGGCGATCTATCGGTATTCGTTACGGGAACAGATTGATATTTTGGAGTACGGGAAACATTTCATCGCCGAGCAAACGGGATCGTGCCCGATTGCGCATAGAGGGGGATCTTACGCGGTTAACGAAAACACGCTGTACGCTTTATCGGAGATCGGCATACCGATTGATTCGTCGGTTTTTCATCAACATCCCAATAATAATCTGGGTCAAATCCCGACCGTGAATAAAACAATTTCCTATTATAACACTATTGAGATCCCGGTCACCTACGTCAATATCATCTCGAAGAAAGGGGAACTCCTGAACTCCAAATTCGATCTTGACTGGTTATCTTACGAGGAACTGGTGAAAGTCATCCAACTAGCGAAAGCCCACGGGCTCAGGAAGCTTACCCTCTTTATGCACAGTTTCTCATTTATCAACAAGAAAACCAAACCCGCTGCGGCACCGGAGGATCCCTCGGCCCTGTTCCGGGACAAATCTTCGGGCGGAACTGTATATTGTGAAATATACGGAACCGACTATCCGGATATTTCTTCCTTCGACAGGCTGCTTAACTACATGACGAGCGATCCCGAAATTGAAGTAACCACGTTTAAAGATTGGTACGCAAGAAATAAGAACGAACCTCCGGGTGAAGATTATATCCCGGTCATTGACAGACTTCCCAAGAAATAAAGACGAGATGCGAAAGGGGTATCCAGATTCTAGACTAATTTAGAATCAGATACCCCACTTACAGTGATAAAGAATTTATAACATCCGTACAATAAATTCTTAGTATCACCTGAAGAAACGCTCCGTCTTTATGAACGGTGAAGCCGTTTCTTCTTGTATTCAATGAAGCTAGGCTATTGAAGAAGATTCTTAAACTCTTCTGTTAATAAAGGTACAACTTCAAATAAATCGCCAACGATCCCATAGTCAGCTAACTTGAAGATAGGAGCTTCAGGGTCTTTGTTGATTGCGATGATCACCCTAGAACCGCTCATGCCTGCTAAATGCTGGATAGCGCCACTGATTCCACATGCGATATAGATTTCTGGCGTTACGACTTTGCCTGTTTGGCCAATTTGAAGTCCATAATCGCAGTAACCCGCATCACATGCGCCACGCGAAGCTCCAACCGCACCGCCAAGCACATTCGCAAGCTCTTCAAGCGGTGCAAAGCCGTCAGCGCTCTTGACTCCGCGTCCACCAGAGACAACAACCTTCGCTTCCGTTAGGTCGATCTTGCCAGAGGTCTTCTTGACGACCTCTTTGATCACCGAGCGAAGGGATGGTGTAGGCGCTGGGAGCGCTATTGTTGCTGTGTCGCCCGCACCGTCAGCTGCAGGCGCTGCAATATTGTTGGGTCTGATCGTCACGACCCAAGGACCACTACCGGCAAACGCGCGCTTCTCGAACGCTTTGCCTGCATAGATCGGGCGTGTGAATGAGGCGCCCGAAGCGACTTTGGTTGCGGCGATGACGTCGGATATTTGACCTGCACCAAGCGTAGCTGCGATCTGTGGTGCAAGGTCCTTGCCCATCGCCGTATGTCCAAGCAGCACAGCATCAGGCTTCGCCGCATTAAGTACCGCGCTAATAGCAGCAAAATAGGCCTCCGGGTTGTAGTGCTCAAGACTAGCATCATCAATGACATAGGTCTGATCGAGACCATATGATGCAAGCTCGCTAGTTAGCCCACTAACACCGGAACCAATAATGACTGCTTGTAAGCGGTCGCCTTCATCTACGATCGTTCTTGCTGCTCCGATTGTTTCAAAGGATACCTGGCGGAGCTTACCACCTTTTGATTCTGCAACGATTAATAATGTTTTCCCCATATATATTCGTCTCCCTTATATGCGATTTAAAAGGTATTATGAAATTGATTATATAACCTTTGATTCGTTACGAAGCAATGTGACTAGTTCTTTGACCTGATTGGTTAGATCGCCTTGCAGAATCTTGCCTGCCTTGCGTGCTTCTGGTAAGAACAAATCCGTGCGATTTGTTTTGGATTCAAGCTGTCCAATCCCTAGATCGTCCAAGCTCAATTGGCTGAATGGCTTCTTCTTAGCCTTCATAATGCCTGGAAGAGAAGGGTATCTAGGCTCATTCAAGCCTTGTTGTGCAGTGAATAGTGCAGGAAGCGTAAGCTCAGATACTTCCAGGTCTCCTTCGGAGTCTCGATAAGCAACCACTTGACTACCTGACAGCTCAAGCTTCGTCACCGTGGAGACATGAGGGATGTCCAGCAGCTTAGCAAGACGAATCGTAACCTGCCCTGCACCGTTATCAACAGAGAAGCTGCCACCAAGGATAAGATCGAATGGTTTATCTGATAAATAACGATGAATTACTTGTGACACCGAATATTCATCTCCAGTGATGCGATCATCGTTGATTAATACAGCTTCATCAGCTCCCATTGCAAGAGCTGTCCGCAGCGCTTCAGCCATGCGATCAGGTCCCACAGCCAGAACTGTTACTTTACCGCCGTGCTCATCACGGAATTGAATGGCCTGCTCAACAGCATATTCATCATATGGATTTATGACGAACTTAACACCGTCCTCCGAAATAGCACCCTGCTGTATGACAATCTTCTCTTCGGTGTCAAAAGTTTGTTTTAATAACACATAAATTTCCATTGAAAATCCTCCTATGAACTTATTTTCTGATAAATTGAATATTAAGAAAATTTAATACGCAACAGAATCAATTTCATCGTTTTAATGAGTTATGAAATTGATTCAACAAGCTAATATAATTAAAGATATTAGCTTGTGCTGCGTTTACGCCTTAATTCCATTAAAGAAAAAGTTAATCGTACCCTCAATCTGTGCAGTAAGGGAATACTTGCGCCCAGAGATTAACCAAGAGGTTACAACCTCGTCCAACCCTCCGAATAGCAGTTGTCTGGTCAGTTTAACATCAAGGTCTTGGCGGAATAGCTTTTCTTCAATTCCTTTAAGCAATAATTGCTCGATTAATACAATATATGGCTTAACAGCCTTTCCAATCTCTCTTCGCAGCTCAAGTGAGCTTTGTCTTAGTTCGATCTGGGTAACAAAGGCTAGATCCACCTGTTCTTCTAACTCGCCATAATGGATTTCACATACCCTGCGCAGCGCATCCTTGGCATTTGTTGTTTGCTCGATGCTTAAGTGGAATTTATCCACGAGCTCTCCGAGCTTTTCTTTAAATAAACAAATAAGGATATCTTCTTTGTTTTTAAAATATAAATATATGGTGCCGTCAGCAACACCTGCTTCTTTGGCGATTTTAGATACCTGAGCACGGTGAAATCCATGAACCGCAAATACCTTTACAGCTGCCTCTAAAATTAAATTGTATTTTTCTGTCTTTTTGCTACTTGTCACGATACCACCTCGGTGTTAGAATGTGAATAAGTTATGAATGAATAGTCATTCATTTTCTATAATCATCATAAAATACATTAAAAGCGTTGTCAACGATCCGTTTATAAGTACAAGATGTAAGCGTTTTTACGTGTATTAGAATGAGAAAGGGGCTACAGAAGCTTATGTTCATTGCATGGATACAATTTCTCCTTTTTCTTGCTGTGACAGGGGCGTTCGTGTATGCGTTTGTCCTAGCAGTGTATCATCGGTACTTATATTTAAAGCTAGGGCAGCCATCCAATCTGCGCAAACAGCTGTCAGCAAGGCTGCGAACATTCTTGATCGAAGTGTTTGGTCAGACGAAGCTGCTTAAGGATCGCAAAAGCGGGATCATGCACATTGTCATTTTTTACGGATTCATTATTTTGCAGTTCGGTGCACTCGACTTGATTCTCAAAGGGCTGATTGGACGAGGGCTGCCTATCCCGGGCTATGAGATTTTTAGTCTCTTGCAAGAGACGACCGTTGTCTTAATTGTCGTAGCGATGTTATATGCAACTTATCGGCGATATGTGGAACAGCTGAAGCGTCTCAAACGTGGCTGGAAGCCGAGTATCGTTGTGTTCTTTATTTTTTTTCTCATGTTATCTGTCGTACTCAGCTTAGGATTCGAACGTGTAAAGGATGATTTGCCAGCTTCATGGTCAGCACCGATTTCCTCATTGCTGGCAGCAGGCTTTGACGGACTATCACAATTAGCAGCAGAGGTTCTGTTCATGATTTTCTGGTGGGCACATCTGCTGATCCTACTGTCATTCCTAGTCTATGTTCCGCAATCCAAGCACTTTCATCTCATTACCGGACCGATCAATATTCTGTTAAAAAGAACAGAACCAGTTGGCAAGCTGCATAAGCTGGATCTAGAGGATGAAGAAGCAGAATCATTTGGGGTTGGAAAAATAGAAGATTTCACTCAAAAGCAAATGCTTGATCTATACGCATGTGTTGAGTGTGGCCGTTGTACAAGTGTATGCCCTGCTTCCAACACAGGTAAGCTGCTTTCACCAATGCATCTAATTGTTAAGCTGCGTGATCATTTGATGGAGAAAGGCGCTGCAATTACGAGCAAATCGCCTTGGGTACCCGCATTTGCATTTGCCAACAATGGCGCTGCGCATGCTATGCAGCCTGATACTGCTGAACGCTTATTGCAGTGGAATGACAAAGCGACAACGAATATTGAGCATACGATGCACGTGCAGAAGTATGGTTGGTCAGTAGGTAATCGCTCTGCTAATGAGCTTGAACTCATTGGTGATGTAATGACCGAAGATGAAATTTGGTCTTGTACAACATGCCGCAACTGCGAAGACCAATGTCCTGTTGATAATGAGCATGTAGATAAAATTATTGATCTGCGCAGACATCTTGTACTGATGCAAGGTAGTATACCGCATGATGGTCAACGGGCACTGCAAAATATTGAACGTCAAAGCAATCCATGGGGAATCTCCCGGGGAGAGCGAGCGAAGTGGGTGCAGGAGGTTGATCCAAATGGTGAGCTTTCAGTACCGACAGTGAAAGAAAATCCAGAGTTCGAATATTTACTGTTTGTTGGCTCTATGGGCTCATATGACAATCGCAGTCGCAAGATTACACGTGCACTTGTCAGATTGCTTAATGAAGCAGACGTTAACTTTGCCATACTTGGCAATGAAGAGAAGAACTCTGGCGATACACCGCGCAGAATGGGGAATGAGATGTTGTTCCAGCAGCTGAGCGCAGAAAATATTCAGATATTTCAGAAATATCATGTGAAGAAGATCGTGACAGCATGCCCACATACATTTAATACGTTCAAGAATGAGTATCCTGAATTCGGGCTGGAAGCGGAAGTATTCCATCACACAGAGCTGCTTGATCAGCTGGTGCGTGAAGGAAAGCTGAAGCCAACATACAAGGTGCGTGAACGCATAACTTATCACGATTCTTGCTATCTGGGGCGTTATAACAATGTGTATGATCAGCCACGTAATATTCTGCGCTCGATCCCAGGTGTTGAATTAGTTGAGATGCAGCGTTCTCGCTCGAACGGGATGTGCTGTGGAGCTGGTGGTGGAATGATGTGGATGGAAGAAACTGCAGGCAAGCGTGTGAATTTAGCACGTACCGAGCAAGCGCTTGAGGTTAATCCGACTGTGATAAGTTCCGCTTGTCCGTACTGCTTAACGATGCTGGAAGATGGGACCAAAATGAAGGAAGTTGAGGAAGCTGTGAAAGCAAGAGACATCGCAGAAATTCTTGAAGCGTCAGTCTTTGGAGTCACGAGTAAAGAAGCAGTTGTAATGAATTAAGTCATTATATTCTCTGTTCGTTTGTTTCACAAAACTTGTAACACAATTCTTGTATAGCGTATGCTTCCGAAGTAGTTTTGCTCTTCGAGCTATCGCTCTTGTAAAATCAAAACTTTTAGGAGGGTTTCAAGATGCACAAAAAGATTCGAAACGCTGCGGTTATTGGCTCTGGTGTTATGGGCTCTGGCATTGCAGCTCATTTGGCAGGTGTAGGTATTCCTTGTTTGTTACTTGATGTCGTGCCTAATAGCTTAACAGCAGATGAAGAAGCAGCAGGATTAACACTTCAGCATCCTAAGGTTCGTAATAAGTTAGCTACTGGAGCGATTCAGAAGCTGAAGAAGACGAATCCAGCGCCACTATACAGTGAAGCATTCGCTGAAAGGATTACGCCAGGCAACTTGGAGGATCATTTAGCTGAATTAGCTAAAGTCGACTGGATCATCGAGGTCGTTGTGGAACGTCTAGATGTTAAGAAATCTTTACTGGGTAAAATAGAATCCGTCTGGACACCGGGCACAATTGTCAGCTCGAACACATCAGGTATTTCTATTAATGAAATGGTTAGTGATTGTGGTGATGAATTTAAAAAGCATTTCTTAGGAACTCATTTCTTTAATCCTCCACGTTATATGAAATTGCTAGAGATTATTCCAGGCAATCAAACAGATCTTGAAATCCTTTCTTATATGTCAGAATTTTGTGATAACAAACTTGGCAAAGGCGTTGTTATTGCTAAAGATACGCCAAACTTTATAGCCAACCGTATTGGAACGTACGGCCTTATGGCTACCTTGAACGAAATGATTGAGAAGGGCTACACCGTTGAAGAGGTGGAAGCAGTCACAGGACCAGCGATGGGAAGACCCAAAAGTGCAACTTTCCGTACACTCGATTTGGTCGGGCTGGATACATTCGTTCATGTTGCTCAGAATGTATACGATCATGTGAACACGGAAGATGAGAAGAAAGTATTTCATATTCCTGATTTTCTTCAAGATATGGTGTCTAGAGGCTGGATTGGCGAGAAGAATGGGCAAGGCTTTTACAAGAAGGTAAAAGACGAGTCAGGCAAACAAATCCTTGCCTTAAATTTATCAACGATGGAATATGCACCAAGTAACAAGATTACTTCTGCGTCATTAGAAGCCTCTAAGGCGGCTAAAGGTACTGCTGCTAAAGTAAAGGCTCTGATAGGTAGTAAGGATCGTTATTCTGAACTTGCCTGGAACTTACTTAAGCCAGTTCTTCTCTATTCAGCAAAGCTGCTCGGTGAAATTGCCGATTCTATTGTTGAAATCGATAAAGCGATGAAATGGGGCTTTAATTGGAATCTTGGACCATTCGAGCTATGGGATGCAATTGGTTTAGTTAAATCCGTTCAGAGAATGGAGTCAGAAGGGGAAGTCATCCCAGGCTGGGTCAAGGAATGGATTGCCGAAGGAAATACAAGCTTTTATAAGCGTGAACCAGGTCATGCGTTCTACTATTCAAGCGGTGCCTATAAAGGCATGGATATTAAACCTGAGAACATTTCACTGAAATCGTTGAAAGAACAGAGCAGAGTGATCATCGGTAATAGTGGAGCTAGCTTAGTTGATCTAGGAGATGATGTTGCCTGTCTTGAATTCCATTCCAACAACAATGCTGTTGGTGAAGATATTCTTTCCATGATTTCCAGAAGTGTCGATGAGGTTCGGAGTAATTATCGTGGACTTGTGATTGCCAATGAAGGCAGACATTTCTGTGTAGGAGCGAACTTAATGCTTCTCTTGATGGAAATTCAGGATGATGAGTGGGATGAAGTCAACCACATTATTAAGACGTTCCAAGATACGATGATGAAGCTTAAATGGTTCGAGAAGCCAGTCGTCGCAGCTCCACACAGCATGACATTAGGCGGCGGGGTTGAGGCGTGCTTGCCAGCAGACCAAATTGCTTTCTCAGCAGAAACGTATTTTGGCCTTGTCGAAGTAGGTGTGGGCTTAATTCCTGCAGGCGGTGGTTGTAAGGAAGTGACTCTAATGGCTAGTAAGCATATGCCAAATCCTGAGCATGATTTACAGCCTCTGATTAATCAATATTTTGAAACGATTGGCATGGCAAAGGTATCGACAAGCGGGCATGATACGAAACGACTTGGATTCATGAGACAAGGGGATTTTGTTGTCGTTAACCAAGATCATCGTATTTATGAAGCGAAGCAAGCTGTCTTAAGAATGGATGCAGCAGGCTACAATGTACAGCTTCCTGAGAAGATTCGCGTCGTCGGTGATGCGGGTAAAGCAGTTCTACAGACTGCTGCCTATACGATGCGTCAAAGTGGATATATAAGCAGTCATGATCATCTAATTGCTAACAAGCTTGCACATGTACTTGCAGGAGGGAATGTACCAGCAGGAACACTCGTGACAGAGCAATATATGCTTGATTTGGAACGTGAAGCGTTCATGAGTTTATGCGGCGAACCGAAGACACAGCAACGTATGCAAAGCTTGCTAACGACAGGTAAACCATTTCGCAACTAATTTAAACCTAGAGGAGTGAACATTTCATGAAAGAGGCTGTGATCGTATCCATCACTAGAACGCCTGTCGGCAAAGCAAAGAAAGGTAGCTTGTCGCAGACGCGTGCGGAAGATTTAGGCAAGGTAGTGCTTGAAGAAGTTATAGCAAGAGCGCCAGGACTACGTAAGGAAGATGTTGAGGATATCATTATCGGGTGTGCGATGCCAGAGGGTGAGCAAGGACTTAATTTTGCACGTACGATGGCATTGTATGCAGGATTTCCTGTTACAGTGCCAGCCATTACGGTCAACCGTTTCTGTTCATCTGGCTTACAAGCGATTGCTTATGCAGCAGAACGCATTATGCTAGGCTCCGCTGAAGTAGTAATCGCTGGTGGGGTTGAAAGCATGAGTCATGTACCGATGACAGGCTTTAAGGTTTCACCACATCCTGGGATTATTGAGTCCATGCCGGAAGTATACCTTGGCATGGGGAATACGGCTGAGAATGTGGCGAATCGATTCGGAGTAAATCGTGAGGATCAGGATCGGTATGCGACAAACAGTCATCGCAAGGCAGCAGTTGCCATTGCAGAAGGCAAGTTTAAAGAGGAGATTGTACCCGTTGCAACTTCATTTAGAGGCGTAGATGATAACGGCAAGTTCTGGGAGAAGAAGTTCACTTTCGATATGGATGAAGGTGTACGTGTAGATACATCTGTTGAGGGACTCGCGAAGCTTAAGCCTGCTTTCTCCCTTAAAGGTTCCGTTACTGCTGGGAATACTTCACAAATGAGTGATGGCGCAGCAGCAGCTGTACTGATGAGCAGAGAGAAGGCAGATGAGCTTGGTCTAAAGCCACTTGCTGTATTTCGTTCCTTCACAGTAACAGGTGTTGAACCTGAAATCATGGGAGTTGGACCCGTTAAGGCAATTCCCAAGGCTTTGCAGATGGCTGGTATATCGTTAGATGAGGTCAAATTATTCGAGATTAACGAAGCCTTTGCTTCCCAGTGTGTGCATATCATTCGGGAGCTTGGACTTGATGAGAATAAAGTGAATGTAAACGGTGGAGCTATTGCGTTAGGCCATCCATTAGGATGTACTGGTGCGAAGCTGACGACTAGTCTTATTCATGAATTAAGACGTCAAGGTGGTGGTTATGGGGTAGTGTCGATGTGTATAGGCGGAGGAATGGGCGCAGCTGGGGTATTCGAAGTATTTGCTGAGTAATTAATTTGATTAAGGGGACGATTTGAATGATTACTGGAACGAAAATTGTCGGTGGCAGCTTTGTAATTGAAGATTTAGAGCCAGATCAAATTCTAACACCCGAGGATTTTACAGAAGAGCAGCGTATGTTTGCTGAAACAACTCGTGATTTCATAGACACAGAAGTAATTCCACATGATGAAGAAATCGAAAAGCTCAATTATGACCTGACGGTTAAGCTGCTGCGTAAGGCGGGTGAGGTTGGTCTGCTTGGAGCAGAAGTGCCAGAAGAGTTCGGTGGGCTAGGATTAGATAAAGTAAGCGCAACACTGATTAATGAATCATTAGCAAGAGGTTCATCCTTTGCGCTTTCATTAGGGGCACATGTCGGTATTGGTACGCTTCCTATCGTGTACTTCGGTACAAAAGAGCAGAAGCAGAAGTATCTTCCTGATCTTGCATCAGGCGCTAAGCTCGCAGCTTATTGCTTAACAGAACCAACTTCAGGCTCGGATGCCCTAGGTGCTAAAACAACAGCTAAGCTGTCAGAAGATGGAACGCATTATATTCTGAACGGTTCTAAGCAGTTTATTACGAATGCAGGGTTTGCTGATATTTTCATTGTATATGCCAAAATTGATGGCAAGGATTTCAGTGCATTTATTGTTGAACGTGATATGCCTGGTCTTACAATTGGTACTGAAGAGAAGAAAATGGGGATTAAGGGTTCCTCGACTCGGCCATTGTTCTTCGAAGATCTGAAGGTCCCAGTAGAAAATTTATTAGGAGAAATCGGTAAGGGGCATCAAATCGCATTTAATATCCTTAATATCGGTCGTTTCAAATTAGGTGCTGGTTGTCTAGGTGCAGAGAAGGAAGCACTAGAGATCAGTGTTAAATATGCGAACACAAGAACACAATTTAATTCACCGCTATCTTCCTTTCCGTTAATTGGTAAGAAACTGGCAGATATGAACATTATCACTTATGTAACAGAAAGTGTAGTTTACCGTACCTCAGGAATGGTAGAGCAAGGTCTCAAAGATATTGATCCTAACAGCCCAGAAGCTGATAAACAGTCACTCAAGCAAATTGCTGACTATATGCTTGAATGCTCACTTAACAAAGTATTTGCTTCTGAAAGTCTTGACTTCGTAGCGGATGAAGGAGTCCAAATTCATGGAGGATATGGTTTTATCCAAGAATACAAAATCGAACGGATATATCGTGATTCGCGGATTAATCGTATTTTTGAAGGCACGAATGAAATTAATCGCTTGCTGATCCCAGGTTCACTTCTTAAGAAAGCAATGAAGGGCGAGTTACCTTTGATGCAGAAGACTATGGCCTTGCAAAGTGAATTGATGCAAATCATGCCAAGTCAGAATGATGGTTCCGCTCTTTCGCAAGAAGCTCACTTACTATCAATGGCTAAGAAAATCTTCCTCATGGTTGGAGGTCTCGCTGTTCAGAAATACGGGATGAATATCGAGAAAGAACAAGAGGTTCTAAGCAATATGTCAGATATCATGATCCAAATCTATGCGATGGAAAGTGCACTTCTTCGTACACAGAAAATGATCAAACGTACTAGTGAGGATAAGTCGAACAATGCCATTCAAATGACAACTGTGTTCATTTATGAGGCATTTAGCAAAATTGAAGAATGGGCTAAAGAAACATTGTCAGCTATGGAAAGCGGAGATACGCTTCGTACACAGTTATCAATGCTCAAGAAGCTGACTAAAGCTACTCCAGTCGATTCTATAGCTTTGAAACGTGAAATTGCGGCTCGTGTCATTCAAGCTGAGAAGTACATCGTATAATATTAGGTCGCAAGCTAAGGTATAATTGAAAGGGATGGTTTAATGCATTCGGATAGACGATGGCTTAAGCAATACCCAGCTCAAGTTGCTCCCAGCTACGAGTATCCCCAGCATAATATTGCTCAATTCTTAGTTCAAACGGCACAGAAGTATCCGAATAAAGATGCCCTATATTTTATGGGTAAAAAAATGAATTACGCACAAGTGCTAGATGCTAGCTATCGATTCGCTCATGTGCTGCAAAATCTCGGGGTTAATAAGGGAGATCGTGTTGCTCTTATGCTCCCCAATTGTCCTCAAGCAGTTATATCTTACTACGGCGCGCTCCTAATCGGAGCCGTCGTGGTACAGACGAATCCTATGTATACCGAACGTGAACTGGAATTTCAGCTTATGGATTCAGGTGCTGAGACGATTGTAACGCTAGACATGTTTCATCGCCGAGTTCTGAACGTTCAAAGTAAGACAAGTATTAAACAGGTGATCGTAACATCGATCAAAGATTACTTACCGTTCCCGATTAATATGCTATATCCAATTAAGGCCAAAAAAGAGGGAGCGGATCTATCAGTTACATACACGTCAACTGTAATTTCATTTAAGAAGGCGCTTACCTCGGCGTCTAATCAACCGTTATTTGTCAAAATCGATGCAGAGAATGACCTTGCTCTCTTGCAATATACAGGGGGAACCACAGGGCTATCTAAGGGTGTCATGCTGACCCATAATAATGTGAATTCGAATACGACGCAGATTATTAAATGGGTGTACAAGTTAAAAGAAGGGGAAGAAGTGTTTATTGGCGTCCTTCCCATCTTCCACGTATTTGGTATGACGGTGTTCATGAATCAAGCGGTTATGTTGGCTGGTTTGATGGTGCTTATCCCTAAATTTGATGCAGATGCCATTCTGAAAGCAATTTCTAAACTAAAAGGTACCGTATTCCCAGGTGCACCGACGATGTATATTGGTCTCATTAACAATCCTCGGATTAAGGAGTATGATCTATCTTCGATTCGAGTATGCGTAAGTGGTGCTGCTGCACTTCCTCATGAAGTACAGGAGAAATTCGAGGCAATTACAGGCGGTAAGTTGATTGAAGGCTACGGATTGACAGAGACTTCTCCAGTTACGCATGTGAATCCAATTTGGGCTGAACGTCGTAATGGAACGATCGGATTACCATTACCAGATACAAATGCCAAGATAGTTGATTCTGAAACTGGTGAGGTAATGCCAATTGGACAAATTGGTGAGCTTGTAGTCAAAGGGCMGCAGGTTATGAAAGGCTACTGGAATCGAGCAGAAGAGACAGCGAGTACGCTGCGTGATGGCTGGTTATATACAGGCGATATGGGAACCATGGACGAAGATGGCTATTTTACCATTGTAGATCGTAAGAAGGACATGATCATTGCGGGTGGATTCAATATTTATCCGCGTGAAATCGAAGAAGTATTGTATCAGCATCCCGATATAAAGGAAGTCGTGATTGCCGGAATTCCGGATGCCTATCGAGGTGAGACCGTTAAAGCCTTTATCGTGCTTCGCGAAGGGGTTAATGTTACGGATCAAGAGCTAGATAAGTGGTGCCGTGAACGGCTTGCTGCCTTTAAGGTCCCTCGAAGCTATGAGTTCCGCGATACTTTGCCTAAGACGCTCGTTGGTAAAGTGCTTCGCCGTAAGCTACTTGAGGAAGAATTGCAGAAGCAACATATTTCCTGATAGGTTTACGCAAAAGCCCCTTCTGGGGCTTTTGCTGAATCTAGAATATATGACGTTAAACCAATGAGTGCATAGAGTCACCTTAAGAAACTCTATTAGAAATTCTATTAGATAAACAGTTGCTATATTGAGGGTACAACCGTTGCTACGTGATATAATATTCTGAAGATGTAAGGATTAAATAATTATTAGGAATGGAGCTAGCATATGTCAGAAGAAATACAAATCGATCAAGCGTTTTGGAAGCAATTGGAACAACGAGCCAAGGGCACGTTCTGGGAATATCTTGGCTGTAAGCTGCACCGTTTGGAAGCGAATAAAGTCGTAATTAGTCTTGATCTTGAGCCGCATCATCTGAACCCAATTGGAATTGTGCATGGTGGTGTCTTGTCCTCGATGCTCGATAATGCGATGGGAATTGCAGCTATGCTATCCCGAGGTCCCCAAGAGAAGACGGTAACCTCGTGCTTAAATGTACATTTTGTATCACCAATGAAAAGCGGTAAAGTTTATGCAACAGCTGAGGTTATTCATCAATCACGCAAAACGATAACCGTAACCGGTAGCGTGACAGATGAACAAGGTCAACTGGCGACGCACGGTACTGGCTCTTTTCGAGTCATTTAATGGAGGCAATGCTTCAGAAATAAGGGATGTTCCAGAAGTCAGATATGAACTGTAGACACTTGGACACAAGCGTCGATCTTGCGGGTTACAGTGCAATAAATGACTATGGTACCTCCCTTTGTTAATTTCCGATCTTTTGGTATGCATATTGTTTAGTGAGTTTGGTTGCCAGCTTGCTTGATTGTTAGTTAGTTTGTTTGTTCATTCCGTGGTTCGCTTGTTAATTTATCTATTTGATTGCCTGTTCGTTTGTTTGCCCGTCACCTGTCCGCTGTTTGCCTGCATTTTGTGCATTCAAATGGACTATTTTATTCCACTTGGAGTGTTTGCCTGCATAACATGCAGTCAAAATTCGTACTAATCCCCATTTACGTCCAATAAGCATATTTTGATTGTACGGAATACAGGCTAACTAGCTATGTGCTCGATAAACACAAACGTATTTACTGATATTTGTGTCCCTGTACTGACATGATAGGATTCTCCATTACTGAGTTTAATCGCAGCGAGATTCGCTTTGAGAACGTCCTTAACATAAATAAAATAGCGTGTTTTTTCGCCTTCTCCATGGATATATAGGGGATGGTTTTGTTTTATGGAGAAAAACAGCGACTACAAACGACTATAAGCACGAATATAGTTCTCAGCTTTGTATTTATAGAGACCGTAGAAAGAGATCGGATGGGTAGGGTTTTCCTCTTTAAGTCGTATTTTATTTAGATTACCGTAGACAGTTGAAGTAGAAGAGAAAATAAATTTATCTACTCCTGCAAGGCTACATGCCTCTAACAATTGAATAGTTCCGCTAATGTTAATATCAACATCCTGTAAGGGATCGCGAATCGTGCTTGTGACATCTGCTTGTGCAGCATGCTGGGGGGACCGATCGAGGAGATAACAGCGCCTTTTTTTCCAAGCTATTCAGCTAATGCCCTGCCCTGCTTTCCTCAAATGCCATAGTATACATTAGCTAGAGGAGGCATTCATCATGAAACGATTTACTAATTCAGATACACCTATAGTGTCTGTTATTATTCCGGTGTTCAACGAACGTAAAACGATTGCCTCTGTCATTACTGAAGCTTACCGCGTACATCCGGAAACAGAAGTAATTGTAGTTATTAATGGATCAACAGACGGATCCAAGAAAATCGCTAAACAAATGGGAGCCAAAGTCCTTTCATTCGATCAGAAGCTTGGACATGATGTAGGACGAAGTGTGGGTGCCAGAGCGGCTAAAGGCTCCATTTTGTTGTTCACAGATGGTGATATTGTGATTCCAGCCTCTCAGATGAAGCCACTGGTCAGAGCCGTAGAGCAAGGCGTCGATGTTGCCTTAAATGGTTACTTAGGTCCGATTCATCGTAAACGAGTGCATAAGGTTGTTTTAGCCAAACATGCTTTGAATCATTTATTGCTTCGCTCTGATCTGAAGGGCGCCTCCATGACATCCATACCACATGCGATCTCAAGGAGAGCTTTGCAGATAATTGGTGATGAAGCCTTATGTGTGCCGCCCAAAGCGCAAGCCATTGCCATATATAAAGGATTACAAGTTGCAGCTATCAAAGTAATTGACGTCGGTTCCAAAAATCCAATCAGACGTAAAAGAAAAAATAGTGATACAATCGGGAATTTAATCGTTGGCGATCACGTCGAAGCTATGCACTGGGTGCTATCACATACAGATAATCCAAGTGTTGATTCAGATTTACAACGTCTTCGCGCCATCGTGAGGTGAAGCTTATGAGAACGAGAGTGAAGGAAACTAACCGTCAAATAAGATTGAAGTGGGAACAATGGGGCTTCAGAATGGGAAGAGTCGATGCTGGAACGAGTACATTAAAATTAGATTCCTTAGAACAGAACCAGTGCCTATTTATTCTGAATGAATTATGGGTTCAACGGCTTCGTTCTTCGGAGCTGTTAAAGTTATCGTTAACTGCATATAACGCCGCTGTTAAAGGATACATTGAAGGTTATTGCCAATTGAAGGAGGTACCTGCAACCGATTGGATTTTATTACCGACGGATCAAACGGTAGGTGCCATTATTTCTTTAGATAAGCATGAGAAAACAGCCCAAAAGCTGCTCCAGCAATTGACAAGGCTTCCACTGAAGCAAGTGATTTGTATAGTGAGCGGAGCGAATCAGAAACTGATTGAGTTCATACGACAAGAGTCAACAGCTACAATTGTGTATTATGATGAACCGATTAGCCCTGAAATTGCTCGAGCAATAGGGGCTAAATTGATTGAAGCAGATATTCTTCTATTCCTAGATGGACGAGATAGTGTGACCGCAGAGCAAATTCTACCTTTTATAATGGAAATTGTGGAGGGTACGGATGTTGCATTAAACGATGCTGGAATGCACTTGCAATTGCAAGAGTTTAGCAAAAGAAACATGTTGCCAGTTACGAAGCAATTTATTAATTTTTGTCTAGGTAGACCTGATCTGGGAGCTGCATCACTTGAGGAAACACCGCATGTATTGACGAAGGCAGCATGTGAAACGATCCATCCAGCTAATCTTGTTATTCCATCAAAAGCACATGTCCTAGCTGTGACTCGCGGACTGGAAGTTCGTCCTGTGAAGGTATCTCTAGGTCAATTCAAACAAAAGCTGTTTACTTCCTCACAGATTAGTCAAGTTCTAAGTGATCATATCGAAGCGATGCGACTGCTGATTAATGAGCGCGGAATGCGACTGCATTTTCCTGATGAACAAAGGCAAAGAAGTTATGCAGAAGGAGGTCAGCAGCTTGCAGACAACAAGTATTATCATTCCGAATTATAATGGGAAGTCCTTGCTGCAAAGCTGTATCCAATCCATTAAACATAACACCTTTACACCTTATGAAATAATTGTTATTGATAATGGCTCAAGTGATGGTTCACTAGAAATGTGTTATCAAGAGCGTGTTAAGTTTATTTCCTATCCAGTAAATTATGGGTACTCAAAAGCTTGTAATGCTGGATTGAAGATAGCAAGAGGAGAAGCCTTACTACTCCTGAATAAAGACATGATTGTAACCGCTAATTGGCTCGATAATATGCTTCGTTGTTTGTACAGTCAGAATGATATTGGAATTGTAGGTCCATTAACAAATGATACAAGTGGACAACAGCGAATTGAAGAGCCATTTACTTCGATTCAAGAGATGACGGATAAATATAATCAAGTTAATCCAGCCAAATGGTTCGAGATTCAGCGAATTGCTGATTCATGTATGTTGTTCAAAAGAGAATTAGTAACCCAAATCGGTTATCTGGACGAAAATACCTCGCCTAGTCACTATTATGATGAAGATTATTGTAATCGTGCTCGTCAGTCAGGGCATCGCTTGATTGTTGCTGGAGATGTGTTCATTTATCAGGAAGCTTATTAAACGCTTCTTAAAGCGCAAAGTATCTACTTCTAAACCACAAAAAACCGTGGATCAATCTCCCTCGAAGGAGAAAATCATTCCACGGTTTTTAATTGCTTATTTTTAGAAATGTCTACAATATGATTAGCCCCATTGTGCAATGACGCCGCAATGTGTTAGTCCGCCGCCGAATCCATACAATAGCATCGTATCGCCTTTGTTCACTTTGCCTTCTTGTATACCAAGATGTAAAGCAAGCGGAATGGATGCGGCAGATGTATTACCGTAGTACTCAAGGGAATATAAGGTTTTGTCGAATGGAATACCGCTTCTTTCACATATGGACTCAATAATCCGTAGGTTCGCGCTATGAGGAATGAACCAGTCAATATCGTTCACACTCATGTTAGCTTGTTCTAATAAGGCACCAACGCCTTGTGTAACAGTCGTTACAGCGAATTTATATACCTCACGGCCATTCTGAACGAGCTTCCCATTGCCGCCTAGTGGTTGTCCATTCATCGTATCAGACATTCCAATTCGGTAGACATGAATACCACCAGTACCGTCTGATCCTAGTCGTGAAGTAAAGAATGCAGAAGGTTCTTCTTTTGCTTCAATTAGAACCGCACCCGCACCGTCACCAAACAAGATGCATGTGGAGCGATCCGTATAATCGGTTTCGCGTGTTAAATTATCCGCTCCGATGAGTAAGATTTTACGATGTAGACCGGAGCTGATTAAGCCATTAGCCAAATGTAGTCCGTATGCGAATCCAGCACAGGTTGCATTGAGATCCATTGCACCAGTGCTTGTAATACCAAAGTGACCTTGAACTAGACAGGCAACGGAAGGGAATACGAAATCAGATGAGTGGGTTGCCACAATAACCATATCAACATCGGTTACGTCTACATTATAATTGTCTATTAAATTCTTAACCGCTGCAATTGCAAAATCAGATGTATATTCGTTCTCTCCAGCTACTCTGCGTTCACGAATGCCAGTACGTTGAACGATCCATTCATCGTTTGTTTCTACCAATGCTTCCATCTCGGTATTGGTTAATCGACGTTCAGGAACATAACTTCCGATAGCCGTAATACGTGGGTTAAGAGTTGTATTCTGTGAAGGAACTGCAGTCATGCAAAGCACCTCTTTAATTTAGAATTGATGTCATAGTGTGAATTACTACTAGTACCTGGTACTAAATGTACAATAACGGAAGCCCGAAAGTCAATAACAATTGTAGGTTAAATAAAAGTAAAGTGATTATCGATATTCTGAATCAATATGTGAAGTAGCGAGAAATACCGCCCATTTTTATTATATCAGCGCACCATAAATCAGTCATACTCATAAGATATGTTGACTGTATCCCTTACCCTTGTAACTACTACAACCCGAGCAAGGAGGGGTGACACATTGAAGGGCAGCGACCATAAGAACAAATTTTTACTTACCAATCGTGAACGAGAAGTTTTCGAATTGCTTGTACAAGACAAAACAACCAAAGACATCGCTCAGCATCTATTTATCTCGGAAAAAACCGTCCGAAATCACATCTCCAATGTCATGCAGAAGCTCAACGTCAAAGGACGTTCACAAGCGGTTGTGGAGTTAATCAGGCTTGGGGAGTTAACAATTTGATGTCAGTTTTGCGCTTCTTCCATTTACCTTCTTATTATTCCTGTGAGAGCAGGATCAATAAGAAGGTTTTTGAGTTTTAGTGAGTCAATTTAGTGGATCGGTTAATGCATCACTTTAATGAAGCAGTTTAATGAATCAATCCGCTTTTTTTGGCCTTGTGAACCAGTTGACGGCTTACTTTATTGATCCACTTCTTCAAAGCAAGGCCGATAAGAAGCATGATAACAACATATACACCCATCATGGTCAGATCCTTCTGGATGATATCCCACAGAATACCGCCAACGGCTTCACGCATCATACTGATACCGTAGGTGAACGGCAGGTAGGGGTAGATTGCTTGGAAGAACGGCGGTGTCATTTGAATCGGGAAAGTCCCGCCAGAGCCTGCAAGCTGTAGAACGAGCAGGACGATTCCTAAGGCCTTTCCGACATTACCGAATACCGAAACTAGTGTGTAAACGATGAGCATGAACACAGCGCTGAGTAACATGCCGAACAGGAAGAACATGGTCTTGTCGACAACATAGCAGCCGAGAATATAAATATCGCCAAGTGTAACCAAGACAGATTGAAGAATAGCCAGCGTCATAAAAGTTAAATAACGACCGAAATAAACTTCATAGCTTCGATAGGAAGCTGAACCTGGTTGTGCAGGATCACGATGTACATCAACTGTGAGCAAAGAAACAAGCAATAGCGCTCCAACCCACAGCGATAGCGTCGAGAAGAAAGGAGATATCGCGGATCCGTAATTCGGAATCGGAAATAGCTTAATTTCCTTAAGTAGAACTGGATTTGCGAAAAATTCACTCTCCTTAACCGCATTCAATTTCAGAAGATCAATAATGTCCTGCAACTTATATTCCCGCTCAAACGTCCTTATCTGATCAGCCAAATCTTTGATTTTGGTTTCAATCGTCGGTAACCTATCTTGAATGGCCTTCAATTCTCGTTCACCAAATGAAAGACCTGCGGCAGTATTCTGTAAAGTCTCACCAATACCTGGCAATTTCTGATTTGCTTCCGCTAATATCACATTTGCTTTGTCCGTAATCAGTTTCGCATGATTGAGTCCTTGCACAATCAAGGGCAGAATTTCGCTGTCGAATCGGTTTAGAATATCTTCGAGGATGCCGGTTGCTTCCTTCGATAATCGATTTAGACTATCAATCAATGTTTGGGCTGGCTTTTCACCTTTATCAATGTTTTTTTTGATCGTTCCAACCACATCAGCCTGCTGCTTGAAATTCGATTTTACTTGTTGCAGCTTCTGAATCGGGGATTTAAGCTTATCTCCACCGATCACAGTATTTAATTTCTGAAAAACGCTAATCATCTTATCCGTAACGTCAATTGATGTCGCTAGGCGTCGATTAGCCCGATCAAGCGTATCGGAATCGATATTCGTATCCTGAAGCAAGCCGCTTATTTGCTCCGTCGCAATCGCCGTTTGCTGTAGAAGTAGTAGGTTCTGTTTGATATCGGGGCCGATGGCATCGATTGTCTCCGCTCCCCGACTCAGAAATTGGCCAAGATCAGTAATAAAATCCTGACTATCCTGGGCTAACCGCACGACGATTGGCAATTGTTCTTGCACTTTATTTACGATTTGGCTAGTCTGACCGATATCTCCTAACGCTGAATCGATGGTTTGTTTGATCTCGGGAAACATGCCCTCCAGCTTAAAAATAAGCTGTCTCAGTTGTTCGATTGTTGGAAGGCCGCTTTCCAGTTCGACACCGATTTCATTCATAATTTGGAAAATAGCACCATTCGCTACTTTGATAAAATTTCGATTCACTTCTTCAATAATGCCGCTGGCGCCTCCGGCGGTCACCTTTGGTGAGATGGCATTTATTTTCTCATTGACTCGATAGATGATTTCAGCATTTTGCGGGTTGGATGTTAAGACAGTTGCAATCTTGCTAGAGAAATCGGCTGGTATCGTGATGCTCGCATAATAATCACCATGATTCACGCCTCGGATCGCTTCTTCTTCATCCGTAAAGACCCAGCCGATCGACCGATTCTCCCGCAGCGAATCTATAATTTCGCTACCGATATCGATCTGTCTATCACGCAGTAAGGCGCCTTGATCATTATTGGCGACAGCAATGGCTAGCCCGCTAGTTTGTCCGTAGGGGTCCCACGAAGCTTTAATATTAAACCATGCATATAGCGAAGGGAGTACGATGAGGCCGGCAATGATGACGAATGCCACCCAATTCTTTATTATGTTGTTGATGTCGCGGGTAAATATCGTGAGAATATGTTTCATATGTACATCAGCCTTTTCTATCCATATTTCGAATAGTATGGCTTTAATTTCGACGATTTAAAACAATGAGGGAGAGAAATTCATGCTTTATAAAAACCATTAGCTGGTTTTAAGCATTCCAGCGTGTATCAAGAGAAAGAAGAGCATTTCTGCTTATGTTTTGGCGCTTAATGGTAACGGTCTAGGAGGCTATCCCACCATGTGATGTGACTTTTGGGATATGCTCTTCTTTTTTCTTCCACCAAACAGAAAATAAAATAGAGAAGCGGCTGTTACATATAACACGCCTGTAATGCTGAAGGTGATGGCATAACCCCAATAGGAGCCATATGTGGTTACGAAGTACGATTGGACAGTCCCCATACTTGCCCAGCCTAACATGAATGCCGTTTGTGTAAGCGAGTTGACGATTCCACGGCGTGAGTCGGATACACTTTCAACCATGATGGTTGAATGAATCGGGTTGGCAGCATTCATGAGTGCTTGACGGAATAGGAAGCTAATTGAAGCAATGGCTAGCAAGTTCGTGAATCCTGTAATTAACAGGAAGGGTAGAGATAATAGTTGGAAACAGACGAGTGCTCGTACTTGTCCGATACGAATAACTAGCATAGGGCCGATCATCATGGAGATTATCGTCATGATTTGACCAAGTGAGATGAGTAGGCCAACAGTCGTGAGGTTAACAGAGAATCGATTGACGAAGTACAAATTAAGGTAAGGTATAACTAGCCCAGAGCCAATTCCGACAATGAGTTGAATGAGGGTAAGTTGTCCGATCACTTTCCATTCAGATTTCACATCTTTGGATGCTAGACTATTATTAGATGCAGGAATGCTTGAAGGCTGCAGTTTGGTGACTGTAATCTGATTTACTCTAGGTTCGATAACAAATAAGAGCGGTATGAAAGAGATCAAGCTTGCAATGCCGCCGATCATCAATACGGTTTGTAGACTAGAGGTTTGATTCCACCCCGCATCTTGAAGTAAATCTGCTATATAGCCACCTCCAAGACTGCCTAATACTTGTGCGGCAAGTACCATGGAGAAGTGGTAGCTGAACAATTTGAGGCGTTGATCTTTACTTACATTCTCAGCAAGGAATGGAACTGCGAGAACTTGGAAGCAAGATACGAATAATCCAGAGCCAATAGCTAGAAGCTGCATGCTTAGCTCTGCTTCTGCATAAGCACGTCCTATAAAGGTTAGCCCAGTAAATAAGGCACCGACGATTAAAATGATTTTATGACTTTTACGATCTCCTAGAAATCCGACTGGGATAAACATGAGTGCTGTTGCTAGTGATTGAACACTGACGATCGATCCATTTATATTTTCATTGTAACCGAGTGATTGAATGTACAGATTATAGAGCACCGAGAACATACCACTGCCCACCTGATAGAAAATATTAGCTAGGAAAAACAAACGGATATTGCGATTCCATTGTTTAATATCTGTGTTTATTTGTTGAAAGAAACGCATATGTTCTCCTCCAATATCTCTTCAAGATCATAAGTCCAGTTCATAAATTTCATTGTAACATCTGCTCAAGTTAAATAGTAAGATAATTAAAATAGATTGCACAACTAACTTTGCTGCTGTAAAATTTTGATAATAGAATCAATAGAATATTCAAATAAATAATAACCTTCTTCTATCCTGTATCTTAGTATTGTGAAATTCGTGTATGAACAAGAATGAACACATCGACTATGATCTGAATAATTGTTTTCCTGTAACCTGGAGGTGGTAAGGTGTAGGTTCTATCCCCTTAATTAGGAATAAGAGTAAATACTTATGAATGGGGATACAGGATATGAAGAAGGCTTTTCGGTTTCTATGGTTAGGTCAATCATTCGCTAATATAGCGGATTTATTGTACATTGTCGGTTTGATTACGATGATTTACGCTCGAACAGGTTCTGCTACTTATATGGCAATCTTACCGCTTGCAATTACGAGCTCTTTATTTGTAAGTGGATTGATTGTTCCATTATTTATTGATCGTTTTGCACTGACCATATTGCTTGTCTATTCGCAGCTTGGTAAGACGATTTGTTTGCTTATTATGGTTATTTTCATTTCGGATATTGAATTGATTTACCTATTTGGACTTGTTGCGATTATTTCCTTCTTGGATGGGGTGGAAACGCCGGCACGAAATTCGATGGTTCCGATGCTACTAGATAAAGATGAATTAGTGAAGGCCAATAGCTTTCTTTCTATTGTGGATGAAACGATTCGACTCGGGGGATGGGCTGTAGGTGGCATCATTGTTACTATAATAGGCCCGACCAATATCATTTGGTTGACCTTTATCCTGTTTACCTTATCTACAATTATGATGAGCTTACTAAGAGTTGATGAACCTAAGAAGGATCAGGAGAACAGAATGAAACCCTGGGATTCTCTTCGCGAGGGCTGGGTTCTTCTCTGGTCGAATAAGTTACTAAAGGTGATCACTTTCAATATTGTTCTCGAAAGTATAGCGTATGTCGTATGGATTGCAGCGATTATTTACGTATATGTTGAGCAGGTGCTTCGTGTAGATGAGCAGTGGTGGGGCTATATCAACGCTTCATTCATGTTTGGTTTATTAATAGGTGGATTTATCATGCTTAAGAGTAGTGCCAAATTTGAATCGCGTAAGAAATTGTACTTAACCCTAGGTTCCCTAACAGTTTGCTTATCGACATTCGTCTTCGGACTTATTTCACTTCCTTGGCTCGCTCTGTTCTTATCCTTTATCTTCGGAATTGCTGAGCAGATTAAAGCGATCTCGTTGCATACAATCGAGCAACAAGTTATCGATGTTCAATTTCTTCCCAAAATCTATTCGGCATATGGAGCCTTGAATTCCTTAAGTTTTGGAATAGCATCGCTGATCATGGGTTTAATAGTCGATACGTATGGAGTAAGAAGTGTATTTATAATTTCTGCAGGGTTATTGTTCATTAGTTTCATCGTTATCAGGTTGAACCTTGTTCATTTAACTAAACCTACGGTCAATAATTCCAGCAGTATGTAGTAGTCCAAATAATACACACTTATTAGCTGTTGAGGCACTCTCGACAGCTATTTGTGTGTTAAAGTACATAGATTCTTTAAAAAACAAACATAAGGCCTTTAATTTACACATTGTTGGAAGTGGCACTTCAATAGCATAATGAACTTATGATTGATATTTATATCAAGGGGGAAAAGCAATGAAGAAACTAATGACACTTCTATTGGCTTCATCATTAACTGTAGGGCTTGCAGCTTGTGGTGGTGTAGATAGTGGTACTAAGAGTGCTGCACCTACAAGTAGTGGAGATAAACAACCGGCAACAGATAAAAGTGATAAGAAGGTAACGATTACGTTTCAAAACATTTACGCAGACCCAACACAGCCGAACAATAAAATCATGAATAAAATCGTGAGCGATTACATGGCTGAAAATAAGAATATCACAATTGAACTTGATTCATTAAATACAGATCAGCAGAAAATTAAATTAAAAACGCAAGCAGCCTCTGATGAAGTACCTGATATCACGATAGTAAACCCTGCTGCACAAATGAAGCCATTTGTAGACGGAGGCGTACTTGCGCCGCTTGATGATATGCTTGGGGATGGGCTGAAGGAAACGTTCCAATCAGGGATTCTGGATTATTATTCGTTTAACAACAACGTTTATGCTTTACCCGATGGTAACAATATTGCCGTTGTTTACTACAACAAAGATTTGTTTAAGCAAGCTGGTGTAGAGATACCTAAAACATTCGAAGAGTTAATTGAAATTTCAAAAAAATTAAAAGCAAAAGGTATTACACCGATCGCTGTCGGAGAGAAAGATACTTGGACAGGTTCATTCTTGTTCATGAACATTGTACTTCGCGCTAATAATGGACCTAACTTCCTGCAGGACGTTCTCGATAAGAAGAAAACATTCATGGATCCAGCCTTCGTCCAGTCAATTCAGAAATTGCAGGATTTAGTGCAAGTAGGCGGCTTCCAAGAGGGTGCAACATCCGTCGATCAGACATCGGCTGCGAACATGTTCAAAACAGGCAAAGCAGCTATGCACTTCATCGGCACATGGGAAACAGGTGGAATTGATGCCTCTGAGGTTAAAGATAAAGTCGGTGTATTCAAATTCCCAACCGTTGATGGCAAAGGTAATCCGGATCAGTTTATGTTAGCTCCCGGAAGTGCATTTGCCGTATCAGCTAAGAGTAAGCATTTGAAAGAAACTAAGGATTTCCTTCATTATTTCATGAAGAACTACCCAATCGTATCATTTGATATGAAAAATGCAGTTGGTATTGCTCAGAAGGTAAATGGCGACTTTAAAGCGGCCGGATACTCCCAATTAGCAATGGATATACTCGGTCTCTTCAAAGATGTTAAAGGCGGGGATCTTGCATTCGATAACACGATGAACCCTGCTATTGCTCAAACACATTTGACAAGTCTTCAACATGTGTTCGTCGAACAAATTAAGCCTGAGAATGTGGCGAAGGAACATCAAACCTCTTTTGAAACCAATAATAAGTAAGGAATGAATCAAGGGAACCTTGGATGGTTCCCTTTCCTTTAATAAATGAGAGAAAAGAGAGGAGGAGAATCAGGTGAACGGCGTATTGAAAGTATCCAAATGGACCATATCTTTGTTTGTACTACCTTGTCTACTGATGTATGTTGCATTTGTATTTGCTCCTATCCTTGTGTCCCTGTATTATTCATTAGTTGAATGGAATGGGATAGGTACTCCTAAGTTTGTTGGCTTACAGAACTTCGTTGAAATGTTCACCAAAGACTCAATTTTCTGGCCCTCTGTAAATCGTACCATTATTTTCGCTCTTTTTTCTGTAGCTGAGGTTCCAATTGTGTTATTTATCGCCATTCTCATGAGCCGATATTTACGACGTCCAAATTTTCTAATATCCAGCTATTTTCTTCCTGTCATTCTATCGGTTGTAGTTGTAGGACAATTATGGAGCACAATTTATAACCCTGCTTCCTTAGGTGGGATGTTAAATAAAGTCTTGATCAGCGTAGGACTCGAAAGCTGGACACATGCGTGGTTATCTGAACCTAAATTTGCAATATATGCGATCTACTTTGTAGCTCTGTGGCAATACTTGGGTTATCATATTTTGATTCAATTTACAGGTATTCAGAATGTGCCAAAAGAGCTTTATGAAGCAGCTCGGATTGATGGTGCTGAAGGATTTACGGCAGATAGATACATTACACTCCCACTCGTTATGCCGATTATCAAAATATCGATTGTACTCGCTGTAATTGGCTCTTTAAAAGCATTTGACATGATTATGGTCATGACAAGTGGCGGGCCAGCCCATGCAACGGATGTTATTTCCACTCATATGTATAACATGTCATTTTTATCGCTTAAATACGGTTACGGTAGTGCGATTTCTGCCTTTTTAGTTGTGGAGTGCTTAGTTGCAACTGTGTTGTTAAATGCTCTATTTAAACGTTTTGAGAAGCGATTAAATTAGTGGAAGGGGCTGTTTAAGATGAAACTTGATCCACTCACAAGCTCTGTACGTTCATCTAAACCTACAGTTGCTTTTCCATCTATGTGGATAAATCAGATCAAGAAATATCTAGTTTGGATATTGTTGATCGTATTGTTTGTTACACAAGTTTATCCATTAGTATGGCTACTGATCTATTCCTTAAAAACGACACAAGAAATACTGGACGGTAATTTTTTTGCGTTACCTGAAACACTTCAATGGATCAACTTTAAGAGTGCATATGTCGCAGGGCATTATTTAAAATATTTATTTAACAGTTTACTTGTAACAGCTGTAACAATGGCATTTACGATTTTACTTGGTACGATGGTGTCCTTTGCCATTGCAAGATTTCGTTGGCGTTATGGCAATTTGGTTATGCTCGTCTTTCTAATCGGGATTATGATTCCAATTCAATCGACTTTACTCCCACTGATGATTATTTTTAAAAATATGGGTATCTTGAATACGTATCTTTCACTGATTTTGCCATACGTGGCATTCTCCATTCCACTAGCTATTTTCATTTTATCAGGCTTTATGCAGAGTATTCCTCATGAAATCGAAGAGTCTGCAATTATGGATGGAGCTTCTATATTCCGTCTGTTTCGAAGTGTTATTCTACCAATTACGGTTCCACCAGTGGTAACAGTGTGTATCCTTACCTTTATTTCGACTTGGAACGAATATATTCTGGCAGCGACTTTTATTTCGTCTGAGAAGTTTAAAACATTACCATTCGGCGTATATAGCTTCTTTAGTCAGTACTCGACGAATTACGGTGCGATTGGTGCGTATTTAGTGATGGGGGCTTTACCTGTCCTGCTCGTTTATTTCACTCTATCACAGAAGATTACTTCTGGTATGGTAGCAGGAGCTGTCAAAGGCTAACGCTGCATGTTAAAATAAGTCAACACAGATTACTTGAAGGAGGCGTATAACATGAAACCAATTCGAGTAAATACGATTAGTGTTTCTGTGTTCATATGGTTTCTTCTTGGTAATCTTGTTTTGCTTACCGTTCTATCCATTGTTTACTATAATAAAACAACTAATCAGATCAACAAACGAATTGGTGAAATTTCGCAAAAAAATGTATCTCAAGCGACAGATCATCTGGCTCTTGTTATGAAAGGTTATGATAGCGTTTCCAAATCAATTATTGGTAATCTAGATATTCAGCGATTGCTCTCACATGTAGAAACAAATCCAGCTATTGAGGCTATTTCACAACGTACCATTGAGAATATTCTAGGTACTATGTATTACAGTAGAGATGACCTGGTTGGGATTTATATTATTACCGACGAGCAGAAGGTATATAGCTATGGTAGCTTCACACATGCCATAGATGCAGAATATTCAACTAATAATTGGTACAAGGAATTGAAACAATCAAAGGGAGAAATGGTTTGGTTAGGTATGCAAGCTAACTCCTTAATTGATGAGACACATCAAAGTGCCGTGTTTTCATTTGGACGACTTCTGTATAATATCTATTCCAATGTACCAATGGGGATTGTACTCATTGAAACAGATTCTAGAGCGGTTCTGAATACACTGGATAATCTTCATTTGGGAACTCATGGTGAGGCCTATATTTTAGCAAAGAGCAATAGAATACTCGCTTATTCTGGATTTCCAGATAAAGAGGAACCAAAGTCTGTAACAATACCTCCTCTTCAAGAAGACGAACGAACCTACGTAGATAATGAATCAGGTTTTTTAACTGTTGTAGAGAAACAGCCCACTTTGAACTGGCAAATTGTCAGTATAACACCGAAATCTGATCTGAATGTAGAACTGAATGAGAACGAAAGATTCTTATTTATTGTAATTGGCATTTTGGTCATTCTTGCAATTGGACTCGGTAGTTTCTTTTCCCGTATGATATCGTCACCCATTAAGAAGCTGGTGCACGGTATGAAGCAGGTGGAACGTGGTGAATTTAATGTACTGCTCGAGGTGAAATCGTTTGACGAAATTAACTATCTTGTCTCCTCGTTTAATCGCATGGTAAGTCGAATGAATGGGCTTATTGAACGTGTCCGATTCGTATCAACGAGTGAGAAGAATGCACAGCTCCAAGCCTTACAATCTCAAGTAAACCCCCATTTTCTATATAACACACTAGATATGATCTATTGGATGCTTGATGAGAAGGAGAATGAACAACTAGGGAATATTATTCTATCCTTGTCACACATGTTTCGATATAGCAGTGACTGGGGACACAGTGATGTAACCCTCAAAGAGGAAATGGAGCAAATCCGCCATTATCTAACCATTCTTCAGGCTCGAGCTGCTGGAGGACTGCATGTAGACATCGATGTATCAGAACAGTGGTTATTGATTGTACTACCTAAGATGACGCTGCAACCGATCATTGAGAATGCGATTGTACATGGGATAATGGTTCGTAATGAGCCTGGTAAACTAAGAGTTAGTGCAGAATCCTATTACAATAAGCTTCACATTAAAATTAGTGATAATGGAGCGGGTATATCTGCAATGAAACTACTTACGCTTCAGGAAGCCTTACAACGAAGCACGGATCAAACGACTTCTAACGAACTTATTGCGCAAGAGTCAAGTGAGGAAATAGGTATTGGATTGCTTAATGTACATAGAAGATTAGTCATTAAGTTCGGCTCTGAATATGGCTTGAGTATTATAAGCGAAGAGAATGAAGGAACTGTTGTATCGATTGTGCTCCCACTTATTTATATGAAAACGGAGCAAAAGTACTTGGAAGGAGATAACTGAACGCCTATGAATATTCTCGTTGTGGATGACGAAAAGGTTATCAGAGAAGGAGTGAGAAGAACGATCATTCACTCGTTTCCGCATATGAATATCGTAACAGCAGGCTCGGCTCAGGAAGCTCTACTCATTTTGCGCAATCAACATGTTCATGTCGTTTTTCTAGATATTCTAATGCCTGGTATGTCAGGCTTGGAAATGATGGCTGCCTGTATCAAAACGAATCCCCATACGAAGTGGATTGTGATTTCAGCTCATTCTGAATTTTCATTTGCACAGGAAGCGCTCCGCTTAGGTGCGAGAGAGTACATTTTAAAACCGATCGGTAAGAATAAATTAATAGAAGTTATAACGACTATTGAAGCCGAGTTATTATCTGAGTTATCACAATCCGCTGATACAAGCTTACTCCATTTTAATTTAAAATATTTAAGAGAAGCTATATTTCAACGCTGGGCACATGGCCTTGATATTGGAAGATTCGATATCTCTAAGCTTGAGGAGTCGTATCCCAAATTTCATTTGATATTAATTCGTCTGGAAGATAAGATACGTGACCTGACGATTAATCATTTTATTATTGAGAATGTACTAACGGAGTTAATTGAAGCGAATGGTCAGGGATTCGTTGCAAGTCTAGATCATCATAGCTTACTAGGCATCGTTTCTATACATGAAGGTAGTCGAATTTGGGATTTGGAATATAAGATTTTGGAGCACTTGAATCGTTATCTCAAAGTACCATATCAGCTTCGAATAAGTGATGAACTAACGGAATTTAATTCTATTCCAGCAGAGGTTCGTAAATTTATTAAAGGTGAAACGAAGCCTGTATCTTATTTATCGATGAATAAAAATGAAGATATGATTGATATTGCGGTTCAATATATTAAAAATAACTTCCGTGAGAACTTGTCATTAGAGAAGGTTGCATCTATTGTTTTCTTGAGCCCTGTCTATTTTAGCCAATTGTTTAAACATAAGACTGGCAGCGGATATAAAGACTGCGTAATTCAGCTGCGTATGGAACAAGCAAAGGAATTGCTATCGAATTCAACTATGAAAATAACGGAAGTTGCAGCGTTTGTTGGATATTCAGATATACGGCATTTTACACATGTGTTTCGTAAGAAATATCAGCTCACACCATCGCAGTTCCGTCATACATACCAAGTAGAAACGAAATCACCCTCATCTATTTAATGAAGCTTACTTATAGAACCTCCTTATCATTCTGCTTATGCAGGATGCGAAGGGGGTTTTATTTATGTTAAGCATTATCACACAGCTCGAATAAAATTCAGATGCATATTCAAGATTGTCCAACATATGATTCATAACAAGTACTAATCTAACGACGCTTTGGAAAAGGAGATTGATAATCCCCGTGACCTTGGCGTCTTTGGTGAATAAGAAAGTATAAACTATACACCTATACTTTCTAGTATTCACCTTACGTAACAGAGGAGATGAATATAAGTGATGGATCGACCGATTCGTGCGGTACCGTTAGCAAGCTGGATAATTCCGAATGTAGATGCTGGGCTAGCTAAGCATTTGCAATTGTCACCATCCATACGAAGTTTAGGTTTGATTACATCAAGTATCGATGATGTAGGTTATACCGCAATTGATGAAGCGACCAAAAGAGCAGCTGTTGAGGTCGTTTATGCAAAGTCTTTTTATGCAGGTTCTGCCCATGCCTCCGGTCCTCTATCTGGAGAGTTTATTGGGATAATCGGCGGTGAGAATCCGGCTGAGGTGCAAAGTGGGCTTGATGCAGCAATGGATCTGATGAGAGATGGTGCTTGTTTCTATGCCTTGAATGAAGAAATGACACATGCGTATTATGCCCATGTTATTTCTCGTTCTGGACAATATTTATCACGAATTGCTGGCATAGCTGAGGGAGAACCGATTGCCTATTTAATTGCCCCTCCGCTTGAGGCGATGGTTGGCTTAGATGCTGCACTTAAAGCAGCAGATGTACGCATTCAGACGTTTTATGGCCCTCCTTCCGAAACGAATTTTGCAGGCGGCTTACTTACAGGAAGCCAATCGGCTTGTACGGCAGCAGCGGAAGCGTTTCAAGCAGCAGTAAGGCAAGTAGCACTAACCCCACTATTCAGACCAAAGTGATAGGAGGAAGACTCCATGAGCGAAGATAAGAGGGCGCTTGGCATGATTGAAACCTGGGGAATACCAGCGCTTATTGCTGCAGCAGACGCAGCTGCTAAGGCTGCTAATGTACAGGTTGTCACTTATGAGAAGGTTGATGCTGGCATTGTCACCATCTATATTGTGGGAGATGTTGCATCTGTCAAAGCGGCAGTTGATGCAGGCAAGGTAGAAGCAGCACGTGTCGGCAAGCTTCTGTGTGCACATGTTATTGCGAGGCCTGATCCAGATATAGCTAAGTTTCTGCAACATAAGTGAAGGGAGAGCTCTATATGGGCTTAGATATGGATTTACATTCGATACAGGAAGTTCGTGATTCCCTCAAGCGTGCTGAATTCGCACAGCAGCAGCTTGAAGCCTTAAGTCAGCAGCAGATCGATCTGATTGTACAAGAAATGGCGGAAGAGGTTAAACGATCGGCAAAGTTGCTTGCAGAGCTGGCTGTAGAAGAGACAGGGTTTGGGAATGTGACGGATAAAACAGCTAAGAACAATTTTGTTGCTAACGAAATATATGAAGCGATTAAAGACATGAAGACAGTGGGTATTATCCGGAAAGACGAGCTGAAGCAGATATGGGAAATAGCACAACCAGTTGGCATTATTGCGGGGATCGTGCCATCGACTAATCCGACTTCAACGATCATGTTCAAAGCGATGATCGCGCTTAAGGCTCGTAATGCAATCGTGCTCAGTCCACATCCATCAGCTAAACGCTGTTCACTGGCAGCAGCAGAGAGGATGCAAGCAGCAGCCGAACGTGCAGGTGCTCCGGCCTATGCGGTGCAATGTTTAACAATACCAACATTAGAAGCAAGTCATGAGCTGATGACACATAAGTCAACACAATTGATCCTTGCTACTGGTGGTAAGGGAATGGTTAAAGCAGCATACAGCTCTGGAAAGCCAGCGTATGGGGTTGGACCAGGTAACGTTCCTGTGTATGTACATAGAAGTGCGAATCTACCGCTTGCCGCCAAGCGAATCATGACAAGTAAAACATTCGATTATGGAACGATCTGTGCATCTGAGCAAGCAATTGTCGTTGATGAGGCGGTTAAGAAGCCATTAATTGAAGCACTTACTCTCCATGGTGCTTATTTTCTTAGCGTTAGTGAGAAGGAGAAGGTAGCGAAGTTAATTATGGTCGGTGGCAGTTTGAATCCACTAATCGTTGGCAAGTCTGCTGCGAGTATTGGAAGCATGGCAGGCATTTCTCTCCCGCCACATGCAAACGTTCTCATTGCAGAGGAAACTGAAATTGCTAGTCATGCGCCCTTTTCACTTGAGAAATTAAGTCCACTATTAGCCCTATATACAGTGAAGGATGAACAAGAGGGTTGTGATATCTGCAAGCAATTACTTAGGCTGGGCGGACTTGGACATACGTTAGGCATCCACTGTGAGGACATTTCGGTAATCGAAGCTTTTGGACTTGAGAAGCCAGCTTCACGAATCGTAGTTAACGCGGGAACAACCTTTGGCGGTATTGGAATGAGTACAGGGATATTTCCTTCTATGACACTAGGTTGCGGATCATTTGGCAACAACATCACCTCTGATAATATTGGACCGCAGCATTTAATGAACATGAAGCGTGTAGCATTTGGTATACGCGAGATTGAAGCCAGTCAAGTAGAAGTTAATAACCATATAGTTGAAGAAGTTAAATCAAATGTTAGCACTTTAGCAGGCGTTAGCCGAGATGAAGTTATGCAAATTGTCAAGCGAGTACTGTCTGAATTACAGCGCTCATGAGTTAGTAATAAATCATTTATAGGAGGAATGAACAATGGCTGGAGAATGGTCTGCATTAGGAATGATCGAAACAAAAGGATTAGTTGGTGCGGTTGAAGCTGCAGATGCAATGGTCAAGGCAGCAAATGTCAAATTAGTGGGTAAAGTGCATGTGGGTGGCGGGTTAGTTACGGTGATGGTTAGAGGTGATGTTGGAGCTGTTAAGGCAGCAACAGATTCTGGCGCTGCAGCTGCTGAGAAGGTTGGCGAGCTGGTCTCTGTACATGTGATTCCTCGTCCGCATTCTGATATTGAACATATTTTGCCTAAATTAGAGGAATAAAAGGCTGTTATGGGAGTTATTACGGAAACTATGCTGCGCTCCATGCTTGTCAAAGGAATTCCGAATCCCTATCCGATTACCCCACATCAGGTTATTACACCAGCTGCAGCTGATTTCCTGAGATATCGGGGAATCAAGATCGTGGAAACACAAGAGAAACGAACTTATGCATCAATACCTGTAGGCGTGTCCAATCGACATGTACATCTGACTACGCTTCATATTGATCAGTTATTTGGTCAGGGACATTCGCTAACACCACTTCGTGAATTATCCCAGGTGGGACAATTTGCAGCTACAGAAACAGTTAATTTGATTGGTCCTAAAGGTCAAATACAGCGTGTTCGTGTTCTTGGTCCTGCACGTTCACATTCACAGGTAGAAATAACGAAGACGGATGGCTATCAGCTTGGTGTGCATCCGCTCATACGTTTATCAGGGGATATTGAACATACCCCAGGTATTAAGCTCGTCGGTCCGGCTGGAGCTGTAACCCTAGATCATGGTGTGATTATTGCCAAATGTCATGTACATATGTCTCCGGTGGAAGCTGCTCAATATGGCGTTTTGAATGGTGATGTGATTGGGCTACGAACCCATAAGTTACACACCCGTTCAATCCTTTACTCGAATGTGATAGTAAGGGTGAACGAGCGGTTTACGCTCGATTTTCATATCGATATGGATGAGGCTAATGCTGGAGATCTTGTGACGGGAGACTTGGTGGAATGGGTTTAGCCTGAGAGGAGACATTACATGGATCTGGATCTGGATAAGACAATCGAAGCGATCGTGCTTGAGCTGCTTCAGACATATCAGAGAGCTTCACTGCCATCCGTTAAAGTGCTCTATGTGCTTGATGATAGCTTTGTAGCAGAGAGCTTCTCAGATCAGTGGATTGATTTACATAACCATGGGATCTCGTATGATATTCTCACACTTGATGGTGAAACTTCCGGCTGGCTAGGAAAACACTGCATTGAGTGTACGCGTACTGGTGGCAAGTGTATTGCGATAGATGAATTCGCACCTGCACCACTTGAATTGCCTAAATCCTATGATGCGATTATCATACCAGAACTTGATTTAGACACAGCCTCAAGAGTTATTCACGGTATGAAAGGTAGCGTTAAGGCTGAACTTATTTACGCAGCCATTCTGCTAAATAAGTATGTTCTAGTTGCTCAGGATTCGACGGGTATTAAGCGCTCTGACAGACGCACCTTACAGACGTTAACTCTGCCAGCTGCATATGGTCGTCGTTATAAGCAGACTTTAGACGATCTGCAAGAGCTGGGAGTTGCATTAAGCAACACTCATTTATTAGCGAAGCAATTAATTGCTTATTATAAGCCAGATGCTCCTCAAGCTGAACGCGTAGATGATCGGCAAACTACTGAACATATAGAACAGGAGCAAGATAAAGAACGTGTTGAACAGAAGCAACCATATAGAAGTAAATTACTAACTTCAGAATGGGTTCGCAAATTCATTCTAGAAGCTGGGAACCGTTCACTACCAGTTGCAAAAGGGACAATTATTACAGCATTAGCAGCTGATTTAATGAAGGAAAAGGGTGTTACCCTCCAAGTTATAGAGTGAGGTGATTGGAATGTTCCTTGGCAAAGTAGTTGGCAGTGTATGGGCAACACAGAAGGAAGTGGGAATGGAGAATGTTAAGCTGCTCATCATTCAGCCACTTGATTTTAAGAGTGAAGAACAAGGGAGCACGGTAATTGCAGCTGATCGAATTGGTGCAGGAAGCGGAGAGAAGGTGATTGTATCAAGAGGTAATCCTGCGAGAATATTGTTCGATAATCGCAGCGTACCGATCGATGCTATTGTCGTTGGAATTGTAGATGCTTATGAGCTGTGTGTAGAAGCTGTGGCAAGGGAGGGATAGAGAAGATGGATGATCAGAAGCAACGCGTCGTACAAGAATACGTTCCAGGTAAACAAGTTACCCTTGCGCATGTGATCGCTAATCCTGACCCTTTACTATACACAAAGCTAGGACTTCATGAAGCGGGTGCAATCGGCATCTTAACCTTAACGCCTACTGAAACCTCGATCATTGCAGCAGATATCGCAACCAAAGCTGCGCATATCCAGCTTGGATATTTGGACCGTTTCACAGGTTCACTTGTTATAACGGGTGATGTAGCTGCTGTCGAAATGGCGTTAGAAGCAATTAACAGCTTTCTTACTACGAAGCTTAAATATACACCAGCCTTGCTGACGAGATCTTGATATGAATGGGAAAATCATGATTATCGGCTCTGTTGGAGCAGGTAAATCCACGCTGTTACAGGCTCTATTTGATGATCCTATGCCAGCTCGCAAGACGCAAAGCTTGGAGTTTCGCGACTGGATCATTGATACACCTGGTGAGTATACAGAGAATCCGATGTATTATCGTTCGCTTATGGCTACCTCCTTTGAAGCGAAGCTACTGATCATGGCGCAGGATGCAACTCGGAATCGTCCGTTCTTTCCTCCAGGCTTCTCAGTAGGATTTCCGATTCCTGCAATTGGTATCATCACTAAAATTGATCATCCGAAAGCTGATATAGAGCTAGCCCAGCATTTATTAAAACAGTCTTATATAGGAGAGGAAATATGGCATGTATCAGCGTTAACCTTGCACAATGTTCAACTGCTGAAGGAGAGGCTTATGTCTTTTCTTAGTCATAAGAATGCATCAAATTAACGCCTATACTTTGCATTAGCTAGGGTGAGGAAGGAAGATCATCATGCGCGAACAATGGTTAACTAGCGTTGGGATTGATGTAGGGACCAGTACAACCAAGATGATTGTTAGCAAGCTCAAAATTGCCCGGATGTCTAGTCCATTTGCCTTACCACGTTATGAGATTGTGGAACGCAGGATTGAATATGAAAGTCCGATTATTTCAACTCCTTTACAGTCTTATAAAGAAATAGATGCTGCTCAGATTGCCTACTGGCTTGAACAACAATATCAAGAAGCGCATATCGAACGCTCAAGTGTACAGTCAGGTGCCATAATCTTTACAGGAGAGACGGCGAGCAAGACCAATGCAGAAGGAGTCTTACATCAGCTTGCGCTTGATTCAGGCTCCTTTGTTGTAGCTACAGCAGGTTGTGAATTAGAAGCTGTGCTGGCTGCCAAAGGCTCTGGTGCGGAAGCTTATTCTCAGCAAGTCAAAGAAATGGTTATCAACATGGATATTGGCGGAGGTACAGCGAATATTGCTTATTGTTATCGGGGAAAAACCTTACACACAACAACATTCCATCTTGGCGGACGACTTCTGCGACTACAGCCTGATGGCACACTTCTATATATTGCAGAGGCACTAGAGCCTTGGCTTCGCCATCATAACTACTTGATTCAAGTGGGAGATTGTCTAAGTCTGTATCAATTATCTGAGCTTGCTACTACGATGGTCCGAAGTATGCTCTCCTATTTAGCGGGTGACTATGAAGGAACCGGCAGCCTGCTGCTTGTGAAGCAACCCTCCGTAATTCCCCCTGCTTCACATCAACTAATGGTTTCAGGGGGAGTTGGATATTGGTTTAATACTCCTGGGAAGATGTCTTTAACATTAGAATATATTACCCAATTTGGTGATTTTGGCCCATTACTAGCTCATGCTTTGAAGGTTGAATGCTGCCATTATGGCTTTGAACCACTTGTTCCTTTGCAAACTGTACGCGCAACAGTGCTCGGAGCCGGGATGCAAAGTACGGAAATAAGTGGCTCGACTGTTTATATAGAGCAAGGCGTGCTTCCCATTCGGAATGTCCCTGTTGTCTCAATTGATCTATCTGAATCAGCGTTAGCGTTATCGCCTTTTCATAAGAATGAGAGGGAGCATAATACAGAAGAGCTTATAGATGCTGCCTTTAGACAAGCGGCTGCTTTATATTCAGCTACAACCACATTTGCAATCGCAATAACAGGTCTTAAATCATGTACCTATGCTAATTTGCAACAATTATCCGCACTACTTGTCTCCACTTATCTCCAATACTTCTCTCCTAATGGAAAGCTAATTGTAATTTGTGAGAATGATATGGCCAAAGCACTTGGGCAGTCTCTTCATTTACGCTGCTTAGGTCAGCCCTCAATTGTCTGTATTGATCAAATATCTACTCAGCATGGAGATTATGTTGATTTAGGTGAACCCATCAAAGGAACCACTATACCAGTGATCGTCAAAACCTTAGCTTTCTAGGTTATAAGAGTGTTCTAGTAATTTTCACATGTGAGGAGGTGATGATTTGAATACGAATGTAACCCTGCTTGGTAGAACGTATCAATTTCGTCATCTGAAGGAAATAATGGCCAAAGCCAATGAAGAGAAGTCTGGCGATCAGCTTGCGGGGATTGCAGCCTCAGATGCAAGTGAGCGAATGGCAGCCAAAGCCGTGCTTGCTGACCTTACGCTAGCAGATATTCGCAATGAGCCTTTGTTGCCTCCTGAAGAAGATGAGGTATCAAGGGTGATTGAACAACAGGTTAATGAAAAAATGTATGCAGAAATACGCAATTGGTCCATTGCTGAGCTTCGTGAGTATTTGCTAAGACCAGATACCGGTCTAACCCAAATTAAACGTATTAGCCGAGGGTTAACAAGTGAAATGATTGCTGCAGTGACGAAGCTCATGAGTAATCTGGACTTAATTCAGGCAGCTGCCAAAATCGAGGTAACAACCCACTGTAATCATACTGTTGGGCAAAAGGGTGTCCTGTCTGGGCGCGCTCAGCCAAATCATCCGACAGATGATTTACTTGGGATTAAAGCAGCCTTATTTGAAGCTCTGAGCTATGGCATTGGGGATGCTGTGATAGGAATCAATCCAGTTATTGATACAACAGACAGTGTACGCGAAATTATGAAAATGACTAAAGATGTTATGCAGACCTGGAATATACCGACCCAGAACTGTGTACTTGCACATGTGACAACGCAGATGAGAGCCATACGGCAAGGCGGGCCCGCTGATTTGATTTTTCAGAGCTTAGCAGGTACGGAAATGGGGAATAAGGCATTTGGCATTCATACGAGGCTGCTTGATGAAGCGGATGAACTGATTCGGACAGAAGGAACTGCCGCAGGGCCCAATTGCTGGTATTTTGAGACGGGGCAAGGCTCTGAGCTTTCTGCTGAAGCACATTACGACATTGATCAAGTAACGCTTGAAGCGAGATGCTATGGGCTAGCACGTAAGTATAAGCCTTTCTTAGTGAATACGGTCGTTGGTTTTATAGGTCCTGAATATTTGTACGATAGCAAGCAAGTGATGCGCGCAGGACTTGAAGATCACTTCATGGGGAAGCTTCATCTGCTTCCTATGGGAGTAGATGTCTGTTATACGAATCATATGAAAGCAGATCAGAATGATATGGATAATTTGTCCGTACTATTAGCTTCAGCAGGCGTCAACTATTTGATCGGTGTAGCAATGGCTGATGATTGTATGCTCAATTATCAATCTACAAGTTTTCATGACATTGCAACGCTCAGAGATGTTATGAACCTGCGTCCTGCACCTGATTTTGAACGATGGCTAGAGAAGCAAGGATTGATGGAGAATGGCAAATTAACCGCAATAGCAGGTGATCCAACATTTTTCATGTAGGAGGAGCTACGAATGAATGAATCCCTAATTGCACTAGATCAGCTTGTCGATCAGGTAATGGAAGAGCTGAGGAAGCAGATTCCTATTCAGGAGCACAGTCAAGTTAAGATGCCGGAAGCTTTACAAGATCGAGATTCAAGTTCAAGTCCACTCCCAAATCCAAATACAGTTAATAGGGGCAATTATGAAAATGAAGTCTCTTCAATTCGATCAAGCCATATTCCATCACCTAAATGGCATGCAGGAATGGATGAACTGCTAGCAAGTACACCTTCCAGAATTGGCGTTTGGCGTACGGGTACAAGACCACTCACGAGGACATTACTATCACTTCGGAATGATCATGCTGCAGCAATTGATGCTGTTTATAGTGAAGTATCAACTGCACTCATCGAAGAATTCGAGCTCTGTTTGGTTGAGACGAACTACGAGAATATAGAAACCTTTCTTCGAAGACCGGATAAAGGTCGCATCATTACAGATGTAGGTGTGGATCGAATAAAGCAGCGATGCAGGAATAAACCGCAGGTGCAAATTGTAATTGCAGACGGGTTAAGTGCCAATGCGATTACGAGTAATTTAAAAGATGTATACCCCTCCCTACTAAACTCGCTACAGGTTCATGGATTAACGGTTGGAACTCCCCTGTTTGTGAAAGGCGGACGTGTCGGTTGTATGAATCATATTGGGGACATATTACAGCCAGAAGTACTTGTGATGCTCATTGGTGAGCGGCCTGGACTTGTTTCATCTGAGTCAATGAGTGCTTACATGTGCTATCGTCCACAGCAAAGCACCGTTGAGTCGGATCGCAATGTGATTTCCAACATTCATCGTGGTGGAACGCCTCCAATTGAAGCAGGTGCACATATTGGCACAGTCCTTCAGATGATGCTAGAGCAGCGAACAAGTGGAGTCAAGCTAGTAATGTAAGCTGATGAGCTAAGAGGAGGTGAGGAATAAATGAATTTGTTTATTGGAATTGTTTTAGTGCTTATTACTTGTGGTGTGACGTTAGGAATTGGAGCAATTGCCAGCAAAAATATACGTAATTATGATGAAAAACATCATGAAAACTTCTTAAAGTAGCTGCTGAATGAGCCGAAATTTGAGGAGGGATAATATGAGTCACAATTTGAACGACCAGCGATTGACGGATAAGAAGGATTTAAATCGTTTTGGTTATGCACAAGAGCTGTTACGAAGTATGGGTGGCTTCTCGAACTTTGCTATATCGTTCTCTGTAATTTCAATCTTAACTGGAGCAGTCTCCCTTTATGGGCATGGGTTATTGTATGGCGGGCCAGGTATGATGGGCTTTGGGTGGCCCCTTGTGGCTTTATTCGTCATATTGGTAGCTGCTTCGATGGCTGAACTTGCATCGGCTATACCGACTGCTGGAGCCTTGTATCACTGGGCATCGCTGCTTGGTAACAAACGTTGGGGCTGGTATACGGCATGGATCAACCTAATTGGAGAGATCGGGATTGTTGCAGGGATTGATTATTCTGTTGCTCTATTCGCTGATCCACTGCTCGCATCGGTATTTGGCTATGCTTCAACAGATACTTCCGTACTAATCGTGTTTGCTGTAATCTTACTCAGTCATGGTATTTTGAATCATGTCGGGATTAAAATTGTAGCGCTATTTAACGATATTTCAGCCTGGTATCACATTGCGATCGTTGGCGTTCTGGTCGTCAGTTTAGCCTTTTTCACTAACGGTGGACTTCAGCCTGTTGAATACATATTCCAAGTGGGTCAATCCTTCTCAGATAAGCCTTATGCATTTGCATTCCTAATTGGGTTACTACAGGCACAATGGACATTCACTGGATATGATGCATCAGCTCATACAATTGAAGAAACAATTAATCCAAGAATTCGAGCGCCTTGGGGGATTTTTACATCCGTCGCCTATTCCTTCGTATTCGGGTTCATCATGCTCGTGTTCGTTACTTTATCGATTAAAGACGCAGGAACAGCTGCTGGAGAAAGTAATGCATTCATTTATATTATCACGCAAGCACTTGGCGGAACTTTCGGTTCGGTCATCTTGTGGCTTGTTACACTAGCGATGTGGTTCTGTGGGTTATCATCGATTACTTCCTTCTCGCGAATGATGTATGCGTTCTCCAGGGATAAAGGGATGCCGTTTAGTAAACACTGGGCTGCTATTTCCAAGAAATATCGGACACCAGCCAAAGCGATTTGGCTCGCTGTTATTCTATCTTTTATCTTAGCAGCGATTGATTATGTTATGCGATTAATTAATCCGGATAATACGGTGGGAACCATCGTGTTTATGACAGCGATCAGTGTGGTTGGGTTATACGTAGCATATGGAATTCCCGTATTATTGCGCTTGTTCGCGCAAGCAAGAGGCAAGTTCCAGCCTAAGCATTTGGGACCATGGAATTTAGGCCGATATGGACGAACAATCAATGTCTTAGCCTTGCTGTGGATCGTGTTTATTAGTGTGTTGATGGTTATTCCTCCGAACCAGAATGCAGGGTATGCATTAATCGTCATGATGATTGTACTCATTCTGATGGATGTGCTTTATTACAACAAGCATTTCCAAGGACCACAAGCAGCACTTCAAACATCGATGCAAGACATTCTTAAACGGGAAAAAGAACTCGGAGAGTAGTACGGTTTGTCATATGCTTGACAAGCATGCTTAACAAGCGGAAGAACAACTATATAAACATAATAAACAAGCTTAATTAAATGTTAATAAAGGCACTGGATTTAGGTGGAACATAACCTAATTTCAGTGCCTTCGTATGTAGTGTTTAAGAAGTACCTTCTAATATTTATTCAATGAATATGCCTTCTAAATATTTGTTGAGAAAAATCCCCTTCGGATCAAGCTCTTTTCTTATTCTAGTGAATTCTTGCCATTTCGGATAGCGTTCTGCTAATTGACTAGCCTTCAGCGTATGTAATTTGCCCCAATGAGGACGTCCTTCATATTTAAGGAAGATATCTTCCAAAGCTTTAAAATAGGCTTCATGAGGCATGCCTTTGTACATATGAGCAGCAATGTAGGCAGAGTCTCGGCCATATGCAGGGCTTAGCCACATATCATCCCCTTTTACATAACGGCACTCCAGTGGGAAATGAACTGCAAACTGGTTCTTCTCAATACAGGCGCGAACTTCTTCAAGTGCTGCTTGCATATGTTGTGCGGGAATGTTGTATTCCATCTCGTTGAATTTAACAAATCGTGGTGTGGCAAACATTTGATGACTGTGCCCAATTTGCTTCATAACCGGCGCAGCTTTAGCGGATAATCGACTAACTGAACGAGATAGTTTAGGTATTAATCGACTACACTCAGACATAACCCAGAAGGCGCCATTCTCAAGGACAACCTTATTAAAATTGTTCCAAAGACTGCTCTTACTTGGTTCGTCATCCGTTAAATTCATGAGCTTCACTTGTACGTCATCACTATAAGGGAATAGGAAGAACTCAAAATGCCGGTTATTCTGACATAAGTGATCTAACTGACTCATACATTCGTCAAACTTCATTCGTTTGCTTTCAAAATCCATACGCCAAGCGGGCACAACACGTAATTTAACTTGTACAACTACACCTAGTGAACCTAGCGAAACTTGCATCGCTTTAAATAATTCAGGATTATTCTGTTCATCACATTCCACAATGGATCCATCAGCTGTGACAGCTGTTATCCCGGCAACTTGTGTTGCTACACTGCCAAAATAAATGCCTGTTCCATGTGTTCCTGTACTTGCAGCGCCTGCAATGGATTGAAAATTCACATCACCTAAGTTCTCCTGTGCATAGCCGAGAGCATGTAAGGATTCGCCAAGTAGCTTAAGCTTCGTACCTGCCCATACTTGTGCAATGAGCTTCTCTTGATCCATATGCTGTATGCCTTGCATTTCGTCCAGTGATATCAGGGTAGCATCTGTAGGTACGAGCGCAGTGAATGAATGACCTGAGCCTACAATTCGAACCTTGGTATTCTGCTCATAGCTCTGTTTGACAACTTCTGAAACTTCGTTGATGCTAGCCGGATATACAATTTTGTGAGGGGTACTTGAAGAACTACCTGACCAATTGCTCCATACTTTACCACTTACTTGTTTCATAGAAAACACTGCCCTTCACCACGATAGGTTGTTGTTTTGCTAATTACATTTCCTTGTGAATACATGTGCAATTCTGTAAATCGTTCACATAGCTCACCGGCTTTGCTGTGCCGCATAAATATGGGATCGCCAAGCTGTAAAGTCTCAGATCCATTGTACTTAATAGGCGTTTGCACTTCTCCTGCCCCCTCCATAGACAGCAGCTTAGCACCTGAGGGTAAGTAGGGTTTAGGCTGTTTGTCCATTGCGATTGCTCCAGAGGCTGTATATCCACCACCTAGGCAAGTGTAGATGTCTGCTTTGGGCTTGCGAACGATTTCAATGGCATAGCCTGCTGCAGGTTGAAAATGATAGTTGTTGTAATAATCGAATAATACGGGTGCATAAAAAGCGGAACCTACTGTCACTTCAGTAACCACAGCTTCTGAACATGTACTGTTCAGACTTCCGCTACCTCCTCCGTTAACTACTCGTGGGGTGATGCCTTTGGATTGAAGCGTATGTAAGAGTTCTGCTCGAAAGTGAGTTAATTGGTTAATGGATTTATGCTTCAGAAATCGAATGAGTTGATTTCGAAGCTTGGTACTCGGATTCGCATCCCCGACCCCAGCAATTTGTGCTTCATATCCCATAATACCGTCTAGTGTGACGAAGGAGGATCCAGCTATACGCTCTGCAAGCTTCACTCCCTCAGCAACTGAACGAACCGGTGATCGCCATACCCCAAAATGTAGCCCGAAGAAATCCATTGATAAATCAAGATCTATACAGAGTGGAATCTTACATCTTGATTGTTGTGCGATTCTCTCGATATGTTCTACATGCTCTACTGAATCAACCATTAGCGTAATTTGAATGCCTTCATTGACTTTATGAGCGATCTTCTTAATAGCTTCGGGATCCCAAATGGGATAGCCAAGTAATAAGTCGTCAAAGCCATGTTCTGCAAGAAATAATGCTTCAGCAGCGGTATAACACATGACGCCTATAAATCTTGAATCGGAGTCTAGAATTCTCCGAAGTATTTCACGAGAACGAATTGATTTGCTAGCAACGCGAATTTGCTTAGAACCAGAGAGTGTGAGTACTTGCTGTATGTTCTGCTCAAGCAGGTCGAGATTAAGGAAGGCAAACGGTCTCGGAATATCTGCGAAAGAACTCCTATATTCGGCATAACTGGTCATTATTCAATATACCTCCATCATGAAAGCTGGAAAATCTTTCTCCATATTTTAACATGGAATAGTTTTACAGAGTAGATTGATTTTCATGAGATGATTCCAATTATCAGCTGGCCTATGTCATAATGGGTTTATCGATTACTGTGATGTTTATGAGAGGGGAAATAGAAGTGAGAGAAGTCGTAACGATCCATCCAAATCAATTCATACAGGTGCGAGTGCCGCTGCCATTTCCACTACGCTGGGTAAATGCGTATGTGCTGAAGGGAAAGAACGGGTATACGGTGATTGACCCTGGTTTACATACGCAGGAAGCAGAAGAGGTGTGGAACACAGCATTTCATGAGCTGGGTATTGGGTACGATCAGGTAGAACAGATCGTATTAACGCATTACCATCCCGATCACTACGGGATGGCTGGCTGGTTCCAGGAGCGCACAGGTGGTGCACCGGTTCTCCTATCGGAGACCGGATCACGCCTCGCTGCGCTCCTATGGGGGCCAGAGCAGCCGATGACACAGCTGCTCTGTGACAACTTCACGCAGCATGGGCTACCGCCGGAGCTGCGTCATGAGACGACGAACCACATGGATGAGTTCGTCGGGCTCGTGTCGCCGCAGCCGGCGCAGACAATCATTGCTGCGGGTGATATGGTGCGCCTCGGGGACCGGATGTACGAAGCAATTGAAACCCCCGGCCATGCTGCGGGGCATCTATGCTTCTATGACCGCGAGGCACGAGAAATCTTATGCGGTGATCACGTGTTACCGCAGATATCCCCTAACGTCAGCTATTTACCTGGAGCTGAAGAGAATCCGTTGCAAGCTTACTTAAGCTCGCTTGAGGAAATCAGCACCCTCCCGGTGGATATGGCTTATCCTGGTCACCGGGAGCCGTTCGAGAAGTTCGGCGAGCGCGCAATTGAACTTATTGCACATCATCAAGAACGCCTTGGAGTGATGGTGGAGCATGTGCGTACACCGATGACGGCATATGAGTTGTGCAGAGCTGTCTTTGGCTTTAGACTTACGACCCATCAACTTCGTTTTGCACTATCAGAGACAATTGCTCATCTCGTATACCTTGAGAGTGAAGGGCGAGTTACGAAGTTCGAGGAAGAAGGCATTCTGAAGTATCAATCTTAATGATCAAACTTAATGATCAAACTTAAGAGACAGTTCAGTGGCCATGCATAACCACTTTGAAACAACTCTTTCCATTACTGCGTATATACCATCAAAGGAGTTGATATCATGGGCTTTTTTATATTTCTGTTTGTTGCACTTAGTTTAATTAATATCATCTTTCCTAGGTTTGGATGGTACATACGTTATGGATGGAAGATAAAAGATGATAACGTAGAGCCAAGTGATGCTTATCTACTGATGACGCGTATTGGCTCTACTATTGTATTGGTCTTATTCTTAATCATTATTTCGAGTTGGTAGAAAGGATTAAGCTCCTCTTTACCTCCCAGCGCGCAATTGAACTCATTGCACATCATCAAGAACGCCTTGGGGTGATGGTGGAGCATGTGCGTACTCCGATAACAGCATAATAAAACCAACCAATATCAACAAGAGTGCATTACTCTTAGATATTGGTTGTTTATTATTTACTGTCTATTTCTTGTTATTTATTATTTGGGGCCCAACACCAAAATCAGTCCTTGAAAAATTGTAATGTTGCCGTTAGATTACCGCTGCGTGGACGGATTGTCCTTACGATCGCTGTTGCCCCCAGATTTCTTGATCGTATACCGCTTATAGCGGTAGAAATCCGGTGGCAAAGCATAAGCTTACGAAGTAGTTTTCCTTCGGAAAACTTGTAGGCGAACGCTTCGCTTCTCCAGGACAATTCCGTCCCCTCCGCTATGGGTCTGCATATGGTTCTGTCTTGAGCAAGCGCTGATTATGATTTAGAGCCTAATTTGTTATTTACTATTGATCTTGTTCTTCATTTTCTGCTTGCTTACGATGTGCAATACGCGAACTCGCTGCAGCAGCAATTGCGCCTACGATATCATCGAGGAAGGTGTGAATTTCTCCTGTGCTCTTGTCGTTCAAGCGGTTTAGAATACCTGGCTTTAATTTATCGATGTAGCCGTAATTTGTTAAGCCGATGGTGCCGTATACATTAACGATTGCGAGTGACATGATTTCGTCTATTCCATATAAACCTTCATCGTGTGCAATCATTTCTTGCAATACGGGCTCTAGCATGCCTTTCTCTGCAAGTACATCCAGCTGGATACCAGTGATTACGGCATTCTGAACTTCTCGCTTAACGAGAACGCTCTCGACACTTTCAATGCATTGCTGTAGGGTCAAACCAGGATAATATTGAGATTGTAAAAAAAGAGTCAACTCCGCGATTTCTTCGATCGTAACACCACGATCTTTAAGCATTTGCTTTGCAGCCGCAGCTACTTTTTTACTATTCAAACTATATTCCATGTAATGGCCTCCTCCAGAATAATAACATTTAATTGGTTTACCTGAGTCACTATTTTGTCACTCGTACGATTCATTCTCATAATTGTACAAGCAATGGACTTAATTGGCAAAATTAGCACCAAAGATTAACAATTTAGTTGAATCGATGATAATTAGCACTTGTCTTGTTATTTGGACAAATAGTAAGCATATATTGGACAAATCCTCTGTATACATGTAATACCGCAATTTAAAGGAGGAGTTAGAAACATGAAATACGGAAAGTGGTTCCGCAGTACAATTATAATCGGCGCTATCGTTTTACTGATGTCAGGATGCTCCTTAATTGGTCTTGGTGACTCCCAAGGCTCCAAACAAATTGATCCTCCTCCAGTTGGCTCAATTGAGGAAGTAACGGCGAATGCAAACGACGATCATATACCAGTTGAGCCTCAAGCAGTTCTTCAAGGCATGGAGGAGAGAACCATTTATGCAAAGGATGCCTATGGTTTGGTAGCTCCTGTTACCTTGAGTTTGCCTAAAACAGAAGCTCCTGCTCAGAAAGTTCTCGAATATATGGTGGCTAAAGGTCCTGCCAGCAAGCAATTGCCTAAAGGCTTCACAGCTCTCCTACCAGCTGGTACCAAGGTCTTAGGTATGAGTATCGTTAAAGATAAACTAGCGATTATTGATTTATCCAAGGAACTGCTTCAATACGATCAGGCTGATGAGCGTAAAATGCTGGAAGGACTGACTTGGGCATTAACTACATTCGATTCTATCGATCAAGTACAGCTTCGCGTAGAGGGTAAAGAGTTAACGGAAATGCCGAAGAATAGGACACCGTTAGATGGAGCTTTAAGCCGGGCAATGGGTATTAATGTTGAGAAGCAGCCTGAAGTTAGTTTTGGACAATCCACATCAGTTACCTTGTACTTCATGAGTGGTAACGAGACAGATTATAAATATTATGTACCAGTTACACGACATATTAAACAGACGGATCAAGTGGCAGAAGCTGTAATGGATCAATTAATCAAAGGACCAATGAGTCGTCAGTCCTTGACATCCCCTATCAATAAATCAACGCAAGTGTTAAATCTTAACCCTGCAGAAGATTTGATTACAGTCAATTTAGCTGGAATGCTCAGTGAAAATCAGAAGGTATCAAGTGAAGCGCTTAATTCAGTCGTCCTTTCACTTACCGAGAATACAGGTACATCGACTAAGGTGCAAATAATGATTGATGGTAACTTGAAGTTTACTTCCACAGACAGTACGAATTATTCCAAGCCTGTAACAAGGCCTACACATTTAAACCCTGTGAAGATGTAATAATTGCTGAAAATAGTGTAACCATAATGAAGGGATCCATGAATCGATCCTTGGAAGCTCCATTAATGGAGCTTTCTTGTTTTTCTAATCCTAAAGTCCGTTCTGCTAATTTCGTGCTTTTCGGAATGTACTTTGCTACAATAGGATGGGAAAAAGAGAAGAATAACTAAAGTGATGTAAGCTTTGTTTAGAAAATGGAGGAAAGACAGATGCGATTAGATGGCAGACAAGCAAACGAACTAAGGGCGATGACAATTACGCCAAATTATATTAAGCATGCCGAAGGCTCCGTGTTGATCGAGGTTGGGGAAACCAAAGTCATTTGCACAGCTTCAGTTGAAGAGCGAGTACCACCTTTCATGAAGGGCCAAGGTAAGGGCTGGGTTACAGCCGAGTACTCCATGCTGCCGCGAGCAACACAGGTGCGTAATCAACGTGAAGCTGCAAGAGGCAAACTTGGTGGGCGGACAATGGAAATTCAACGATTAATAGGACGTGCGCTGCGCTCGGTTGTTAGTCTGGAATCACTAGGTGAACGTTCCATTACACTTGATTGCGATGTTATTCAAGCGGATGGAGGCACACGTACAACTTCAATTACAGGTGCATTTGTAGCGATGGCGCTGGCGATGAACAAGCTTGTTAAAGATGGCAAATTAAAAGAGATTCCGATTACAGATTTTATCGCTTCAGTATCTGTTGGCGTTGTAAATGATAAAGCGTATCTGGATTTAAAATATGAAGAAGATTCATCAGCTAAGGTGGATATGAACGTTGTTATGACCGGTACGGGCAAGTTTGTCGAGCTTCAAGGAACGGGAGAAGAGTCTCCATTCACGCATGATGAGCTTGATAGTTTGATTAAGCTAGCTCAATTAGGAATTGAACAAATGGTTGCAGCACAGGAGAAAGCACTAGGCGAAGAAATTTGTGCCCGCATTGGGAAGAAACGGACGAACTAAATGAATTCGTTAGGGAATATTGTCATTATAGCTACGCATAATCAAGGTAAAGTACGTGAATTTACAGAATGGTTTCAGAAGTTTGGGACTACTGTAAAATCACTTGCAGACTACGAGGATATGCCTGATATCGTGGAGGATGGCGACACCTTTGCGGCTAATGCCTTAATCAAGGCTCAAATTATCGCGAAGCATTTGCAGCTTCCCGTACTAGCCGATGATTCGGGTCTGTGCGTCGATGCGCTGGGTGGTGCTCCTGGCGTGTATTCCGCCAGATATGCAGGCGAGCACTCTAGCGATGCCGACAACAACGCCAAGCTCCTACGAGAGCTTGGCGCACTGAATGGCGCTGCGAATGGCAGCAGCGCATCAGCTCAGTCAGCGCCTGGCGCAGCCGGCGCTGATGCACCAGCGCTGCTTAGCGCGGCACACTTTATGTGCGCGCTTGCGCTGGTTGATCCGCTTCGAGGCGTCACGCTCGAAGCAGAGGGCCGTTGCCCTGGCTATATCATAGCCGGGCCACAGGGAGCTGGCGGGTTCGGTTACGACCCGCTCTTCTACATACCGAAGTTCGGCCGCACCATGGCCGAACTTCCGCTAGAGCTAAAGAACGAGGTCTCGCATCGTGCATTAGCACTTCAACTTTTTTTTGAATTGCATGGAGATAAGCTAAACTAAATGATTTATAATCAAAGTTCTATAATCAAGGTTCCGTAATCAAAGTTTCATAATCACAAGAAGCTTCCTATCCACTCTAAACGGTGGTTTAGGAAGCTTCTGTGATTATATTTGGAACTCTCCATAACTTTCTACCGCTTTAAGCTGTATACGATCAAGAAATCCTATACGATCAAGCACAGATTTTGGTGTTGAGCCTTTATTGCCATCGACTATTTTATAGATACCTTATATTTTCTCAGCCAAGTGTCGACTTGGATTAAATAAGCGAACATTTGCGGCCCATTCATTAGCTGACCGAACCAAGGCAGGTTGAACTGAGCTGCATCTGAATTAGCGAGGGTGAGTATTTTGTCACGATTAATGAAAGGAAGAAGAGGTGATGAGGAATCGTTTAGAATCTCCAGAACTTCACTTCGTACAGCAGCTAAATAATTCGGATTATGTGTTTTAGGATAAGGACTTTTTTTGCGAGTAAGGACATCATCTGGTAGCACACCTTTCAGCGCTTTGCGGAGGATTCCTTTCTCTCTATCACCAGCTGTTTTAATTTCCCAAGGTATATTCCACACATATTCTACGAGTCGATGATCGCAGAAAGGTACACGGACCTCGAGACCTACAGCCATGCTCATGCGGTCCTTACGATCAAGCAAGGTGGGCATGAATCGCGTAATGTTTAAATATGACATTTGCCGCATTTGCATTTGCTCAGGTGTCTCTCCTGCTAAATGAGGAACTTCATCAATGGCTTGTTGATAACGCTGGCTTACATACTCTTCAGGACGAATGTGTGCAGTTAAGTCCGGAGAAAGTAAATCAACACGCGCATTAAGGGAGAGTGACCAAGGAAATGTCTTAGCTGTAAGTGCTTCTTCCCGGTGGAACCATGGATATCCCCCAAAAATCTCATCTGCAGCTTCACCAGACACAGCAACAGTAGTTAGTTTTTTGATTTCTCGGCAAAATAAATAAAGAGATCCATCAACATCAGCCATTCCCGGCGTATCTCGTGCATAGACTGCTGTTTTAAGTGATTCAACTAATTCAGGCGTATCGAATTTCACATCATGATGATTAGTAGCAAGAAATTCTGTCATTCGCTTTATCCACGGAGCATCCGCATTAGGCTGAAAGGTATTTGCTTTAAAGTATTTATCATTATCTAAATAATCAACTGAAAAGGTTTGCAGTATACCGCGGTTTGATTCACGAAAGTGATTTGCAGCAAATGTAGTAAGCGCGGAGGAGTCTAGGCCACCTGACAAAAGTGTACTTATAGGAACATCGGATACTAATTGTCTCTCAGTTGTATCTTTTAAAATCTCATAAATCTTTAATGCAGTTTGGTCGATTGATTCGTAATGTGGTTTACTGATTAACTTCCAATAATTACGTATGGACAATCCGGTGTGATCATATACCATAAAGTGCCCAGGTTTTAATTCAGACATATGCCGATAAATACCTTGACCTGGGGTACGGGCAGGCCCAAGCGAGAATATTTCAGCAAGTCCCTCACCATCAACCTCAGTGGGGAAATCAGGGTGGGCAAGGATAGCTTTAGGCTCGGAGCCAAATAAAAAAACCTCATTATAAAGCGCATAAAAAAGCGGCTTTACCCCAAGCCGATCACGTGCCAAAAAGAGATTTTGGTTCGTATCATCCCACACTGCAAATGCGAAAATTCCATTTAATCGTTCTAAACAATCTTTACCCCATTCGACATAAGCGAGTAATAATACTTCAGTGTCACAGGTCGTTCTAAACTGATGGCCTCGTTCTTCTAATTGTTTCTGGAGTTCTAGCGCATTATATAACTCACCGTTATAAACGATTGTATATAGATGATCACCGAATCTTCGAATCATAGGTTGAGCACCGTTCTCAGGGTCAATAACGCTTAATCGTCTGTGTCCTAACGCACAGTGACGCGAAATCCAAGTGCCAGATGCATCTGGTCCGCGATTAATTAGCGTTTCCGTCATGTTTTCTAAAATTAAGGGGAATCCAGTTAAATCTTTACGCCAATCAATAAAGCCTGTTATGCCGCACATTGCTCATCAACTCCTTCTCTTAGCCCTAGGATAAGCCTTGTATCGACAAGAGCATTTCGTGATATCAAAATATGCTTTTGCCCGTATGAAAATGTCTGTCCTTGGGAAAGTCGGGCTTGGGCTTTGTTTTTGTCTTACTTTTTGTTACAATGAATTTAATGTCGAATTCTTATAGAAGGTGATTTAACGATGAAGAAAAGAAGACTAGCACGTGCGCAACTTGATTACATGGCAGTTAAGGAGCATTTTTTATTAACTAGTAAGCAAGCAGATATCAAATTAGATGAGCTAAGAGAGTCTGATGTTGAGATCGGTCAGAAGGAAATGGAAGACGTACTTACTCGAAGTGGACTTCATAAAGCTTTTAATGAATTGATTCATGCTGAGAATATTCTAATTGAATGGTCACATACTTCAATTAAGAACACACCTGAATACAAAGCGGATCGTGAAGGTTATGAGAACCTATATCGTAAAGTGAAGAATGATCCTGAAGGTAGAAAAACGATTATTGAGATGGCCATGAATCTTGAACTCGATTAGTAACAATATAGAGAGCTGACACTAAATTAGTGTCAGCTTTTTATTTTATACAGCATGTATATCGGATGAGCTCATAGAAGTTCATGAAATTCGGCAATATTGACAGATATTGATCAGCATAGGCAAGACGTTGAATTGAAATAGTAATAAGACAGAACGTCGTAAGGGGGTGTGGAAGTGACTCGGGTTGGAATTGCCTTAGGAGGAGGAGGTATAGCTGGGTGCGCTCATCTTGGGGTTCTGATGGCCTTAGAAGAAGCAGGTATTACGTTTCATTGTATTACTGGAACCAGCTCTGGTGGATTAGTCGCTGCACTTTATGCCAGTGGTTATACCACCGATCAGATCATTCAGATGGTCCCTGAACTTACAAAGAAATATATGGATTACGATTATCGATCCTTTATTAGTAAGCTTTTGTGGAGTCGGCAGAAACATCAGAGCATCATTAAAGGAAAGAAATTCAGAGATTTTCTGGGTGTCAAAATAAAAGAAAAAAACATGAAGGATTTAATATTGCCTGTCGCGCTAATAGCTACAGATTTAAAGACAGCTAAGAAAGTCATTTTTACTTCAAAGCCTTTAGTAATGAATTCAGATGAACATGAGGAGCTCTCGGATGTCTCGATTATAGATGCTGTTCTAGCTAGCTGTGCCATTCCAGCGATATTCCCACCTATAGAATTAGGCGAACGAATTTTAGTAGATGGAGGAATAATTGATAATTGTCCTTCCGTATATGCTAGAGCTCTAGGTGCTGATAAAATAATTGCCGTTGATTTATGTACATTTACTAAGGTAGGTTCACCAATGAATTCCTTATTATCCATTTTTAATCGATCATTGAATGTCTTCTTAGTCCATCAAGCCAAAAGTTTACACAACCATACGGATGTTCTACTAAGTCCAGATGTATCCGATGTGGGTTCCTTAGCGTTCGACAAAACTTCAAGCTGTATTGAGTTAGGTTACCAATATACGAAGAACCGAATGGGCGAAATCGAGGCTGCGTTGGAATTAACACCTGATACAAACTTTGAACCTGTCATTATTTAATTTATTTAGTAAAGGAGAATGAACAAATGGCTAAGAAATTTAAAAATAACAAAGGTAATAAATTCGCTCACGATACTGAATTCGCCGATGAAGTTTTAGCTAAGAATGTCAAACATACTGCAAGTCAGGATCCTAGAGAACGTGCTGCTAGAAAATAGTTGATGGGTTGATGCTTAATAAAATCACTTGATTTTTAATGATTCCTAAATTATAATAATTATAAATAAGGGAAAGGTTTCATTTACACTTCCTGGATCATATTGTATAATTATCTTAAGTTTACTTAATGCAAAATAGTTGGTTAAAGTAAAAAAATGATAATCGTTATCACTAAAAGTGCTGTTCCTTTAATTAGGAGCAGCATATCGCATTTTAAGGGCATTAATAATGATTGTTATTATCAATTATCATATTTTAAGGAGGATAAGCACAATGCTAACATCAACATCACAGGGTCAAATAAAGGAACAATCTAATGAGAAACAACAGAAACAACAGAAAGAACGTACTTTAACAATTAGAAAATGGATCGTACAGAATAGACAACTCACAGCTGCGATCGTTTGTGGTCTATTACTGGCAGGGGGATGGCTTGCTTCAAGCTGGTTAGAAGTGTTGTCGATCATCCTCTATTTGGTCGCATTCGTTGTCGGAGGATTTGTGCAGGCAAAAGAAGGGGTTAAGACTCTTATTCATGATAAAGATATCGATGTGAATCTATTAATGATCCTAGCAGCGATTGGAGCTGCAAGCATAGGTTACTGGGCAGAGGGTGCTGTGCTCATATTTATTTTCTCTTTAAGCGGCGCACTTGAAACCTATACGATGCAGCGAAGCTCTCGAGATATTTCGGCTTTAATGGATATGAAACCTGAAACTGCAACTTTAGTTACTGGAGGCAAAGAAACAGTCGTTCGAATTGAAGAGCTCCAGGTTGGCAACATCGTTGTAGTAAAGCCAGGCGAACGTATTCCTGCAGACGGTGAGATTAATAAGGGAACTAGTTCTGTCAATCAGGCGTCTATTACAGGTGAGTCAGTTCCAGTAGATAAGTCAACTGGGGATGAAGTTTACGCAGGAACGATTAATGGTCACGGCGCACTTTTCATTGAAGTAACGAAGACTAGTGAATCCTCCTTATTTGCCAAAATTATTCGACTTGTACAAGAAGCACAGGATGAAAAGCCTGTATCTCAGCTGTTCATTGAGAGATTTGAGCGAATCTATGCTAAGGCTATTATTATCATTACAGTCTTGTTATTGTTTGCACTTCATTATTTACTAGGCTGGACATGGACAGATACATTCTATAAAGCAATGGTATTTCTAGTTGTCGCTTCACCCTGTGCGCTTGTTGCTGCGATTATGCCAGCTACATTATCCGCTATTTCCAATAGTGCACGCAAAGGTCTGTTATTTAAAGGTGGGGCTTATATCGAATTACTCGCTAAAACCAAAGTAATTGCTTTTGATAAAACAGGCACATTAACTACGGGTCGTCCCACAGTAACAGATTTATATGCATTCCAAGGTTATTCGAAGCAGAGCATGCTTGAGATAGCTGCTTGCGTTGAAAGCTTATCTGAGCATCCCTTAGCTAAAGCCATTGTGAATAAAGCACAGGAGGAAGGTCTAACTATTGATCATCCTGCAGAGCTACAGGCACTTGTAGGATGGGGCGTACAGGCCAAATACCGCGATGAGACTTGGACGATTGGTAAGAGTACACTCGCAGATGATTTGTTAGGGAATGAAGAAATTTTTGAGCAGGTATCCAGATTGCAAGAGCAAGGGAAAACGGTCGTCATTGTACGTAACTCATGGGGCATTGCAGGCGTAATTGCACTCCAGGATCGATTGCGCGAACAAGCCAAAATCACAGTTGCAAAGCTTAGGAGTCTAGGTATCGAGGTTGCTATGCTTACAGGAGATGGGGAGAAGACTGCTAAATCGATCGCCGAAGAGGCTGGAATTAAACTAGTTTATTCCGAGTTACTACCAGAAGATAAACTGCGTATTATCAGCGAACTCAGAGGGAAATACGGCAATGTAGTGATGGTTGGAGATGGGGTTAATGATGCGCCAGCCCTCGCTTCGGCTACGATTGGTATTGCAATGGGTGGCGCTGGAAGTGATGCTGCGCTTGAGACAGCAGACTTGGTGCTAATGAATGATGATATTGAACGAATTGTTAGTGCGATCCATCTAGGTAAACGAACCAACCGGATTGTAAAACAGAATATTGCCTTCGCTTTACTAGTTATTATTGGGCTCATTCTGACTAATTTTGTTCAAGGTATTCCGCTGCCGCTTGGAGTTGTAGGACATGAGGGGAGTACAATTCTCGTTATTCTGAATGGACTCAGATTGTTAAGATGAGTACTAATTCATAGTCCTTTGAAAGCTAGTTATGTTATAATTTTCTAGCTTTATAACGAACGTTACTATACTGGTTTATTGTAACTTACAACTAGAACTTACATCAGGGGGCGCCATGTATATGAGAATAAAACTATCTATTAATCGAAAGCTTCATGCAGTAATTGTATTAAATGCTATTTTTATCGTCGTTATTATAGCCTTTTCATATTTTCAATTACAGAAAGCAGAGGGTACTTATGATGATCTAGTTGATCATAGTGGGCATATCCTAGTAGATATTACAAGATTAGAAACATTGAGCGCTCAGCAAAGCTCAGCGATTCGAGGCTATTTATTGACGAGAGAACCTGAGATGTTCAATAGCCTCGAATCTTCATCGGCTAAACTGAAACAATTAATTGATAGATTGAATCAAACGATAACTAATAGTGAACAACTAGGACGGTTAAAACAACTGTCCGTACATAATAGTAAGCTGAACGAGCTGTTTGATCAGCAGATTGAACTCGTTAATGCGAATAAGCTAGAAGCAGCGATTCGACTAAATAATACTGAAGTGTCTGGCTTAGTAAAGCAAATAAAATTACTAAGTCAAGAGCTTGCAGTTAATCAACAAAGCTTAATTGATGCTGAACATCTAAAGGCTGGAGAACAATTGGATCAAATGATCATCACTGCTGTGATAACTGGCATTATAGCTATCGTGCTTTCTATGACAATTGGCAGCTATATTTCAATTCGTATTTCTCGACGAATCGTTTCATTAACTGCACGCACAAAACGAATTGCTGACGGTGATTTAACCGGAGCTTCTTTGTATTATCATTCAGGTGATGAGATGGAGGAATTAGCGGATTCTTTTTACCAAATGAATGACAATCTCAAGGAACTCATTGTCCAAATTGGAACCGGTTCTAGTCAAGTTGCTTCTTCAGCTTGTGAGCTACTTGCAGGTGGTTCAGAAGTTGCACAAGCTACGAAACAGGTTACTGATACGATTCAACAAATGTCTAGTGACTTAGGAAATATGGCGCAAGCTGGAGAAGAAAGTGCGAAGGGTATGGAAGGGATCGGAATAGAGTTCCAACATATTGTTGAATCAATTGGAATTGTAGCCGAAATGTCCACAGTTACTGCCGCTCAAGCAGAGCAAGGGAATACAGCTATTGTAAATGCAATTAATCAAATGGAAGTCATTCATGAATCTGTTGCTGTTTCATCCCAAATTGTAGAAATGCTAGATCAGAAATCTAGAGAAATTGAACAAATGATTGCGAATATCACGCAGTTTAGTTCCCAGACGGAGCTATTATCTCTGAATGCAGCAATTGAAGCTGCGCATGCAGGCGAACAGGGTAGAGGCTTTGCTGTAGTAGCCAATGAGATCAAAAAACTCGCAGAGCATTCTAAACTAACTTCACAACGAATAGTTGATCTTGTGCAGGATATTCGTATGGATACAGATAGAATTTCCAAAGGGATGCAGAATGAACGCCATGAAGTGAGGACTGGTGTTACGGTCATTCATGAAGCGAGTGAAGCTTTTAAGACCATCTTGACCTCCATTCAACACGTGACATCTCAGGCACAGGAAGTTTCAGCTTCGGCAGAAGAAATTGCAGCAGTGACAGAGGAAGTAGTTGCCTCGGTAGAGTCTATTTCAGGGATGACGAATACTTCGGCAACAAATTCAATTCACATCGCTGCAATTGCCCAGCAACAACTTGCTTCCATGCAGGAAATCACGAATTCAGCAACCTCCTTATCTGAATTAGCAACTGAATTGCAAGCTAAAACTAGTCGTTTTAAAGTATAAAATAATTATAATTTGTGCTATTGAATCAATTTCATGGTTTCAATGAGTTATGAAATTGATTCTATTTACAATTAATTCTAAATGGTGTAGACTGACTTTCATGCCTATATACTTCACACATAAATGTTTTATATGTAAAGGAGATTTTCGAAGTGACAGATCATCACATTAGGGGATTATTAGTTGACGAGTTTAGGGAAGTTTCGAAGCGTTCGGCAGCACTGTGGAGACAACAAATTAGTAACTCCTTCTCTCCTGCGCAATTTTATATTCTGGAGAGATTAAACTTTGCTGGTCCCCAAAAAGTGACTGACCTTGCAACAGCACTTCACATTACATCCGGAGCAATCACCGCTAGATCGGACAAATTAATTGAGGAAGGCTATGCGATTCGACATAGAGCGGAGGATGATAGAAGAGTTGTTTATTTAACCATTACGAGCAAAGGAACCAATAAACTACATGCGATTAGTGAACAGTGGGAATCTGTAGTTGATCGTTTCTTTATTGGATTTACAGATGAACAGATTGCTGATCAAATCAAGCTTTATAAGAAAGTTAAAGAGAATCTAAAGATGTTACAAGAGGAGTAGGAGAAAGTGGAACATTTAACACAGAAACGAAAAATATCCATTATGATTGCCATTATGGCAGCAATGTTTTTTGCAGCAATAAACCAAACGATTGTGGGTACTGCATTGCCAAGGATTATCGCGATTCTTGGAGGTATGGAATATTATACTTGGGTTATGACAATCTATATGCTTACCTCTACAATAGCTACTATTCTGGTAGGTAAGTTATCGGATATTTATGGAAGAAAGCCTTTTATTTTAGCAGGTATTGTAATTTTTATGATCGGTGCGTTTTTATGTGGATTGTCTAATGATATATTTCAGTTAATTACGTATCGAGGTATTCAAGGTATTGGTGCAGGGATAATTATGGCAACTGCATTTACGGCGATTGGTGATCTATTCTCACCTCGTGAACGGGGACGTTGGGCTGGGTTAATGAGCAGTGTATTCGCGCTCTCCAGTGTTATTGGGCCTGCTTTAGGCGGCTATATTGTTGATCATATGAATTGGCATTGGGTGTACTGGATTTTCTTGCCACTCGGTATTGTAGCTTTTCTTATGATTTTGATCTTGTTTCCTAAAGTTGAACGTAATAAGTCGGAATCGATTGACTACTTCGGTTCACTATTCTTGACCTTAACGATTGTACCCTTATTGCTTGCCTTCTCATGGGCTGGTTCCAAATACGCATGGGGTTCAAGTCAGATTCTCGGATTATTTGCTGCAACCATTGTAGCCTTATTAATTTTCTTATTTGTTGAAACGAAAGTGAAGACACCTGTGCTTCCACTATCCTTATTCAAGAATGGTATTGTTACGATATCGAATATCATCGGATTTATCCTTAATGCGGGTATGATGGGAGCGATCATGTATATGCCTTTCTTTACGCAGGGTGTACTAGGAATCTCGCCTACCTATTCTGGTTATATTACGATGCCCATGATGTTAAGTATGCTTGTAGCTAGTACATTGTCAGGTCAATATATGACGAAGACAGGCAAATACAAGAAGCTTGCCATATTTGGAATGCTCCTTCTGGTTGGCGGTATGGTGATGATGCACTATATGGATAATGTTACGATAGCGATTGCTAGTATGATCGTATTTGGACTTGGACTTGGTCCAGCAATGTCGGTATTCTCACTTGTCATTCAGAATGCCGTCTTGCCAACTCAGCTTGGAGTTGTAACGGCAAGTAACCAGTTGTTCCGTAACCTTGGGGGAACAATTGGTATTGCGATCATGGGTACACTCATGAATCATGGTATAAAGACTAGTTTGCAGGATCAGGTTACATCGGGTCAAGGTGTTGATCTAACCAAATTTGATCCAAGTGTCGCTGAGAAACTGGTTGCATTCCAGAACCCTCAGGTGCTACTCAACCAGCCCAAATTAGTGGAAACAATTAATCAAGCTCCATCGGAAATGAAAGACATATTACTTAAATTGGTTGATAATCTTAAAGATGCTTTGAGTCATTCACTTGGTCTTGTATTCTTATATGGAGCAGCGTTGTTGGTAGTTGGATTTATTCTTACTTTCTTCTTGAAAGAAATCCCACTACGTACAAGTGTCGGTAAACAACAAGCTGAACCGAAGGATAAGCATAAAGATTCGAAAGAGCAGAGTGTAACAGTCTAAATATAGTTAATAGTAGAAAATCAGCAGTTAGAGGATTACTCCTTGACTGCTGATTTTTTAGTGTTTATAGGACAACCAACCTTCTTTAACTGTTCAGGGTAACCATAAGTTCCGTGTTCACTTAAATCGAGACCTACAATTTCTTCTTCTTCTGTAACACGTAGACCGATTGTTTTCTTCAAGATATATAGGATGATAAAGGAGATAACGAAAGCATATGCACCTGATGTGGCAATTCCATAAATTTGAACCCACAATTGATCGAAGCTTCCTGTGTACAATAAACCGCCCTTACCAACGCCTACTTTGTCAGCAAGCTCTGTTGTTGCGAATAAACCAGTGGAAAGTGTTCCCCAAATACCTGCAATCCCGTGTACTGATAATGCGCATATTGGATCATCTATACGTAAACGATCGAACATCATGGAGCTGAAGAAAATAAGTAATCCTGCAATGAAGCCAATCACAATAGCCGCCCAAGGTTCCACGAAAGCACATGATGCTGTAATCGCTACTAATCCTGCGAGTGTACCGTTAAGGATCATCGGAATATCTGCTTTGCCCTTCCACATCCAGGAGATGATCAGTGTTGCTAATGTCCCGGCTCCAGTAGCTAGTTGTGTATTCATTGCGACGTATCCAAAAAAACCGTCTCCGACAGCCAGAGTGCTGCCTGCATTAAATCCGAACCATCCAACCCATAGAATGAGAACACCTAGTGAAGTGAACACTTGGTTATGTCCATGAATTTCATTTGCCGTACCGTTCTTGTTATATTTACCAATACGAGGCTTTAACAGAATTGTACCTGCAAGAGCTGCCATTGCACCTGTTAAGTGAACCACTGTTGAACCAGCGAAATCTTGCTTACCATGTTCACTCAACCAGCCGCCACCCCAAATCCAGTGTGCAATGACAGGGTAAATAACTGCAGTGAAGAGAATCGTGAAGATGACGTATATAGACATTTTTGCTCGTTCAGCAAAACCGCCCCAGGCAATAGATAATGAGACTGCTGCAAATGCCATTTGAAAGACGAAGAAAATGGTAGGAGGAAGTGAACTTGTAGTACCAGGATTAAATAAGAAGCTTCCCCATCCTATTAAGGAGTTACCATCTGGTCCAAAAATAATGCCATAACTGACAGCCCAGAAGATTAGTGAGCAAAGCCCAATCGTGAATACGGTCTTACCAGTGATGTGTCCAGCATTTTTCATTCTTGTCGAGCCTGTCTCAAGCATAATGAAGCCCGCTTGCATGAAAAGAACTAAGATAGCTGCGATCATCACCCATAGGGCATCAAGTCCAGTACTAACTTGTTTGATAGTTACGTCCTCTGCAGCAAATGCACTTGTAGGGAATAGTACGCCGAGAAGTGCAAGAGATGTACCAATTGAAAGAATGAATTTGCCGCAGCGATAATGGCTATTTTTCATGTTTCTCTCTCCTTTGTTGGAAGTAATGTTAGAATTAATAACATTTAGTTCCAGCTGTTTTCGTTAGTATAGGAGTCAGAAAAATCTAATTCAATAAAATGGTAAGAAAATGTCACATATAATTTATATTTATGTCAGATTATCTAACAATTTAATTCAATCAACAAATCATTACTGCCACATATTTGATAATTCGAACGTATATACTAAGGGCTAAATTGGATTTAGAATGACAGAAAGGTGGAATTCATATCGTGCAGAACGTAGAGCGCATGCGTGAATTAGTGGATGCTTCTATTCAAATTATTGATCATATGGAGGAAAGTGGAGCTACGGCAACACATGTGCAGCAGATTAAGCATGCTTTACAGCAACAAGCAGGTCAGCTATCCAATAGTGCAGGAGGATCTTTTACGCATTTAGAAAGTTCGATAGGAGAAATTGTTCAAATGGTTGAGCAATTGGAGGGACAAGCAAGGGAATCCTATAACGATGTTACTGGTAACGCAATAGAGCAATTTGAGATGAAATCACTTAACGATCAACTTCACGCATCACATGCGTATAATGAGAAAATTGATTACAAGAGTTTGAAGAAGGTTAGAAGTAACTTAGAGGAAGTCCGTTCGCTTGCTAATTCGTAGAGTTAATTAGGAATACAAAGAAAAGGCTATACCATCAATTAAGATAGAATAGCCTTTTTGTTACGTCCCAGGAGGATGTATATAAATGCCATACGTTTAGGGTAAGCTATGTTTTGGAACTGCGCTAAGCCAAGCATCCATGAAAAAGGTGATCATAAATGCCTAAATCCGATATAAACGGATACAGCATGCATTATATAGATCGAGGAGAAGGAACAGCGATCATATTCATTCATCCTCCAGTTTTGACAAGCCTGAATTTTAAATATCAGATCGAGAATTTGTCGATGAAATTTCGAACAATTGCTTTTGATATCCGAGGACATGGTCAAAGTGAACCTTCCAAGAAAGAGGTTACCTATCCGTTAATTGTCGATGATATCAAGTTGTTGATGGATCGATTGGAAATCAAAAAGGCATTTTTGTGCGGATATTCAACAGGCGGATCAGTTGTGCTCGAGTTTTTGTTAACCTATCCCGAAAGGGCATTGGGTGGTATTGTGATCGGTGGGATGTCAGAAGCAAGTGATTGGAAGTTACGGAGCAAAATATTGCTTGGACGTATTTTCTCCAAAATCGGTGCAATTCGAACAGTCGCACTCCCCGTTGCCTGGGGACAAGCAAACACGAAGTTGTCTTTGGTTCGGCTATTATTTAACGACGCCAAAAAAAGCAACGCCAAAAACGTTGAACAGTATTATCAATATAGTTTGGTATATAACTGTACAGAACAATTGGGAAATATAGAACATCCAGTCCTACTTGTCTACGGAGAGAAGGATAAAGGATTTCATCCATATGCTAGACTGCTGCAAGAGCGATTGCCTAAGAGCGAGCTCATTTTTATCAAAAACACTAAACACCAAGTACCTACAAAAGCAGCGGGCAAATTGAATGAACTGATCCAACACTTCATTCATAACTGCGGCCATTAAATAAAAGAACTTTTTTGAATTATATCGTTTTCAAACGTAGTCTAAAGAACTAATATAGAAATAAAATAACGCCATAAACCCCTATGTATCAAGGTTTACAGCGTTTTTATCATTTGTTTAAACTTATTCGAAAATGATCAAGGTACGTCCCAGGAGAGATTCGAACTCCCGACCCACGCCTTAGAAGGGCGTTGCTCTATCCAGCTGAGCTACTGGGACATGTAGTTAAATGTTGTTGCAAGCAACAGCTGCTTAACATTTGTTTTAAGAACAAGAGTTATAATATCACATCAAATTTGTATAAGTCAACCCATTAAGCGCTGGGAATTAATTGAATTCACAAGGCAGTTTTTTGCTATTCTTTCCAAAGTTCGATACACTTATCTTCATTGGCGAATCTAAAGTTGCAGGTTGCCAGTATTGTTTGAAGCGTGAGGTGGTTATAATTACGAATCGGAATCAGGATAATGTGGTTTTTATGCCACAGACAGTAGAGCACTATGAATCCCAATTAGCTTCTTATTTAAGTATGGAGCAATATGAACAGGCTGCTGAGCTTCTTCAGTTCTTACTCCACTATACGAGTGCTGATGTTGAGAGTCGCTTACAGTGGGAGCAGCTACTTTCTTGGCTACATATGATGTTTCCAGAGTTACTACATACAAGTAGTGGTTATGATGAGCAGACAGAGGATGAACTCCGCAAGCAGACACTTGATGATAAATGGAGTCAAAGTCCAGCTCATATTGCAGATTTGTTACACACACTTGATGTTGCCATTTCCCCTGAGAAGCAGCTAATTACATTAGAACAGCTCGCTTATCATGGCGGCTCTGAAGCGATTGAAGGTGTTCGAAATTGGTTGACGCATGAAGAGAAGCATCCTTTATTGCAATTTAAGGCGATGCAAACCTTGAAGCAGGCAGGCGATGAAAGGCAAGTCTGTATACCAAGGTCTGGTGAAATACTATGTTTAAGCCCGAATGATTTTCCATTAGACTTTGATGAAATACCATATGGAATCGAATCTATCTTCAATAAGATCAAAACAATTTGCGAATCATCAGATCCAATAATCGGTGAATTTGCGAGTCAAATGAAATGGGATGTTATTGCTACATCTTGTGGGACGCGCTTATACCAAGAAATGTCTGAGGTTGGCAGTCATGCGGAGGCTTCTGTATGGGCTAGCGCCTTTCATTCTCTGCTTGAAATGCATATTTTCGGGATAAGTGATGAGAAGCGAGTGCTACAGCTTTACGATATACCGATGAGTCAGTTAGATGAATGGCGTGCTAGATATGGGAAGTGCGGTATTTTTTTTAGCGTAAAAGAATTTATGCCATCAGAACTCTGATCACTGATTTTATTGATAAAACTTACCGTTTATTAACGCCTCCTTGTAATGCGGAGGTTATATGTTATAATATAGTGGTTATAATGGCGGATGTATGAAAAAATTTAATTTATCAACATTTCTTGCATGCCAATACGTGATTAATTAATGGACATTTTTGGAGGGGAAAGCATAAAATGAAAGCAAGTTGGGAAAAAATAGAGAAGAACGTCGGCGTTCTTCAAGTTGAAGTTGAAGCGGACCAAGTAGCGTCTGCACTAGACAAGGCATTCAAAAAAGTAGTAGCAAAAGTAAACGTACCTGGATTCCGTAAAGGAAAAGTACCTCGCGCTTTATTTGAGAAAAAATTTGGTGTAGAGAGCCTGTACCAGGATGCTTTGGATATTATTTTACCAGAAGTTTATGTACAAGCAGTTGAAGAAGCAGGAATTACGCCTGTAGATCGTCCTGATGTAGATGTTGAGCAATTCGCTAAAGGTCAAACGCTTAAATTCAAAGCGACTGTAACTGTTAAGCCTGAAGTTACACTTGGCGAATACAAAGGTCTTGAAGTTGAAGCAGCTGATTCAGCTGTAACTGCAGAAGAGATTGATGCTGAGCTTGTAAGATTGCAAGAGCGTCATGCTGAACTTGCTGTAGTTGAAGAAGGTAATGCACAAAACGGTGACGTTGTTGTAATTGACTTTGAAGGCTTCGTAAATGATGTTGCTTTCGAAGGTGGACAAGCAGAGAAGTATTCCCTTGAGCTTGGATCAAACTCCTTCATTCCAGGATTTGAAGAGCAAGTTGTAGGAATGGCTAAGGATGAAGAGAAAGATATTACAGTAACTTTCCCTGAAGACTACCAAGCTGAGAACTTGAAAGGTGCTTCTGCTGTATTTAAAGTGAAGCTTCATGACATTAAACGCAAAAACTTACCAGCACTTGATGATGAGTTTGCAAAAGATGTTAGTGAATTCGACACTCTTGAAGAATATAAAGCAGATATCCAAAAACGTCTGCAAGAAACAAAAGAAAAGGATGCTGAAATTAAAAAAGAGGCTGACGTTGTTGCTAAAGCAGCAGCTAATGCTGAAGTTGAAATTCCAGTAGCTATGGTTGAAACTGAGCTAGATGTTATGATGAAAGACTTCGAAAGACGCATTAGCTCACAAGGTTTGAACCTTGAACTTTACTACCAGTTCACTGGTCAAACAGAGAGCACTTTGAAGGATCAAATGAGAGAAGATGCTGAAAAGCGTGTTCGCAACAACTTGGTACTTGAAGCAATCTCAATCGCAGAAAACATCGAAGCTACTGAAGCTGATGTGAATGCAGAAATTGACCGTATGGCTGAGCAATTCAAGCGTACAGCTGAAGAAATTCGTTCGATTTTCGAAGCAAATGGTACACTTGATAACATGAAAGAAGATCTAAAATTAAAAGCAACTGTAGACTTCCTCATAAACAACATGAAGATTGCATAAACAACATGAAGATTGCATAAATAAGCATACAAGGCACGTAAGATTTACTAGCGTGCCTTTGCTTTACCCAAAAATCGGTGAATCAGTGCAAGTACCAAAATATGACTTCACACAGAAAACATGATACAATCAAAATGTAATTACTTGCAATACCGCTAAAAGGAGTTGGTCTGAAGTGAATCTTATACCTATGGTTGTAGAACAAGAGGCTCGCGGTGAAAGGTCCTATGACATTTATTCGCGCTTGCTTAAGGATCGCATTATTTTCATCGGTAGTCCGATTGATGATGATGTGGCTAACTTAGTAATTGCACAGTTGTTATTTTTACAAGCACAGGATTCCGAGAAGGATATATCTATATATATCAATTCTCCAGGTGGCTCTGTTACAGCGGGATACGCAATTTACGATACAATGCAATTCATTAAGCCTGACGTATCCACGATTTGTGTAGGTATGGCTGCAAGCATGGCTTCCATTCTGCTGACTGCAGGAGCTAAAGGAAAGCGGTTTTGTTTACCTAACAGTGAAGTGATGATTCATCAACCACTAGGCGGTGTAAGAGGTCAAGCGACTGACATCAAAATTCATGCGGAGTGGATTTTGAAGACGAAGGATAAAATAATCGATACGTATATAACACATACGGGTCAATCTTATGAGAAAATTGATAAGGATATTGATCGTGACAATTTTCTCTCAGCGGAAGAAGCCAAAGCCTATGGTTTGATCGATGAGGTTATCACTCGACAAGACCTGAAACAATAAGGAGTGATATAATGTTCAAGTTTAATGATGAAAAGGGACAATTAAAATGTTCTTTTTGTGGTAAATCACAAGAACAAGTTCGTAAACTTGTTGCTGGGCCTGGCGTCTATATTTGTGATGAATGTATCGAGCTTTGCACGGAGATTGTAGAGGAAGAGCTTGGGCATGATGAAGAGCTCGATCTCAAAGATGTACCAAAGCCGAAAGAAATTTGCGCTATTCTGGATCAGTATGTTATCGGACAGGAGAAAGCAAAGAAATCTCTAGCCGTTGCCGTATATAATCACTACAAACGTGTGAATTCCAAAAGTAAAATCGAAGATGTTGAGCTACAGAAAAGTAATATCCTACTCTTAGGTCCTACAGGTAGTGGTAAAACACTCTTAGCGCAAACTCTAGCTAAAATATTGAATGTTCCATTTGCAATTGCTGATGCGACGTCATTGACGGAAGCAGGTTATGTAGGTGAGGATGTTGAGAATATTCTTCTGAAGCTGATTCAAGCGGCAGACTATGATGTAGAGAAAGCGGAACGCGGAATTATTTATATTGATGAGATCGATAAGGTAGCTCGTAAATCCGAGAATCCATCGATCACAAGAGATGTATCTGGTGAAGGTGTTCAACAAGCTTTGCTCAAAATTCTTGAAGGCACGGTTGCATCTGTACCTCCTCAGGGTGGACGAAAGCATCCGCATCAAGAATTTATTCAAATCGACACTACGAACATTCTATTCGTCTGTGGTGGTGCATTTGATGGTCTTGAGCACATTATTAAACGCAGAATTGGTAAGAAAGTGATTGGCTTCTCAACAGACGGAATGAAGGTAGATCTGAAACCAGGCGAATACTTGTCTATGGTTTTACCAGAAGATCTATTGAAATTCGGTTTGATTCCGGAGTTTGTCGGTCGTTTACCAGTCATCTCGACTCTTGAGCCGCTTGATGAGTCAGCATTAGTACGGATTCTATCTGAACCTAAGAATGCACTTGTTAAGCAATATCAGAAGCTTCTTGAGATGGATAATGTTGCGCTTGAGTTTAATCAAGAAGCACTTGAAGCTATCGCTAAAGAAGCGATTAAGCGTAACACTGGAGCGCGTGGACTTCGTGCCATTATTGAGAGTATCATGCTTGATGTAATGTACGATGTGCCATCAAGAACAGATGTGTCGACTTGTACAGTGACACAAGATGTTGTTCAGAATAAAATATCTCCTGTGCTTAAGGGCAAAGAAGATAAGCCATCTAAGAAAAAAGAAGAGAGTGCATAGATTAGATGATCATACAGCCTCCAATCTGAAATCCATTGTGCAATGATGGTTTTAGAGCGGAGGATGTTTCTAATTCGGGGGTAATTATTATGTTTCATCGTAAAGATACTAGAGCTGTTCAAGTAGGTAATGTGACGATTGGTGGAAGTAATGAGGTCATCATGCAAAGCATGTGTACGACCAAAACAGCTGATGTCAAAGCGACAGTAGCAGAAATACATCGGCTTGAGGAAGCGGGTTGTCAGATTGTACGTGTAACGGTGAATAATCAAGAAGCTGCTGATGCAATTAAAGAAATTAAGAAGCAGATTCATATTCCACTCGTATCTGACATTCATTTTGACCACCGTTTAGCACTTGCTGCAATTGCGAATGGTATTGATAAAGTACGGATTAATCCAGGTAACATCGGTAAGCGTGAACGAGTCGAAGAGGTTGTGCGTGCTTGTAAGGAGCGCGGAGTACCAATTCGCATAGGAGTTAATGCGGGCTCCTTAGAGAAACACTTACTAGATAAATATGGTTATCCGACTCCTGAAGCAATGGTCGAAAGTGCCCTATTCCACATTGGTATATTAGAAGAGCTCGATTTCCAGGATATTATCGTCTCACTTAAAGCATCTAATGTGCCAATGGCGATTGCTGCATATACGCAGGCTGCTGAAGCATTCAATTATCCACTTCACCTTGGTATTACGGAGGCAGGTACATTATTCTCTGGTACTGTGAAGAGTGCAGCAGGGCTTGGTGTTATGCTGAATATGGGCATCGGCTCAACAGTTCGTATTTCACTTAGCGCAGATCCAGTAGAGGAGATCAAGGTTGCACGTGAACTGCTCAAGACCTTTGGGCTAATTACTAATGCAGCTACTTTGGTATCATGTCCTACATGCGGTAGACTTGATTTTGATTTATTCACCGTTGCTAACGAAGTAGAGGAATATATTTCAAAAATTAAGGTACCAATTAAGGTTTCAGTTCTTGGTTGCGCGGTTAATGGTCCTGGTGAAGCACGTGAGTCTGATATTGGTATTGCGGGTGGACGTGGAGAGGGACTGTTATTCCGGCATGGTGAAGTCGTTCGTAAAGTACCAGAAGCAGAACTACTGGGTGCACTTAAAGAAGAGATTGATAAAATTGTACGTGAGTATGAGGAAACAGGTGTTATTCCAGGTCGTAGGCACTAATTATCAATTATCCTTCTTATCAACAGATCCAATAGGTAAAGACAATCGTGTAACAACGATTGTTTTTTTGTTATAGACGTGGTATGAAGTTTTTCTTAATATGGAATAAATATAATTTTACTTTAGATTAATAGTATATAGTGTTTACAAATTAATTTAGATGTGATATATTGTTTTTCATGGATTGACCGAAATAATATATTGGTCATCTGGTCACACGGCTATTAGATCGTTACTCGGGGGGTGAATAAATGGCAATAGATCGTCGGAAGCAGGTTGTTGAAGCGGCAGGTAAGTCTTTTGCCTTGTTCGGATATAAAGCCACGACGATGGAGCAGGTTGCGAAACTTGCTAATGTTGGGAAAGGTACAATTTATACCTTTTTCACGAATAAAGAAGAGCTATTTAATGAAATAGTTAAAGATGTGATCCTACAACTTCGTGACTTAGCAGAGACATCAATGGAAGTAGATAAACCATTCACTTATAATTTGCATCGTTTTTTGTTTGCAGCATTAGAATTCCGTCGGGAACATGAGTTTATGCATCGATTAACGCATGAAGTTATAGAGATGGGTACCGCAGCTGCTAAAGAAGGAATGCAGAAAATCGAGAATGCGATTTTATCATTTGTAGTGAGTAAGATTGAGGATGCAATAGAACGTGGAGAATTAAAGCCATGCAATTCAGAGCGAACTGCATATGCTATGTTCAAAATGTATATCGCATTTGTAATTGATTGGGAAATGTTCCACGAACCATTAAACAAAGAAGAAATTCTAGAGCTATTCAATTTGTATTTTGTGGAAGGATTGGCTAAAGAATAAGCCATCCTTTTTTTGAAAAGTAAAATGACCAATTGATTATTTTGGTCAGTCGGTTTTATTATTAGGGGGAAATTATTATGGCAAATCGTGCTACTTCCACGACTGGTGAGTGGTCATCAATTATTAAAAATAAGAAAGTACTAATTCCAGTTATCGCAATTGCACTTGTTCCATTGCTCTATAGTTTCATGTTTCTATGGGCATTCTGGGATCCATACGCTAAATTAGCTGACCTGCCGGTAGCAGTCGTAAATAATGATCGTGGGGCAACATTTAAAGATACGAAATTCGCAGTTGGTAATGAATTTGTTGATGAGCTCAAAAAGACTAAGGACTTTAATTATGAGTTTGTATCAATGAATGAAGCAGAAGAAGGAATAACAAATAAGAAATATTATATGGCTATTGAAATTCCAGAGAATTTCTCCGAGAATGCAACGAAAGCAATGGATAACAAGCCCGTTCAACCAGAATTAAAATATGTTGCGAACGAAAGCTTGAATTTCCTTTCTTCACAGATTGGTAAGAGTGCAGTTGAGCAGATGAAATCGGAAATATCCTCCAATTTAACTAAGGCCTATGCTGAAGCCATATTTGCTAATGCAGAAGAATTATCCGGTGGGCTAGCTCAAGCTGCAGATGGTGCTAAACAGTTAACTGATGGAACTGTAGAAGCTAAAGATGGTATTGCCCAAATTGATTTGAACATGGGTAAGCTAGCAGATGGAACTAAACCATTACAAGAGGGTGTTACAGGTTTAATTGCTGGTGCTACTCAATTAAATGCCGGTACTGGTGAATTAAAGCAAGGTACAAGTCAATTAACTGAGGGTCTTAATCAATTATCTAAGGGAGCTACACAGCTTACTTCTAGTGCACAGCAACTGCAGGCTGCCTCAAATACATTGAAAGTAGGACTGGATGGTTCGCTAGTAGGTACGCAAAAGCTTCAAGCAGGAGCACAAGGATTACATGCAGCACTAGAAGGAATAGCTAAAGCTAAACCAGAGCTTGCAGAATCTGCTGAATTTAAACAACTGATGGAAGTGAGTAATCAGCTTAGCACAGGGGCAACCGCGGTTGTAGATGGTCAAAAGCAATTAGTGGCTGGTGCTAATAAGCTCACTGAGTCTCAAGGTCAATTTGTTACAGGTATAAGTACGCTTAGTGGCAAGCTAGGCGAGGCTGCTCAAGGGATTCAGAAAGTTGATGCAGGTGCTACAAGCCTTTCAACAGGAACTGCCCAATTAAAAGAAGGATTAAATCAACTTGAGGGTGGAGTTAATCAACTTAGTACGGGTTCTGTTCAATTGAAAGAAGGTACGCTGAAGCTTACACAAGGTATGGGATCAGTTGCAGAAGGATCAGGTGAATTATCATCTAAGCTATCTGAAGCAGTAGATAAAACGAAAGAGTTTAAACCTACTGATGATAACTTTAATATGATTTCGGATCCAGTTCATCTACAATCAGAAGGAGAGGGAATTGTTCCTAACTACGGAACAGGATTCGCACCTTACTTCATATCGCTAGGATTATTTGTTGGTGCTTTAATGTTAACTATTATCTATCCGATGAAGAGACCAGCTGTTACACCTAGATCTTCAATTGGTTGGTTCATGTCTAAGTTTGGAACGATTATGGTGATCGGAACTATTCAAGCTTTACTCGTGGATTTCATTATGTTAGTCGGACTTGATCTTCAAGTGAAAAGTGTACCGTATTTTATAATCATGACTTTAGTAACAAGCTGGTGCTTCATGGCAATTCTCCAATTCCTTGTTACAGCTTTCGATGATGTAGGTAGATTTATTGCGATTGTTCTACTCATTCTTCAACTTACAACATCTGCCGGAACATTCCCATTAGAGCTAATTCCTGATGTGTTGCAAGGCTTTAATGCTTGGGTACCAATGACTTATTCAGTCAGCGGATATAAAGCGGTAATCTCCAGTGGTCAATTTGATGTCATGTGGGGCAATATTGCGGTGCTTTGTGGCTTTATTGTTACAATGGCGATTCTTACTTGGGGAATCTTGCACCTTAGCTTTAAACGAAACTTTAGACAAACGCCTAAAGTCAAAGCAGGAACAGCACAAGTTTAAATATAACGTAAACCCGAGGCTCTTAGGAGTCCTCGGGTTTATTATTGTTCTGTGATTTATCTAGATATTCAAGCACTCCCTCAGCTATTGTCTTCGCTATTTCCTTCTGCCCGCGATTGCTAGTTAGTCGTGCGCGATCCTCAGCGCTTGTGATGAATCCCATTTCGATAATAACGGTTGGACATTTTGATTGGTTTAGCAAGTAATAGGTTTTACCGAGAAATGGCTTTTCATTAGCTCGAGAAAGCAGATTTAGCTTGTCTTGAAGTATATTGGCTAGTTCTATACTTTGCTTATTAGCTTGATGCAGCACGATAGGACCTTTTTTATCTTTGTGTTTAGACCAGTTTACATGTAAAGATACCATCACTCTTGGTTTCATATCTACAGCTAACTGTTTACGTTGGGCAAGATCCTTGCGATGACGTGATCGACTTTTCAGCCATGAATTCTGGTCGCTTAGTGCATAATCACCTGTTCGATTTAGGATCACATCATAGCCCTTGTTTGCTAAAGATTGAAATGTTTTTTTGGCAATAGCAAGATTAATATCCTTCTCCAGTAACTTTCCATAAGTTGTTCCTCCGTCAATACCTCCATGTCCGGCATCTATAATAATATCCGCATCTGGTGCGATTGGGTCTGCTGCTTGAAGTGTAGAATTTGGTAAAAATATAGATACTACAAATAGCAGTGCAATTATTGTTGATTTCATGGCGGATCATCCTTTCACACAAACTTCTCTTATAGTAACTCGATTTGAACTTCCTCATTCACTTTGAAGGTGTGAATTTTTTGATTATGGATTGAGCACAAAGGCTATACTAGCAATTATGAGAAGTTAAATATTTTTTAGTGGATTTTTAGGAGGGAACAGGATGAATTTAAGTGTAGTTGTTATGGTGGTGCAGTTCTTTTTTGCGATCATAATTGGGCTTTACTTTCTTAATTTGCTGCGTAATCAACAGACGAATCGGTCTGCGGTCGATAAAGAGTCTAAGAAGGAAATGGATAAGCTGCGTAAAATGCGATCGATCTCTCTGACGAAGCCACTAGCTGAGAAGACAAGACCGCAAACACTATCTGATATCGTTGGTCAGAAAGAGGGGCTTAAAGCTCTGAAGGCTGCATTATGTGGAGCTAATCCTCAGCATGTATTAATTTATGGTCCTCCTGGTGTAGGGAAGACTGCAGCAGCTCGTGTCATTCTAGAAGAAGCGAAGAAGAACATTCAGTCTCCATTTCGTTCTGAAGCTAAGTTCACGGAAATTGATGCGACAACAGCGCGGTTTGATGAGCGTGGAATTGCTGATCCGTTAATTGGCTCTGTTCATGATCCTATTTATCAGGGAGCTGGAGCTATGGGAGCCGCGGGAATACCACAGCCTAAACCAGGAGCTGTTTCTAAGGCACATGGTGGTATTCTATTTATTGATGAAATTGGCGAATTACATCCTGTACAGATGAATAAGTTATTAAAAGTGCTAGAAGACCGTAAAGTGTTTATGGAAAGTGCATACTATAATTCCGAGGATCAGAATATACCAAGCTATATACATGATATTTTCCAAAATGGTTTACCTGCAGATTTTCGTATGGTTGGTGCGACGACTCGTATGCCAAGTGAAATTCCACCTGCTATTCGGTCTCGCTGTATGGAAATTTTCTTTCGTCCATTATTACCAGATGAGATTGGCGCTATCGCGACTAATGCTTTGACAAAAATCGGATTACCCGAAAATGAATTAGCAATAGAGGTAGTCAAAAGATATGCAACAAATGGACGTGAAGCGGTTAATATCATGCAACTTGCAGCAGGGGTAGCACTTACAGAAGGAAGACAAGAGATTACACCAGCGGATATTGAATGGGTAGTTAATTCATCTCAGATTCCTCCAAGACCAGAGAAAAAGGTGCCTGCTGAACCACAGGTAGGGTTTGTGAACGGTCTAGCTGTATATGGAGCTAATCTAGGTACATTGCTGGAGATTGAAGTTAGCGCAATTCCAGCAGCTGTTAAAGGACAAGGTAAATTTACAATAACGGGTATTGTTGATGAAGAAGAAATGGGTGGAGGTTCACGTACGTTAAGACGCAAAAGCATGGCGCGAGGCTCTGTGGAGAATGTGTTGACAGTGCTCAAACGACTTGCTTATGAGACAGATCACTATGACTTACATATTAACTTTCCTGGGGGGATACCGATTGACGGCCCATCGGCTGGTGTAACAATGGCTGTTGCAATTGCTTCAGCGATTAGCGGAACACCTGTGAGTAATCGAATTGCGATGACTGGTGAAATCAGTATCCATGGTAAGGTTAAGCCTGTTGGCGGAGTTGTTGCTAAAGTGGAGGCAGCATTCCAAGCAGGGGCAACAAAGGTGTTTATTCCAAGGGAGAATTGGCAGGAGCTATTCGCGAATTTACCTGACGTGGAAGTAGTCCCAGTGGATTCGATCGAACAACTGCTTAAACAAGTATTAGGATTTGAAACCCTATCTGAATCTAATATTATCGTTATGCCAAGTGCGGGAGACAGATTAACTTCTTCTACTGTTCTTCACGCTGAGCAGCCTGGAGCCATAGATTCTTAAACTAAAACAAAAGCAAAAAAAGTTCATGTTAAAGAAATTATATTGTTTTGCTCGAGTGATTTTGCTGATCCAAACTGCAAAATTGGAGTTTTGTTAGTAGTTTTGATACAATATTAGCTACTACAACAGCTACAGTAGGCGGCTAAATCAGTGGAGGTGCTGTTACATGGGATCGAATAAAAATCAGTCGCGCCGTTTGCCTTTATTGCCACTCCGGGGTTTGCTCGTTTATCCCAGCATGGTCCTTCATTTGGATGTGGGACGAGAAAAATCGATTCGTGCGCTCGAACACGCAATGATCGATGAGAGCTTAATTCTGCTATGCTCTCAATCCGAGGTGAATATAGAAGAACCTACACATGAAGACATTTATCGAGTTGGGACAATTTCAAAGGTTAGACAGATGTTGAAATTACCAAATGGTACGATTCGTGTGCTGGTTGAAGGTGTAATGCGTGCAGAGATTATGGAATATCTAATCAATGACGAATATTACGAAGTATCAGTTAAAGAATTAGCAGAGCAAGAGGATTCAGATCCAGAAACGGATGCGCTAATGCGTACAATTCTGAATCAGTTTGAGCATTACATTAATCTCTCTAAGAAAGTAACGCCTGAGACACTTGCAGCAGTATCGGATATTGAAGAGCCAGGAAGACTTGCAGATGTGATTACATCACATTTATCTCTCAAAATTAAAGATAAGCAAGAAATTCTAGAGACTATTGATGTTCGTCAGCGTCTTGAGAAGCTATTAGAGATATTAAATAATGAACGTGAAGTGCTTGAACTTGAACGCAAAATTAATCAGCGCGTCAAGAAGCAAATGGAGAAGACACAGAAAGAATACTATCTCCGTGAGCAAATGAAGGCAATTCAGAAGGAATTAGGCGATAAAGAAGGCCGCGCTGGTGAAGTTGAAGAGTTACGTTCCCAGCTTGTTGATGCGGAATTACCAGATAAAGTGCATGAGAAAATCGAGAAAGAAATTGATCGTCTGGAGAAAATGCCTTCAACATCTGCTGAAGGCAGTGTCATTCGCAATTATATTGATTGGTTACTTACCTTGCCTTGGTCCAATAAAACTGACGATGATATTGATTTAATTAAGTCCGAAGAAATATTGAATGCAGAGCATTATGGCCTAGAAAAGCCTAAAGAACGTGTACTTGAATATTTAGCTGTGCAGAAGCTTGTGAATAAGCTTAAGGGTCCGATCCTTTGTCTTGTTGGTCCTCCAGGTGTCGGCAAAACCTCGATTGTTCGCTCCATTGCTAAGTCAATGGGACGTGAATTTGTTCGTATTTCTCTCGGCGGTGTTCGAGACGAGGCTGAAATTCGTGGTCATAGAAGAACCTATGTGGGTGCAATGCCAGGTCGAATTATTCAAGGAATGAAAAATGCTGGTGTGCAGAATCCAGTCTTTTTACTTGATGAAGTTGATAAAATGGCGATGGATTTCCGCGGGGATCCTGGTGCCGCTTTACTAGAGGTACTTGACCCGGAACAAAATAATACGTTCAGCGATCATTTTATTGAGGTTCCGTTTGATTTATCCAATGTTATGTTTATTACAACAGCGAATGCTGTTCATAACATTCCTCGTCCGCTTCTAGACAGGATGGAAATGATCTATATCCCGGGCTATACCGAAATAGAGAAGCTACAAATTGCACGGAAGTATTTGCTTCCTAAGCAGCTTCGTGATCATGGTTTGAATGAGAATCAGTTAACAATTGATGATGAGATGCTTATGCAGATCATTCGCGATTATACACGTGAAGCAGGAGTTCGTGGCTTAGAGCAGCAGCTTGCTTCTCTTTGTCGTAAGGCAGCGAAGCGAATTGTAGTAGATTCAAGTGCGATCGTTCAGGTGGAGCGTGATAATCTGAAGGAACTCCTCGGAGCTGCTAAGTACCGTTATCAAACAGCCGAAGAAATTGACCAAATAGGTGCAGTAACAGGACTCGCTTGGACTGAAGTTGGTGGAGATACATTGACGATCGAGGTAACCGTATTACCCGGAAGCGGCAAATTGACCTTAACGGGTAAGCTTGGTGATGTGATGAAGGAGTCAGCGCAAGCTGCATTTTCCTTTGCAAGATCACGTGCAGAAGAGTTTGGGATCGCACCAGATTTCCATGAGAAAAGCGACATTCACATTCACGTACCAGAAGGAGCGATCCCAAAAGATGGTCCATCTGCAGGGATAACTATTGGTACAGCGCTAATTTCTGCACTAAGTAATATTCCTGTCTCAAGAAAAGTTGCGATGACAGGTGAAATTACGCTGCGTGGACGCGTGTTGCCAATCGGTGGACTGAAGGAGAAAGCACTGGCAGCACATCGGGCTGGAATTCGCAAAATCCTCGTACCGAAGGACAACGAGAAAGATATTGAGGAAATTCCAGAAAGTGTACGTGCAGATTTGACTATCATTCCTGTAAGTCATATGGATGAGGTGTTGAAGCATGCACTTGTAACAACAGGAGGCAATATAATTGAAAGTTAATCAATCTGAATTTATTATATCGGCTGTTCAGCCGAGTCAATATCCAATTGACGCCTTGCCAGAAGTAGCCTTGGCAGGGCGTTCAAATGTCGGTAAATCCTCGCTCATTAATAAGATGATCTCTCGGAAGAACTTAGCTCGTACAAGCTCACAGCCTGGAAAGACGCAGACATTGAACTATTATCTTATTAATCAGGATCTGTATTTTGTTGATTTGCCAGGGTATGGGTATGCGAAGGTGTCGAAGACTGAGAGAGCTCGTTGGGGTGTCTTCATTGAACGCTATTTGCGGGAGCGTGAAGAGCTTAAGCTTGTGATGCAGCTGGTTGATTTGAGGCACCCACCATCCAAAGACGATCAAGCGATGCATGATTGGCTGAAGATGAATGAGACGCCTCGGATTGTAGTTGCAACCAAAGCGGACAAAATTCCTAAGAGTAAATGGCAGAAGCATGCCAAAGTCGTTCGTGAGACACTTGGGATGGAGCAAGGGGAGACTTTAATTTTATTCTCATCTGATACAGGCATGGGCAAAGATGAGCTATGGAGCTATATAGAAGAGAAGATAGGCTATGAAAGTGTGATAGATAAGACGGAATAGGTTATGTTATAAATAAGCTGCGATCGCAAACTGGTATTGGTATACTAGGGAGCGATCGTTTTTATTTATACAAAGAAAGTATATGCTTTTTGTTATATTCTTGAGGAAAGCAAACGGGAAAGGAAGAATGAGTGAGAGGAAAATGAGGTAACTACAAAAAACTTAATAAGAAATCAGTTATATGGCTGATTTTTACGGAATTCGCCTGTTTTTACTATTCGGTTGTGCAGGAATAATCCTTGCTGATGTAGTATAATATGAAACATAACAATAAAGTGTATATTGTTTTAACTGATCAAATAGCAAGAAGCTCGTTTCCAAATAAAGAATTGAGGGATTTTCCATGGCACAACGGTTAGCGACTGAGTATGTCAAAACCTGCCTGCAATTAACGGAAGTCGAATTATCAAAATTTATTAATAAATTTTCGGAGTATGGCGTCACCCTACAAATTCATGTACTCGAGAATGGGAATCAGGAGGTCGTATTCCAAGACGACAAGGATCAAGAAATTAATTTTTCGTTCGAACAAGAGTCCGGTAATTATGTTTGCAGTGGCAATTGCCGATTGCGTGATACTCGGTTAGTGAACTTGATGCGCAAAGCTGTTACAGAATATAAGGGTTCTGCGACTGTTAACCGTATTTACACGAATTACATGGTCGTTTATCAATATGAACGAGGTGCTGTTGTTCGTATCGAAGAAGTGAAGAATGGTTCACGTAAATTAATATATCAATATAAAGATACACTTGGACAATTAGAACAAATATTTCTCAGCCAAACAGCAGAGCAAGAAATTGAGTCCATTCGTGGACAAATCAATCACTTGTTAGATATTCGTAATGATCTGAAAGAAACGATGATCCTAGCTGATATCGATGAGCGGTTGCGTAAATTAACGCATCGTTTGTTTATACTTGAAGTTTAATGAAGTTAGTTAAGAGCTCCTTATGGAGCTCTTTTTTTGATTTTACAAAATCATCTAAGTTGCAGATATTCTAGCAGTTAGAAAAAATAATTAAGGTGTCTAATTCACGTGTGTGACTTATATATCATATGGTAGATATAAATTCCCAAAAAATAAGTATTGCAATTCTGATAAATAGATGTTATTTTTAGTTTCGTTGAAAACAATATATAGGAACCAGGATTCACTCAGGACATGGAATGTTGCGAGAGATTTTTCCCTCGAGAGAAGTGAATGACGTAGGTCCTAGCGGATGAAATTTGTTCAAACATTTTATTCCTAGGAAGGGGGAACCGAGAGATGGAATATTCAACTTTCGGAAGACACGTTGCTGTAGATACTTGGGGTGTTGATTTTAATCTGCTTAATAATGCGGATTGGCTCCAAGCACAAATGGTGGAAGCAGCTGAAGTATGCGGAGCAACGGTATTATCTGTTCAATCCAAGCAATTTGAGCCACAAGGAGCAACCGTATTGGTGCTTCTATCAGAGAGTCACATCTCTATCCACACGTATCCTGAGAGAGGCTTTGCAGCCCTGGATTGCTATACATGTGGAGAAACAGTAGATCCACAGCTAGCAATCGATCATATGGTATCCGTATTAAATCCAGAAACTGTTCATGCGAAGAAGTTGATTCGCGGAATGGGCGAGCTTCAAGTTGAAACACCAATGATGAAACAAGCTGAGCTTGTCAAGTAGTACAAGTTTTGTTTTGCGGACATGTAAATAGAGTAAATAACCAAGAGCTCCATTCGTGATGACGAATGGAGCTCTTGGTTATTTGTTGTTTAATTCATCCATACAATGGTACAACGAGAACAATTTATAGATCTAAGCTTGTAGGGGGATGAAATTGTGAAAAAAAGAAAATTAGGTAGTCTTATTGGTTATGGCGTTATGGCCCTAGTCTTAATTGGGTTTGTCTATCAGATCTTAGGGCTATTTAGCTCTAAGCAAGCACCAGAACGGGCTACTTATTTGCTCTACCAGGCTTCGTCCTTTCAAATAGAGCTCTTGAATGTATTGCTCCATCAATCGGAACAATTAGATTCGACTAGTGGTCTCGAGCCATTAAAGAACAGTGTGTCATCTGCTAGCTATACGCATGAGAGGCTAACGCTCGCCTTTACAGATCATGATTTACATAATTTGGACAGTCTGCCTATTGTGCTTCAATACATAACAAGATTACAAATCGGTGGTAATAGGCCGTTATTGGCTGAAGAATCAGCTTTCTTTGGTGAAATTAGTGAAGTGTTCAGTGAGTTAGTAAAGGTGTATAGCAGGTTGTTAAATTCTAATGGAGAGCTACTTTCCTTACAGAATGAAGAGCTTAAGGAATTAGATGAAAAGCTTCACAGTCTCATTCAGAAGAAAGCTCCGAAGTAAATTTGGATATGCTATAATTAAGGATGGATTTGGAAAGGAAGGCGAAAGAAGTTCATGCATGTAGTAGTCGTCGGGTTGAATTATCAGACAGCTCCTGTTGAAATTCGGGAGAAATTCACTTGGAAGGCAGACGAGCTAAGCCAGGCTTTGCTTCAATTAAAAGACACGACTAGCATTCTAGAGTGTGTGATTGTTACCACTTGTAATCGTACTGAGATCTATTTGGTTGTAGACAAGCTGGAACGTTACACTCATTATATACGGAATTTTCTGGAAAGATGGTTTAAGCTGCCAAGAGAACAATTTAAGCCTTTTTTGTATACCTACACCATGCAAGATGCAGTAGGTCATTTGCTTAAAGTTGTAAGTGGACTGGATTCGCTTGTAATTGGAGAAACGCAAATTTTAGGACAGGTGAGAGATGCTTTCTTACTTGCCCAGCAGCTTAAAGCTACAGGTGTGTTATTCAATATGTTATTCAAGCAAGCGATTACGTTCGGTAAGCGTGCGCATTATGAAACGGCAATTAGTGAGAATCCCGTGTCCATCTCTACGGCGGCAATAGATCTTGGTAAACGTACTATTGGCTCCTATATAGATAAGAATGTTATGCTCATTGGTGCAGGTAAGATGAGTAAGCTAGCAGCAAAATATTTGGTCTATCATGGAGTAAATCATATGATTGTCGTTAATCGTACGCTTGATAAGGCAATTGAAATCGTTAAGCAATTTGGTGGTGAAGCTTGTACATTTGAGCAGCTGCCGTTGCAGTTAAGTCATGTTGATATTGTGATCTCGTGTACAAGTGCAGATAGCTACATCATTACTGCGGACATGGTTAAAGCGGCGGTTAAGCTACGCCAAGAAAGCCCTCTAGTGATGATAGATATTGCAGTTCCTCGTGATATTGATCCTAAGGTAAAAGAGATTAGCCATGTACAACTGTATAACGTGGATGATTTGGAAATGGTGATCGAGAATTACTTGCAGGATCGTCGTAAGGAAGCAGACAAAATTCTTCAAATGATCCGTGTGGAGATGGATGCATTTGATACTTGGATTCGAACATTAGGTGTAAGTCCAATCATTCAAGCACTCCAAACAAAATCAGCTATGATTCATGAAGAAACCATGCAGAGCTTAATCAACAAATTACCTGATTTGGATGAACACCAAATTAAAGTGATTCACAAGTTAACCAAGAGTATTGTTAATCAAATGATGAGAGATCCAATTCTACGAATCAAAGAAATGTCAGCAGGGCAGGATCGAGAAGAAGCACTGGATTATTTCTCTAAAATATTCGCACTGGAGCAGTTATTGAACTCTGATGACCAGAGTCAAGAGAATGTGATGGAGAAGGACTATGACCTATTTATGACTTTGGCAAGAACTGCTGTCCGAATCTAATCTGTAGACCCCAGTAGCCGTTCGCATTAGCTGTTCTAGAAGTCGATCTACATCATCCTATATTGTCCAGCCAGTCGCACTTCGGAGGGCTATACATGTCAGGAAGGTGCTTGCACTCATGAAAGGAGTAACTTGTTATGAAGCAACCATTATTAGGCCGTAAAGTTCTTGTAACTCGTGCTCAAACACAAGCGAGCGAGTTATCGAATGCCATCAAGGAATTAGGAGGGCAGCCGATTGAATATCCGGTCATTTCTTTTAAACAACCATCGGCTCCTGATACACTCCATCAACTTGACACAGCGATACATGAACTGCCTAAGTATGATTGGATATTTTTTACGAGTGTGAATGGGGTAGAATTCTTTATTCGTCGTTTGCATCAATTGAAGGTTGATCTACGAACAGTGTCAGGGGCAAGAATTGCTGCAGTTGGTCCTAAAACAGCTGAGGTGCTTCAGAGTTATGGCTTGATTCCTGAAATTTTACCTAACGAATATGTGAGCGAAGGTTTAGTAAGTGCATTGAAGCCTTATATTCAGGAGGGGCAAAGAGCACTCCTACCGACTGCTGATATTGCACGAACCATTATTGCAGGGCAATTGCGAGAGCTTGGACTTAACGTTACACAAGTGACTGTTTATGAGAATGTTCCAAGCTCAGAGAATGGACAAGTAATTATTGATTTACTACGGAATAAGGAGATTGATATTCTTACATTTACGAGTTCTTCTACAGTTCGTAATTTATTTGCCGCGCTGCGCTCCTATGGAGTTGATCAACCTTTGGAACTTCTGCAGCATATCGACGTCGCATGTATCGGTAACAAAACGGCGGATACAGCAAGTGAATTAGGTCTTCATATCTCTGTTACCGCACATGAATATACAATTCCTGGACTTGTTCAAAGTTTGATAGAGTTAGTGAAAGAATAGAATTATTGGAGGATACCATTGTATGACTATAGCCAATCAGTTATTAAAAGAAACGCTAACCCAAATTAAGTTGAATGAATACCAAGTACCAGAAGGTACTGATTCTTTTGAACTTGCTAAACAGATGATGCAAGATATCGGTTCACCTGATCCAGTTTTACGTGATGAGCTTATTTATTCTATTATGGCCAATTGGATTTCAAGTGATAGGTTTACGTTCGATGAGTTACGTGAACTATTGTCGATTAGTATAGATGATCAGCATTTATACTATCGACTAGGAGAGATAGATACTAACTCTGTTTTTACACGAGCATTCTCGGTTCTGATGATTCCACTAATTATTGGTGTACATCTACGTTCTCCCTTTCTTCAAGATAAGGAAATTAAGCATGTTAATAGACTCACGATTCAATATCTCATTGATGAGAGGGATCATCGGGGTTATGTAGATGAGCTAGGCTGGGCACACGCGATTGCACATGCAGCTGATGCTTTGGATGAATTAGCGCAATGCAAAGAAATTGATCGTGACGATCTTCTCTCCATTCTAGAGGTTCTACAAACTAAGATATGCTACTCAAGGGCTGTGTATAGAGATAATGAAGATGAACGGATCGTTACTGCTGTTGTGAATATTCTTAATCGCAATCTCCTAGAGGATGTAGTCATACAAGATTGGTTAGAAGAATTACTAGAGCATCTTCGTAATTGTACCGAATATTTAGATCGTTATACACTAAAGAACAACATCAAAAACTTCTTAAGAAGTCTTTATTTTAGGATTAGAAACGATGATCAATATAAGCATGTTCTTCATAAGGCTGAGAATGTTTTAAATGAAATTGGGACATAAAGCTAGATCTATTGAGAGATGACTACGCTTGGCGTATGCTAGAGGGAAGGATTATAACAATTTGTGTGTAGGAGATGACAGCTAGATGAAACAACATATAGGAAGAAAAGACGATAAGTCCTCGGTAGCATTCGCAGAAGCAAAACGTTATTTGGTGGGAGGAGTAAATTCGCCTGTAAGAGCGTTTAAGTCGGTAGGTGTTACGCCACTCTATATTGAGCGAGGCCTCGGCTCACATGTTTATGATATCGATGGACAGGAGTTCATCGACTATGTATGTTCATGGGGACCTCTAATCGTTGGTCACGCTCATCCACAGGTCGTCGCCGCGATTCAGGAGACAGCAGCGAAGGGGACAAGCTTCGGTGCACCAACGCTTGTAGAGACAGAGATGGCGAAGCTAGTGACAGAACGGGTGCCATCGATGGATATTGTGCGAATGGTGAACTCTGGAACAGAAGCTACCATGAGCGCTTTACGGTTAGCAAGAGGATATACCAAACGGAATAAAATTCTTAAATTTGAAGGTAGCTATCATGGCCATGCTGATGCGCTATTAATTAAAGCAGGCTCAGGTGTTGCGACGCTGGGTTTACCGGACTCACCTGGTGTTCCAGATAGTGTTGCTGGTGGTACGATCGCTGTGCCTTATAACGACTTGGAGGCGGTTAAGCTCGCATTCGAACGTTTTGGAGAAGAAATAGCCGCGATTATTGTTGAACCTGTTGCTGGTAATATGGGCGTTGTTCTGCCGCTTCCGGGATTTCTAGAAGGATTACGCGAAGTAACACGTACATATGGCGCATTACTTATTTTCGACGAAGTGATGACTGGTTTTCGAGTTGGCTTAAACTGTGCACAAGGTCGATTTGGCATAGATCCTGATTTAACTTGCCTTGGTAAGGTGATTGGTGGTGGATTGCCTGTTGGTGCGTATGGTGGAAAGCGTGAAATCATGGAGCAAATGGCACCAAGTGGACCGATCTATCAAGCAGGTACATTATCTGGAAATCTACTTGCTATGATCGCGGGACTAACAACGCTACAATTGCTTGGAGAGCCTGGTGTATATGAGGAGCTTGAGCGGAAATCAGCTCGACTCGAACAAGGGTTTACGGAGAATGCAGCAGAATTTAATGTACCATGCACCATTAACCGAATCGGTTCTATGGTCTGTCCATTCTTTACAAATCAAAATGTGTTCAACTTTGATACAGCAAGAACATCAGATCTCCAGCTGTTTAATCGCTATTTCACACATATGCTCGATCTTGGTGTTTCAGTTGCGCCTTCACAATTTGAAGGTATGTTTGTTTCCACTGCGCATTCAGATCAAGACATTGAACTTACAATTGAAGCACATCGTAATGCAATGAAGAAGCTAGCCCTATAAAGGACTAGCTTCTAGATTATTTATTAAGCTTGTGGTTTCTTTGAATTTTTCTTCGATTCCTGCTCTTTAATGTAGTCAGGATGATCGTAACGACCACCTGGATCAATTTGCGTCTCGCCGCTCCAAATATTGTCGACCTTCACTTTGTCTGGATTTTCGAAAATGAGGAATCCAGAAGGGAGTCGCCGTTCTCCATATCGTGACGATGGATTGGTGACGACTTTGCCATCAACGACGAGCTCAGAAGAAGCACCGCCATCCAGGAAGCCTGCGTTAATACATCCATCTGCAAGTAAGAGATCCTGTACTTCACGTAAGGTTGCGCCGATACTGCTATTTTGGCGGCCATCGATGACGACGAACTCAACTGTACCATCAGCTCGTTGTCCAACAGCTGTACGCGGGGCACGTCCCCAACCACCATCTCCCTCAGTAATCAGTGGCTTGCCGTTTGCAATAACACGTGGATAGAAGGATACGGCTTCTTGGACATTCATGGATTTTAACTCATTAGCTGAATACTTACCAATCACCAGTGTGCCCTCATCCGTAAAGCCAACAATATGTTGTTTGGTGGTTGAATCTGTATCCGTATAAAGGAACTCACCACCAGACATGATTGTACCGATTGGAGCAAATCCATTTCCGAGTCCTTCAGGATCAACGAATCCACCGGCGTTAACACCGGCAATTGCACCAGTTCGAGTGACCATTGAGGATATGTGTTCACCTTCACCCTTGTGATTTGGAACAACTACACGAATCGCTTTGGGATCGGAGACGATCATTTTTTTCCCTTTCCAATAGGTTCCTGATATATCTGTTACTTGAACTAGCTTATCTTTTGTGTGACTAAGCCTAATAGCATCTAGGTTTTGCTTTTCCTCAGCATTCAGCTCACTAGTATCATGGAGAGCTTGGACCATTTCATCTCGCTTTTTAGCGCCGACCAAGATCCAAGCCCAACTGCGATGTTGAGTTGTGATGACTGTATCTGCAAGGAATAATCGTATTTTCTCACCTGCCGGTGTTAGGTACATAAAACTAGATACAAGAAATGTAAAGATTGAAAGTACGAGCATAGATCGTTTCCAAAATCCCCAGTGACGAGTTTGCTTGTGCTTTTTTGTAAATGTATACAATTGTCTCTCTCCTATTAATCTATTGTTTATTTATAAAATATCATTCTTGATCTAATAATGAATTTTAACATGGGCAATGCTATAAACAAATGGTAAATGAATCAATTTCATAATACTTTAGCTGCTTCAATCTGGACTATATAAAGATCAAAACGCTTTAATTTGTCTATATATAGTTTCAATATAACCATTTAGATCAGTTATGAAATTGATTCAAATAGATGATATATGAGGAGATTTATATTGAAGATAAAGGACGGGAATTATGAACTCTTATACACGTAAAGGCGAATGGTTATCCATTACGCTGTCAGCACCTATTGAACTGTCATATGAATCGGTGAAAGAAATTGTACCGATGTTACCTAAGTACTGGAATAAATTAAAATCAAATGATGGTATTCGTTTACAAGGCTCACGTTTGTTGCTGCATGTATTTGCACCAGAGCATGATTCACCCTCAGTGGTTGCAGAATGGGGTGAGCTAGCTATCGCATATGAGGACGATTTTTGTTTGGTTGTGGTGAAGCTTGCAGGTATGCCAGTACATGGGACTTCAGAAGGGCAAAGAGGTACTTTAGCTGGTCTAGTTGCGGCCTATTATGAAGAAACAGGACAAGCCTGCCGGATTAGACATATTCATCGCCTTGATGTCGATACTTCGGGATTAGTGCTGTATGCCAAGAATGAATGGGCTCATCAGCTGTTAGATGAACAAATGCGAGCCAAAGAAATTAATCGGACCTATTTAGCCTTAGCTGAAGGTAAATTCAATAAACGTCGAGGCATAATTAATCAGCCAATAGGTAAAGATCGTCATCATAAAGCAAGACGGAGAGTGTCTCCAACTGGAGATGCGGCGGTTACACATTACACTGTTCTAGAGCAATTCAATCAAGCAGCGCTTGTTGAGCTTACGCTAGAGACAGGAAGGACCCATCAAATTCGCGTTCATCTAAGCTATCTAGGCCATCCACTTATCGGTGATAAGCTTTACGGAGGAAGTGATAAGCTCCTTCCAAGGCAAGCTTTACATGGTTATAAACTATCATTTCATCATCCTATAACCACACAATTCATAGAAGTACAGTCGCCACTTCCGCAAGATTTGAATCAAGTTCTTGAGCAATTCATGAGCTAGTCTAAGGACAAGAACAAAAATATAGTCATGCTTCTCTCCCCCTTACATATAATTCTATAGATGATGGATATCGGGACGAAAGGAAGGAGAGGGTTGCTTTGACTGAACAGAGCAAGGGCTTACGATTTGATATTTATGAACGTATCCATTTAGCTGACGATGCGATTGGGGTTAGTGAGTTACATGAAGCGGAGCTAATTCCGCATATTCAAGTTATTGCACAAGACGAACAAGCACTACTTCGAGGGAATTTGTTACTTACCGGTCAATATGTTAGCGAAGGTACGAACGATAAACGAACGCTGGAGCATTTAATTCCAGTAGAGATCACACTGCCAATGAGCAGAATCAATAGTTTATCAGACATTTTAGTTGAAATCGAAAATTTTGACGTGGAGCTTTTATCCACCCGCAACCTGAATGTCACTGGTGTCTTGTCTCTGCATGGAGTTGAGGTTCCAAGTGATTTGACCTTACATGCTGCACACGAGACGCCCTATGAACAGAATGCTGACGGATCGGATTTATCCTTTCATGATCCTTGGTCAGCTGAAGAAGAAATGACATTCTCGCATCAAGCATCTGAGGCTCACCCATTTGCTGATGTACCACAGCCCGTAGAAATACGTCCTGAAGCAGAGATAAGAGCTGCTGATTTACCACAGCCTTTACAAGCGAATCACTTGTGGCAACAGCAAATTCATGAAGTGATCGAACCAGAGGTGGCTTACCCTAAGGCATATATGGAGCAGAAAAATGCTTATACAACATCTTATGTTGCTCCTAATTATGTGTATGAGGAAGTTCGCCATCATGAGGTTAATGATGAGCATGATGAATTTGATGAAGTTAATGAACTTGATGAAGTTAATGAACCTAATGAACCTAATGAACCTAATGAGGTTAATGAGGTTGAACAGCAGGATGAATTCAATCAACTATCACCTCAGTTTGCAGCTCCAGTTATTCCAGTGCAAGAAGAGGTTAAGGAAATGAAAATTGCGCTCGGGAGCAGAAGCAAAGAAGAGCCCTTTGTCGATGAGCAGACTGTTGGGATTAAGTCATTACTCAGACCAAGTAACTATTCTGATCAAGATGCGAATAGTGGATCTCAATCTGGAGCGGGTCAGGAAACTTTACGTACGGATTCTGTGGAATGGCGTAAACTATTCTTACGTGAGGATGCGGATAATCAGCAGTTCCGTAGAGTGAAGATGTGTATAATCCAGAAGGAAGAAACACTTGAAGGAATTGCACGTAAATATGGAGTTAATGAGCGTGAGCTTCAGCAGTTTAATAAATTACCTGCTGTGGATGTACAGACAGGTCAAATTATATATATTCCAAGATAGCTTACTCGGCAGATGTACATAGGAGTCTTTGGCCCGTGAATAAGAGTTCTTATTCACCTGAAGAAGCGTCACCGTCTCTAAGACGGTGAAATCGTTTCTTCCAGATAAGCCAAAGGCTCTTTGCGTTGCCGAGCATTATAAGTCAGAAGAAATGGACAATGTATTGACTCACCTTACAAATATGGTTATCATATGGTAAGAATGGGAACTATAATAAGGTGAATACAACATACGAAGATGGGGAGTAGTAGACGGTAAGCCCTTCAGAGAGCGGAATTGAATCGCTGCAAGATTCCGCAGGAAACAAACCGATTGAAGTCGCCCTTGAGTAGTTAACGTGAACCCAATAATTGGTTGATCAACTAAGGTTATACCGATTAGAGAGCTGAGCAGTAGCGTTGACCGGTTGCAGCCGTTATCTGTTACTAAGTGCTATACTTCTTTGTAGCGGTTTATTACGCTAAGGTAAGAGGTATGGAATAAAGGTGGTACCACGGAAGATAAACCTTTCGTCCTTATTGGACGAGAGGTTTTTTTATTTTTAATTAAACGGGGGTTTGTGAAATGAACGAAGAGCAGTCAAAGAATAATCTGACTTCGATGCCAACGACCTATGATCCGAAAGGCACGGAGAAGAAGTGGTACGATTATTGGATGAGCAACAACTTTTTTAAAGCAGGAGAACGTAAGGATGCAGAGACTTACACAATCGTCATACCGCCGCCAAACGTGACGGGAGTGCTCCATATTGGTCATGCGTTTGATTGTACCTTACAGGACATTCTGATCCGTACAAAGCGTATGCAGGGTTACGATACATTATGGCTTCCAGGGACTGACCATGCGGGGATTGCAACACAAACGAAGGTTGAGCAAAAGCTTCGTGAAGAAGGTTTATCACGATATGATCTTGGACGCGAGAAGTTTCTAGAGAAGGTATGGGAATGGAAGGATCACTACGCTAATACGATTCATGAGCAATGGGCGAAGGTGGGTTTCTCACTTGACTACTCTCGGGAGCGTTTTACACTAGATGAAGGCTTGTCTAAAGCAGTTCGTGAAGTATTCGTTAAACTATATGAAAAGGGCTTGATATACCGCGGCAATCGCATTATCAACTGGGACCCGCAAGCTCGTACAGCTTTATCGGATATTGAAGTGGAATATAAGGAAGTGCAAGGTGCGCTTTATCATTTGGAATACAAAACGAAGGATGGTTCTGCAGCGATCGTAGTTGCAACAACAAGACCAGAAACAATGCTAGGTGATACTGCGGTTGCGGTTCATCCTGAGGATGAGCGTTATAAGGATCTCATTGGCAAAACGCTTGTACTGCCAATCATCGGACGCGAAATTCCGATTATTGCGGATGAATATGTAGAGAAGGAATTTGGTTCAGGGGCAGTTAAAATTACACCAGCACATGATCCGAACGACTTTGAAGTTGGTACACGTCATGACTTGCCTCGCGTGCTTGTTATGGACGAGTCAGGGACGATGAATGCAAATGCAGGTCCTTATCAAGGTATGGATCGCTTTGAATGCCGCAAGAAAATCGTTGCTGATCTTAAAGAGCAGGGCGTACTTATCAAAATAGAAGAACATATGCATCAGGTTGGCCATTCTGAACGCAGCGGAGCAGTTGTTGAACCTTATCTGTCTACACAGTGGTTCGTTAGCATGAAGCCGCTTGCGGAGAAAGCCATTGAAGCACAAAAGTCAGGTAATGGTGTTAACTTTGTACCTGATCGTTTTGAGAAAACTTATTTGAACTGGATTGAGAATGTACGTGACTGGTGTGTATCTCGTCAGTTATGGTGGGGACATCGTATTCCTGCATGGCATTGTCAGGATTGCGGTGAAATTACAGTTGCACGTGAGGACGCATCCTGCTGTTCGAAGTGTGGATCGGCCAATATCGAGCAAGATAACGATGTTCTTGATACTTGGTTCTCATCTGGTTTATGGCCGTTCTCAACACTAGGCTGGCCAGACAATACTGAGGATTTACAACGTTTTTACCCAACAAGCGTTCTTGTTACAGGGTTTGATATTATTTACTTTTGGGTAGCTCGGATGATCTTCACGGCCTTGGAATTTACAGATCAGGTTCCATTCAAAGATGTACTGATGCATGGACTTGTGCGTGACTCAGAAGGTCGCAAAATGTCCAAATCGCTGGGCAACGGTGTTGACCCTCAGGAAGTAATTGAGAAGTATGGGGCAGATGCAATGCGCTATATGCTATCAACTACATCAAGTCCAGGACAAGATTTAAGATTCCGATGGGAACGAGTCGAGCAGGCACGAAATTTTGCAAATAAGATTTGGAATGCTTCTAGGTTTGCATTAATGAATCTTGAAGGGTTTACAGTTGACGACATAGATTTAAGTGGTAAGCTGGGTACAGCGGATCGCTGGATTCTTCATCGTTTGAACGAAACGGTTAAGGATGTTACTCGTCTGATCGATTTGTATGAGTTTGGCGAAACTGGACGTGTACTTTATAATTTCATATGGGATGACCTCTGTGATTGGTACATTGAGTTCAGTAAGCTAAGCCTATATAGCGAAGATGCAGTTGCGAAGAAAACAACACAATCCGTTATTGCGTATGTTCTTGATCAAACACAACGTCTGATTCATCCGTTCATGCCGTTTATTTCCGAGGAAATATGGCAGCATTTGCCGCATGAAGGCAAAACGATTACACTTGCATCATGGCCTGTTTATGAAGCTAAGTTTGAGGCACCAGATGCTGTTGCTGAGATGGAGCTCTTAATGGATATTATTCGTTCGGTAAGAAACATTCGTGCCGAAGTAAACGTGCCTATGAGCAAGAAAATTGAGTTGATGATTAAACCATCTAACGGAGAAATTCGTCAAATTCTAACAGGCAATGTGGATTATATTCAACGCTTCTGTAACACATCAAAGCTTGAGGTTGATACAAGTCTTCAAGCGCCAGATAAAGCGATGACAGCTGTTGTTACAGGTGTTGAGATGTTCTTCCCACTTGCTGGACTAATTGATATCGATCAAGAGATTGCAAGACTTGAGAAAGAAATCGCTAGCCTTAATGGAGAAGTAGAACGGATCGAGAAGAAGTTAGCGAACCAAGGGTTTATGGCTAAAGCACCAGCGTCAGTTGTTGAGGAAGAAAGAGCCAAGCTCGCTGATTATGCTGACAAACGTGAGAAAGTGATTACACGTCTTGCAGAAATGAAGGGATGATGTCTCATGTCTACAAAATCTATTGATTCCTCTTCGGTGCCTTTTCAGCATTATGACGACGCAGTGAATTGGATTGTTAATTTAGTACCGCTCGGAATTAAGCCAGGGCTCAAGCGGATGGAAATGCTAATGGATTTGCTTGGACATCCCGAGCGTAGGTTGAAGTTCATTCATGTTGCTGGTACGAATGGTAAAGGGTCAACATGTGCATTCTTAACTAAGTCACTACTTGCACTTGGATACGATGTGGGGACGTTCACGTCCCCTTACATCGAGAAATTTACGAATCGCATGCAATATAATGGTCAAGACATCGAAGAAGAGCAATTACTGACGCTTTCTAACCAATTGTACCCGCTAATAGAACAAGTTGGAGCGACAGAATTAGGACATCCAACGATGTTTGAGGTATGCACAGCTTTAGCTATTATGTACTATGGCAAAATGACTTACCCTGACTATGTGATCTGGGAAACTGGATTAGGTGGAAGACTAGATTCAACGAATATTGTGAATCCAGTAGTTTCAGTGATTACGAATGTTGGTCATGATCATATGGATATTCTAGGTGACTCGATTAGTAAGATTGCTGCTGAGAAAGCCGGCATTATTAAATCAGGTGTTCCTGTTGTGTGCACAGCTGAATCGCCAGAAGCAATTGAGGTTATTCAGGAGGTTGCTCGCAGTCGTAAAGCTACGTTGTATTTATTAGGAAGCCAATTTCAGTATGAAAAGTTAAGTACAGAAGAAAATAAGCAATTATTTAATTTTAAAGGTCCTTTTAGAGAATATCTAAATGCTGAGATTGCCATGAATGGTGCGCATCAATTGAAGAATGTATCTGCAGCTTTGATGACAATCGAAATATTGCGTCAATATAGTGCTTTGATCGTGGAAGAGGAAGATCTGTATCAAGCGATGAAGGATACACATTGGGCTGGCAGATTGGAGTTAATTGCGAACAATCCGCGTGTAGTCATTGATGGTGCACATAATCCTGAAGGTGCAGAAGCATTAGCATCCGCATTAAAGGAAACTTATAAGTATAAAAAACTTCATTTTATGATCGGAATGATTTCAACGAAGTATCATCCGGGATATCTCAGGCATATACTACCAATAGTGGATACTTTAGTGGTTACTGAACCGGACTACCATAAGAAAGAAAATGCGCAAAGTTTGGCGGTTAAAGTGCGCGATTTAATAGACGAGATGAATTTGAACATCGAAGTAACGATCGAAACGAATTGGAAAGCTGGTCTTGATACTTTGCTAAATCGAACTGAACCAGAAGATTTAGCGGTTGTATCAGGTACTTTGTATCTAATTTCCGATGTTCGCTCTTGGATTTTACATACTGCCGATTCTGAAAAGGGATGGTGAACAGTGGTTTGAATACATCAGAACATGTACATTTTATCGGTATCGGTGGATACGGAATGAGCGCGATTGCAAAAGTAATGCTTGAAATGGGATTTAAAGTATCAGGTTCCGATTTAGCGCAACAGGAATTAACAGAGAAGCTTAAAGCAAAAGGTGCGCACGTGTATATCGGTCACGAAGCACATAATGTAACAGATGCTGATCTAGTCGTTTATTCGACAGCCCTATCCAAAGATAACGTTGAGATTGTGGAAGCGGAAAAACGTAATATTCCAATCATACACCGTTCGCAGATGCTAGCTAGACTCATGAACGCACGTAAAGGAATTGCTGTTGCTGGGGCACACGGGAAGACAACAACCTCCTCGATGATTGCACTCGTAATGGAGAATTGTGATACAGATCCGACTTATATTATCGGTGGAGAGATCATGAATATTGGTTCAAATGCTAAAGCTGGTAAGGGTGAATATGTTGTAGCTGAAGCGGATGAGAGCGACGGTACGTTCTTGCAATATCATCCTTACCTTGCTCTTGTAAACAATATCGAAGCAGATCACTTGGAGAACTATAATGGTGATTTCGAGAACTTGAAGCGGGCTTATGCGCAGTTTTTGAGCCAGGTTAAAGAAGGCGGCAAAGCAATCGTATGCGGGGATGATATGTATTTACGTGCAATGATTCCCGATATTCATGCAGAAGTAATCACTTACGGTATTCATGATGAAGCGGATTATGTAGCGAGCAATATTGAATTAGGAGATCGTAAGGTATCCTTTGATGTTCTACATCATGGAAAGCTGCTTGGTAAAATTGTATTGTCAGTTCCAGGTACGCATAATGTATACAATGCAATGGCAACGGTGATAACTTGCCTAGAATCTGGCTTAACATTTGAGCAAATCGCCGAAGGAATCAAAGATTTCCGCGGCGCTAAGCGAAGATTCCAGGTGCTTGGTGAAGAAAATGATATTCTCGTCATTGATGACTATGCTCATCATCCTACGGAGATCCAAGCGACTATTGCAGCTGCTAAATCAACGGGTAAACATATTATTGCGGTGTTCCAGCCGCAGCGGTACACAAGAACCTTCTATTTATTCGATCAATTCTCTCGGGCGTTCGCTGAAGCAGATGAAGTTATTATTACTGATATATATTCACCTGCTGGTGAGAAGCAGATTGAGGGAATTTCGTCAGAGAAGCTTACGGAGCTCATCCACAAGAACAGCAATCAGAATGTGAACTACATTCCGACACGAGATGAAGTTCTTGCTTATTTGATTGATCATGTGAAGCAAGGTGATCTTGTACTTACGATGGGTGCAGGAGATATTTGGAAGGCAGCAGCCGGTTTGGCTAAGAAACTCAAAGATATTGTTTAAATAGTTAGGATCTACGTATAGTCTCTAATGAATGCAACTAGAAGCCATCCCTTACTTCGTATATACGGAGTGAGGGGTGGTTTTTTCGTGTGTCATGAGACACTGAGACAGACATGGGACGAAGATGAAATCTGTCGTAACTTATAGTCATATAACCCTCCTCTCAATCATAATCTAGTAATAGCAAAAGATTCATAGAGTAGAAAGTTATGCTGAACACTATTGAACGGAGGTGCCTGAATGAATAAAGCGAAGATTACGTTTCATTTTGATCATAGTGGCAATCGAGTTGGGGAGAAGGATCATCGCAAAAGTGGCGAAAATAAGGTGATACCACTCAAGCCAGAGAATTCGCAGACTAAAGATGATACTCCAGATCAAGTAGGAATTAATCAGTTCACAACGGATTTCGGTCCTTGGCAAAGTGAATTTGAGGCGGATACAGATCGAGTTGAGCAAGTCATTCATCACATTGAAATGAAAACCAACGCATCAAAAGTTATTGAGATAAATCAAAAAGAGAATAAACTTAAATCAGTAAATAATTTTAAATATCAAGAACCACGAATAGTGCAATCAGATGATCGAATTAAGATACCAGAGGAACCGATGTGGGAGTTAAATCGCGATCAAATATGGACAGAGGAATCATTCAATGGTGTGATGCTGCGTAAGCGGCCTAGAACCAGTTGGTGGAAAGCAGTGTTGTCCATTTCAGCAGCGGTGATGACAGGTGTTACTTTGGGCTTTTTTATTCTAAATATCATTCAAGGTGGAGGTGAAGTGCTTGATCCGAGTAAATCGGCAATGGTTACGCCAGCTCCTGAATCAAGTAAGCCTACTGCTGAAGGAAAGACGCCTGCACAAGAGAAGGATGTGACTTCTCAGGCAGTAACAGCTGGTGTATCAATGGAAGGTATGATTAATGTTAATATTGACTCTTATACCTATTCCTTTCTCCAGCATGGTGTGTTCTCATCTGCAGAGACTGGACAAGCTGCAATCACTGAATTAGGTCGAAAAGGATTTGTCACATCAACCGAACAAGGGGATAAGCTGACCGTCTATGCTGGAGTAGCTGCGAACAAAGCTGACGCTCAGCGCTTAGCTGAAGTATTAAAGGGAAGCCAGATTGATATTTATGTGAAGTCAATTGCAATACCCGCCATAAGTCAAATGAAATGGAGCGGCTCTAAACCTCAAAGTGTACGTGATTATATTACGAATGGTGATAAATTGATTCGAATGATAAGCGGTGTGACGGTAACACACTTAGAAGAAACTCAGTCTACTCCATTTGATCCTGCGACGATGGCTTCAATTAAAGATGCCCATACAGGTTGGACTTCGATTGCAACTGCTCTAAAGGATGGACAAGATGAAGCAAATAAAATCATACTCAGTATGACCAAATCGATGAACGCTGCTATCTTGTCATTGGAAGAATACGAGCAGAAGCCTTCTTCATCTTTACTATGGAAAGCTCAATCAGCCATGATGCAATATCTAATAGCAGAGAAGCAGCTTTATAAAGCGATTAATGCTATATAAAAGAAGATAACCCCCGAAGAACAGTTATGCTTAACTAGTCTTCGGGGGTTATATATGAAATTATTTGGTTTGTAAATAGCGATCTAGGACGACAGCCATTTCAGAGCGAAGCATCTTGTAATTAGGCTTAAATTCAGTTTTGTTATAGCCTGTTAGTATTCCTAATTTCTGCAAGGCATAGATTGCTTGTGAGCTCCAAAGATCAGCTGGTACATCTGTAAATATAGGTGTTGCTTTGGTAGTTTCATTACTAGCATTCATCAATAGATTAAACAGATATGCTGTCTCACCTCTAGTAATCGGTGAATCAGGTTGAATCGTTCCATCCGGATAACCTTGCAGTAAACCTAGCTCAGCGGCCTTCATTACGTCCTCATAAGCCCAGTGCTTCTGTGGTAAATCTGGGAACACAGGCGTAGAGCTGTCCTGTGAGGATGCAATAGGCTCAAGCTTGCTGAAATCAAACACACGGTTCATTAGTGATACAAATTCAGCACGTGTCAGCGCATTACTTGGCTGGAAATAATTTTTATAGCCCTGTAACCAGCCTTTTTCATGCATTTTCATAATGGATTCCCTAGCCCAATGATCAACGGTGTCGGGGAAAATGATTTGAGTATAGCTTTTGATTCCTTCAGCAATCCCTTGCGCAATGATGCTTCGCTTGGATTCATCTGCAAGTATAGCAGCATCCTCCCAGTTACTAAGGAAAGCTGTTTCTACTAGAATACTAGGAACATTTCCCTTTCGTACCATATAGACGGAACTATCCATAAGTCCACGATTCTGAAATCCTGTGATGCTGATATACTTATCAAGCACTTGTTGGGCAAATAGCTCAGATACTTTACTATAATGAATCATTTCAGGGGATGCAGGATAGCTTGCCTGTGGATAACGACTATCGTAATAAAGAATTAACCCGCCGCGAGCAGATGAGTTTGGATGCGAATTGGAATGAATAGATACGAGTAAATCTGCATCCTGACGATTACTAAAGCGAATTCGGTCTGCAAGTGAGATGTAGCGATCATCTTCACGTGTCATAACCGTTTCGAATCCTTCTTTATGTAATAAATCGCGTACTTTAAGTGATACATCGAGGTTAACTAGTTTCTCTTCAAGCCCATTAACCCCTATAGCTCCTGGATCTGATCCCCCATGTCCCGGATCTATGATAATTTTCGAAGCAAAGGCAGTTTGACTAGTAATTAATGATATAACGATGACTAGAAATAATACTCGTGATGTTTTATACAATGCTGTTGATACTCCTCTCAATTAGTTTAATTCCTATTTTACATTGAAAGAGTGATAGGTTGCACGTATAATAGGCATGTAGATTTTGGGAGAGACGGAAGGAAGTTTACGATGAAGAAAAATTCGTTCGTATTTATTCTTGTTCTAATCATCGGTTTAGTAGTTGGTATCATACTAGGTGAGCTCTTAATGCCGGTCAAAGCACTTTGGTTTCTTACGAAGTCAATTCCAATTTCATGGGAGCCTAAAGCAGATTTGCAAGTATTGAAATATGATTTCTATATTGAGATCAAACTAAATCTATGCGCGATCCTTGGGATCGTGGCAGCATTTTTTGTTTATCGGAGGTTATAATGTCGAGTAAACTTATTTTAGCTTCATCTTCTCCACGTCGTAAGGAACTGCTGAGCGGGCTTGGTCTGTCGTTCACGGTTGATTCAAGTGATGTCGACGAATCCTTTGCAGCGGGCACACCTCCTCAAGAAGTAGTAGAAATGCTTGCACTTCGCAAAGCATCTTCTGTTGCTGGCAAGTATGAGCAAGGCTTAGTAATCGGTTCAGATACGATTGTTGTGTTAGAAGATCAAATTTTGGGTAAACCCACAGATGATCAAGATGCACATTCGATGTTGAACAAGCTCAAAGGAAGAACTCATCAGGTATATTCTGGAGTTGCCATTGTGGATGCTGCTACCAATCAATCTAAGGTTTCTTTCAGTTGCACAGAAGTGACGATGCGTCCATTATCAGAGGAGCAAATTGCCAAATATGTGCAATCGGGTGAGCCAAGAGATAAAGCGGGAGGATATGCTATTCAAGGATTGGGCTCGACTATTGTTGAGCAAATCAATGGTGATTATTTTACAGTAGTAGGACTGCCGCTCTGTTTGCTCAATCGAATGTTAGCTGAATTTGGTAATGAAGTACTTTGAACATTACCTTATTGGGCGAATGAGTGCTATAATCAACATAACCAGCTTTGGGAATAAATGAAAATAGGTGAATCCATATTAGAATGAAAGAGGGGAATTCATGAGCCTGCCTCATATCGCTTTGAGGGATGTTCCGAACGAAGAACGTCCGAGGGAAAGGATGCTTCGCTACGGTTCAAGTGTACTAAGTAATGCAGAATTGTTAGCGATACTACTTAGAACAGGCACCTATGCAGAATCAGCAATTGGACTAGCTCACCGGGTATTATCCGAGTCTAGCGGTTTAAGGACGCTCGGAGACATGAGTATCGATCAACTAATGCAGATCAAAGGGATTGGTGCAGCTAAAGCACTGCAAATTCATGCTAGTATTGAGCTAGGACGAAGAATGGCGAGAAGCACCCAAAGCGAAACGGTAATCATTCGGACTCCACAAGATGTGTCGCGGGTATTAACAGAAGAACTACGATATTTAACGAAAGAACATTTTGTATGCTTGTTTTTGAATACAAAGAATCATGTGATTGGACAGGAGACGCTCTCGATGGGCTCTCTGAATGCTTCGATTGTACATCCACGCGAAGTCTTTTGTGCAGCAATTAAACGTAGCTCGGCAGCTATTATTTGTGCACATAATCATCCGAGCGGTGATCCCACTCCGAGTCCACAGGACATCGAGATTACCAAGCGACTTGTGGAAGCAGGCGAGATTATTGGAATTGATGTACTCGATCATATTATAATTGGTGATAATGGGTACGTAAGTTTAAAGGAAAAAGGATACATGTAACTACCATTAGCCTACAGAAGGCTTTTCAAGTATAATAAATGCATTGTGATTCACCAGAACACAAAGTTTTTGCATAGCGGGAAGGAGCTCCACGAATGTTCGGTGGAAAAGATTTAGGAATTGATTTAGGTACAGCTAATACGTTGGTATATGAAAAAGGTAAAGGTATTATTGTGCGAGAACCATCTGTGGTTGCTCAGCGTACAGATACAAAAACAATTGAGGCAGTCGGTAACGACGCGAAGAAAATGATTGGTCGTACACCAGGAAATATCCGTGCGATCAGACCGATGAAGGATGGGGTTATTGCAGATTTTGAAACAACTTCAGCCATGATTCGTTATTTCCTTCGACAAGCACAGAAGAAATCGATGTTTGGTCGTCACCCTAACGTAATGGTTTGCGTGCCGTCAGGAATTACAGCAGTAGAGAAGCGAGCTGTTATAGACGCGGCGAAACAAGCTGGTGCGCGTGAAGCACATACAATTGAAGAACCACTTGCTGCAGCGATTGGCGCTGGCTTGCCTGTTTGGGAACCAACGGGTTCAATGGTTGTCGATATCGGCGGTGGTACAACTGAGGTTGCCGTCATTTCACTTGGCAGTATCGTAACGAGTCGTTCGATTCGTGTTGCTGGTGATGAAATGGATGAAGCTATTATGCAATATATCAAGAAAACATATAGCTTGTTAATTGGTGAAAGAACATCTGAAACACTTAAGATGGAGCTTGGTACAGCCTTGACACTTGAGCAGGTCGAGTCTTTCGAGATTCGTGGACGTGACCTTGTAAGCGGCTTGCCCAAAACAATGACAGTTACTTCCGAAGAAATTACAGATGCGTTAACAGATACGTTAAATTCAATCGTAGAAGCTGTTAAGGTTACGCTTGAAAAATGTCCACCAGAGCTTGCAGCGGATATTATTGATCGTGGTATTGTACTTACTGGTGGTGGCGGTTTACTGCGTAATTTAGATAAATTACTTACTCATGAGACTGGTATGCCAGTCATCGTCGCGGAGAACGCACTTGATTGTGTGGCAATTGGGACAGGCTTATCCCTTGACCATATGCATTTATTTAAGAACAACGCTGGAGCTAGATACAAAAAAGGGTAGGATTCATCAGATTCCGAGAAGGTGTTTCGTTTGTTCAAGTTTATGGGGAATAAAAGGCTTATTTTTCTGATGCTTGCTTTGATCCTCTTCTTCATCCTTATGGGATTGACGATAGGCGGTAAAGCAGGTAATACATGGCCCGAAAAATTTATTAGAGATACTGTTTCCTGGACTCAAGGATTATTTTATAAGCCCGCTGGCTATGTAGCGGGTTTCTTTGAAGATCTTAGCAAGCTTCGTGTCGTTTATACGGAGAACAAGACGCTCAAAATGACACTTACCCAATATGCACGTGACACGCAGCGCCTGAATGATCTAGAAGCGCAGAATAAGCGGCTTAAAGAAGATCTGCAGTTTACTGAGCATCAGAAGCAAGCTAATGACTATCGATATCGAATAGCTGAAGTGGTATCTGCAAACACCATCGATGCTTATACGAATACAATTTCCATTAATCTCGGTGAGAAGGATGGAATTAAGCCTAACATGGCTGTTATGACAATTGATGGTCTTGTTGGTCGTATTCAGACGGTAGCTCCATTTCATTCTACGGTTCAGCTATTGACAGACATCACAGACATTGATAACACAACCAAAGCGATTGCTGCTACAGCGCAAGGGCGTGAGAATGATTCTTATGGCATCATAGAGAGCTATGAGAAAAGTCTTGGTCAGCTTGTTATGACAAGGGTTGATCAAAATGATCCGATTGCAATTGGAGACACAGTCATTACATCTGGTTTTGGTCAAGTATTCCCAGGAGGAATCCCAATTGGGAAGGTTGTTAGTCGCGATGTTGGTGATTTTGGTATCACACATAAGGTAATGATCGAGCCATTCGCTCAGTTCCATAAAATTCGCGAAGTGTTTGTGGTCGAAGTGCCAGAAATGAGGTAAGTCATGAAACGCCATTATGTTTGGCTGATTTGCCTGTTATTATTTTTCATACAGGGGACATGGTTCACTTGGATCTTACCTGTTTCATGGCAATCGGACGTTCACGTTTCACCGAATTTAGTGTTTGTACTCATTATGTTTATTGCTTTATATTTGGGAAGACATCAGGCGCTTGTTTACGGCCTTATTTTTGGGATCTTACAAGACTTTATGTTTTATGGGCATATGATAGGTGTGCATTCTTTCGCGATGGGCTTAACGGGCTATTTACTTGGCCTGTTACAGTCGCGTAAGCCCCATTTTATTCTGAATATTATGTTGTTAATTGGCCTTAGTTATTTATTTTTTGAGTCAATCATTTACGGTTCCTATCTACTATTCAATGTTACAAAGATTAATTATCTCTATGCATTGACTCACAATATCCTACCGAGTTCTCTATTCAACATGCTATTTGCGTTAGCTATATACATGCCGATACGCAAATTATTGGATGATCTGGTCTTTTTCAAAAAAGATCGAGAGGATTCCTAGGGATAGGAAGGAGAAACCTGTCCATTAGCAGAAATGTATGGAGTAGGAGGCTGGAACTTAAATGACTGCTAAGAGAAAACAATTCATTACGATCAAAGGTTCTAAGGATGGGCTAGTTTTTCATTTGAATGACCACTGTAATTATGAGATGTTACTACGTGAGCTTAATTATATATTAGAGAAAACACACGAACAGTTTTTTGCAGGACCGATCATACATGTGTATGTGAAGCTTGGTAAACGTAATCTAACAGAATTACAGAAGGATCAAATACGAGAGATCATCAAGCAAAAAGGAAATCTTCTTATTCAATCGATTGAGTCTGATGCAGAAATAGAGGAACTTGATTTAGCTAATCGTTTGAAGTCGCTAAAAGGGATTGTTCGATCCGGTCAAATGCTTGAGCATAAAGGCGATTTATTGTTTTTAGGCGACGTAAATCCGGGTGGATCTATTATTTGTACAGGTTCCATCTACATATTAGGTGCACTAAGAGGGACGGCTCATGCCGGAAGTGAAGGTGATGAATCATCAATTATCGCTGCTTCTTATTTGCACCCCATGCAACTTAGAATTGCTGAAGTCGTATCAAGAGCACCTGATGAAGGTAATATCAATGAGGCCCACATGGAGTTTGCTTATATTAAAGATGGCGTGATGGAGATTGAAAGAATGAATCATCTTCATCAAATTTTACCATAAGAAGGTAATATCGTTTCTTCATATGGGAATATTATATTAGGGGAGTGAACGTTCATGGGAGAAGCTATCGTAGTTACATCCGGTAAAGGCGGTGTTGGTAAGACGACAACTTCAGCGAACGTCGGTTCTGCTCTTGCTCTGCTTGGCAAAAAAGTATGTATGGTGGATACCGATATCGGATTGCGTAATTTAGACGTTGTTATGGGACTTGAGAACCGGATTATTTATAATATCATCGATGTTGCCCGAGAACGTTGTCGGTTGAATCAAGCGCTAGTTAGGGATAAGCGCTTTAGTGAACTGTACATGCTGCCAGCAGCTCAGACTGCGGATAAGACTGAGATTGAACCGGAAGAAGTTAAGAAAATTGTAAACGAGCTTAAGGCTGATTTTGACTATATCATTATTGATTGTCCAGCTGGTATTGAACATGGTTTTCGCAATGCGGTTGCGGGTGCTGATCGTGCGATAGTCGTTACTACGCCGGAGCTAGCTGCTACGCGTGATGCAGATCGTATCATTGGATTATTAGAAAAATCGCAAATTAAATCACCCAAATTAATCATTAATCGGATTCGTCCTGACATGATGAAGAAGGGTGAGATGCTGGATATCGATGAGATTTGTTCGATTCTAGCCATTGATCTACTGGGTATCGTTCCTGATGACGAACATGTAATCAAATCAGCTAACGCTGGTGAACCAACGGTGATGAGTGATACTTCACGAGCTTCAATCGCTTATCGCAACATAGCTAGGCGGATCTTAGGTGATTCTGTGCCGCTTAGTCCGCTTGAAGTAAAGCCGGGAATGTTGTCCAAAATGAAGAAACTGCTCGGGATAGGATGAGGATTGTGTTTTGCTCCGAAAAATAAAACAATTTGATCCATATATCGTTATTATTTTGATCGCATTTATGATTATGTCTATACTTCTAGTGCACAGTGCTACACTAGAAGCTACTATCAAAATTCCATTTATGAAAAATGTAATTATCACTGTGGTTGGATTAATTGCATTCTTCTCAGCTTCATTCTTTGATTATCGAATACTACTTAAATACTGGCCGTATTTATATGGATTGGGCATAGCATTATTGATTGCCGCGTTTATGTTTACGGATAAGCTTAATGGTGCTAGAGGCTGGTTTGAAATAGGTGGAATTTCCTTTCAACCGGCAGAGCTAATGAAGGTTATTCTAATTATTGTGATAGCTGCTCTTCTCTCCAAAAAAAATGGAGATCAGCTTTCCTTCGTCAATGATGTATTGCCGATTGGACTAATCGTATTTGTACCATTCTTAATTGTAATGATCTATCCTGATATGGGAAATGCAGCTATTTATTTGGTTATCTTAATTGGTATGTATTGGATTGGGGAAATCAAATATTCGCATGTACTTATTGGATTAGTTGTGATATGCGGAATTGCCTTTGGGAGCTATTATATATATGACAGCTTTCATGATCAGATCGTGGAAGGTCTCAAGGACACTGATTTTTCCCACTGGGTTGTTAGAATTGATTCCTTCTTGTATCCTGAAACCGCAGATAAGGACTGGAGCTATCAAAAGACGAATTCGATGACGGCAATCGGTTCAGGTGGACTTACGGGTCAAGGCTACTTACAAGGTGAGATGGTTCATGATCAACGTATTCCTTTGGCGTATACGGATGCTATTTTTGCTGTAGTTGGAGAAGAGTTTGGGTTCCGTGGGAGTGCAATTCTATTATTGATGTATTTCGTACTGATTTATCGCATGATCTTAACAGCCATTCAAAGCGTTCATTTGAGTGGATCATATATCATTATTGGAATTGTATCCATGTTCGTACTGCAAATTTTTCAAAATGTAGGAATGCTGATCGGTTTAATGCCGATTACGGGGATCACGCTTCCATTCATTTCGTATGGAGGTACATCGCTGTTAATTAATATGATCTCGATGGGACTTGTTATGAGCGTACGCTTACACCAAGATAAACCCTCTGCATACGAACAAGAAAGTTAATAGAGAAGGAACCTTACACTAATTAAATTAGTACAGGGTTCCTTTTTTGGTTTGTTATGGTTTGTAATCGTAATTAGATGATGTTTGGGTATTCGGTATCATTTGGAGTATGACGGGGTCTAGTTTGTTCATCTCTAAATAAATTCGGGCAACATTCCGTAAAGTCTGTTCATTATGCTCGCCTACAATGCCTTCAGTTGAAGTCGCGATACAGCCTTGTAGCGCTAGAGTTGCTGCAAAATAGGCTTCTACTGCAGCAGTACTCACTTTGAAAGAACAGCCATAATTTGCTCCGTCACATATCATTCCTGTTAAGTTAGCGGTAAGATTATTGATAGCTCCTTCCATCTGATGCAGGCTACCACCTTGTAACCAAACAATCGCAGCGGAGGTACCCATACCAACGAGAATGCCTCCACACACAGCAGTTAATCTACCTGTCATTTGCTTCATATAGATATGGACTAGATTAGCGAGTGCGACAGCCCTTATTCGTTGTTCATCTGTATAACCATGATGCTCACAAACAACTACAATTGGAATCGTCCCGCCTAATCCTAAATTACCGCTCCCTCCACTAGACATGACTGGGAGAGGTGAACCACCCATACGTGAATCAACAGCAGCAGCTGTTAACATTTTGATTCGCATACTGATATCAGATATTGTTCCATGAGCTAAATCAGCTTGATGAGCATTCATGAGAACTTTGCCAATTTGTAGTCCTCTAGCGTTTATTAAGCCCTCTTCAAGAAAAGATACATTCGTTTGAATTCCTTCTGCTACAAACTGGAGCTCATCAATTGCGACTTGATCAATAAAATGAACGAAATTTTGAAGTGTATAGCCTAGATCGGTTATGTGGTCTACATGTATGGCTTCATTACTATATACAATTTGATCATTTACTTTTATGTGATGTGTTAGAAAATAATCTTGCTTCATAAGTACATCAACTCGTTCACCATGAACTGTCGTGAGGAGGATATGAATGGATAATCCCAATCCTTCATTGGATTGTCTTACGACAACCTTGTTATTAGTTACGAGTTGTTTGGCTAATATGACATGCTCGTCTTGTAAGCCACGGAATACCTCAAATCCAGTTATGGAATCTCCCATTACATAACCTAAGGCAGCAGCCATTTCAATTCCACGCTCAGAGGTGCCAGGGATATCTACGTGATAGCCATTCTTCAAAATATTGGGACTAAGCTCAACTTCAATATGTGCAACATCTTCTAGTTGTCTGGACTTTAACTGTTCTGAAGCACGAGCTACGGCAGAAGCGATTGCAGCTGGATCTGTGCAGCCAGTTGCTAGCTTGAATTCAGATTGTAGTAAGTGGAGAAATAGTTGATGTTCTGCATTATTCAATGTGATTAACTCCTTATTATGCTGATTTAAGACGACATAAATATATACATTGTACTAGATAAGATCATATATTCCAAGCATTGACAACCCAAAATTTCTCATATACAATTCTTACCATGGTATACTTTACCATAGTGAAGTTAGCTTAATACAAGGGGGAATCTAAGTGGCACGTAGCAAAAAGAAGCACTCAGTTTATGCAATGGTTTTAATGGCACTTATTATGATCATTACAGCTTGTAGCAGTGGGGGATCCGGCAATACGGCTTCATCGGAAGCACCAAAGGCAACAGATGCTCCGAAAGCAGCAGAAACTGCTAAACCGAATGACGCCAAGCAGAAATTAGTCATTTATACAGGAAGAGATAAGAATGTATTCGCTGTCGTTCTACCGAAATTCAATGAGAAATACCCGAATATCGAAGTTGAAACACTAGAGATGGGGGCTCAGCAAATTCTTGAACGTGTTCGTGGTGAGAAAGCTAACCCGCAAGGAGATTTTTGGTGGGGCGGTACACAGTCTGCATTAATGACTGCAGCTGATGAAGGATTGCTAGATACGGTTAAACCGAGCGGTGGCGATCAGGTTCCAGCACAGTATAAAGATGCTCAAGATCGCTGGTATGGCGAAATGCTATTACCTGAAGTAATTATGTATAATAGCGATGTTTATAAGAACAAAGCAGATGCACCACAAGATTGGGACGATATTATTGATCCTAAATACAAAGATAAAATCGTAATCCGTGATGTACTTGCTTCAGGTACTATGAGAACTATTTATTCTGCAATGATCTTCCGTCTTGGTGCTGCTGATCCGCAAAAAGGCTATGATTTCCTCAAAAAGCTAGATGCGAATACTAAAGACTATGCAGCAGATCCGACTCAAATGCAATTGAAGCTTGAACGTCAAGAAGGGGCATTCACTTTATGGAACCTTCAAGATGTGATGTTACAGAAAGAAACGAAGAAGCGTCCATTTGATTTCGTGTATCCGAAGAGCGGTGCGCCAATACTTGTAGACGGTGTTGGTGTTATCAAAGGTGCTCCGAATAAAGATGCAGCTGTGAAGTTCTACGACTTCTTGTTCGACCCTGATATTCGTGCAGAAATGGCCGAAAAATTATTCCAAATTCCGACTCGTTCTGATATTAGCAAAGATAAGCTACCAGCTTGGCTCAAGGGTCTAGAGCTTAAACCTCTTGATATTGATTGGAAAGTAATGGCTGATAAAGAAAAAGAGTGGATGGCACACTGGGATCAGAACATAAAAGGCAAAGGTAGTAAGTGAAATAATTAGAATTTTCAGGCGGAGTTGTCCTATGAACTCCGCCTGAATTATAACAACTAAGGGAAATCTTGAAGGAGGGGCCATTTTGATCCAAGTTACACTTGAACACATCAGCAAACAATTTGGTCAAGTAGGCGGAGTAACAGGTGTTGATGTATCGATTAAGCCAGGGGAATTCTTCACATTACTTGGACCTAGTGGATGCGGGAAAACGACAACACTACGCATGATCGCAGGATTTTATTATCCGACAGAGGGACGGATTTTGTTCGGTGATGAGAATGTTACCTATCTCCCACCCAATAAGCGGAATACAGGGATGGTTTTTCAAAACTATGCCTTATTTCCACATATGACGGTATTTGAGAATGTAGCCTTCGGTCTTCGAGTTCGTAAGAAATCGAAGGATGATATTAAACAAAAGGTTGCGACAGCTCTAAAGCAAGTTCATTTGGATACTTATGCTGATAGACGAATTGATCAATTATCTGGTGGTCAACAGCAACGTGTGGCATTAGCGAGAGCACTTGTTATCGAGCCGAATATTTTATTATTAGATGAACCATTATCTAACCTTGATGCCAAGCTTCGTGAAGAAACGCGTATTGAAATTAAGAAACTGCAGATCGAACTTGGTATTACGACAATCTATGTCACCCATGATCAAGCGGAAGCGATGGCGATGTCTGATCGAATTATGGTCATGCAGAGTGGGGTTGTACAGCAAATTGGATCTCCAGAAGAAATCTATAATCGTCCTGTAAATCGATTCGTAAGTACGTTTATCGGAGAGACGAACCTATGGAATGGAATCGTTGAACGGATAGATGGAGAGGATGTCTATATTCGCCTCTCATCAGATCTTGTACTATGTGGCTTTGCACATAACGCCTCACCAGGATGCCGTTTACATGTTGGTTCAGAAATCGCTGTATCGATCAGACCAGAGTGGATTCGTGAATCAGTAGAAAGTGATGAGCAAGGTACCGAGGTGGCGGGTAAAGTAATCGTCTCTGAGTTCACAGGAATGAGTGTTAATTATGTAACAGAGATTGGTAATCTTCAGCTAAGAGCAATGTTTATTAATCAGGGACATAAGCTGCGACAACGTGGTGAGCAAATCGCGTTTTTTATTCCTAAGGAAAGTGTCTATTTTACGGACTGAGGGAGCACATATGAAAACAGAACTTCAAGCGGCTAAGCCAGTTCAGCGCAGATTATCCTTACAATCATCTCCTTATTTTGTCTATTTACTTGTAGCGCCTCTATTCTTGATTTTACTAGGCTATGTTATCTTTCCGTTCTATCAGACATTTGCAGAAAGTTTTCAAATCAAAGGTGCTTTTGACCTAGTAAACTACAAGCAATTTTTCTCTCTAGAGCATTCGAATAATCTAGAAGCATTATGGAATAGTGTTTATATTTCAATCCTTAGTGTTATTACGAGTGGAATTGTCGGTGTAACAATGGCTTTCTTATTGGAGCGATACCATTTTCCAGGAAGAAAAGTATTGTCCATTCTTGTACTCGTTCCACTAGCATTACCACCGCTTATCGGGGTGCTATCATTCTCATTTCTGTATGCTGAGAGTGGAATTATTCCAAGAGCACTACAGGCATTATTCAACCTTGATAAAGTCCCCTTCGCACTTAAAGGTATTTGGGGAGTAGTCGTTGTTCATACGTTTACCATGTATACCTATTTCTATATGACAGCTTCTGCTGCCATTAAAGGACTTGATCCTTCACTTGAAGAAGCAGCAGCTAGTTTGGGGGCAGGCCGAATCTATATTTGGCGCAAGGTAATATTGCCCATGTTAACACCTGCACTTGTCGCATCCTCTTTACTCGTATTTATGATTTCAATGGCTTCCTATACAGCACCGTTAATTTTTGGTATCCAGCGTACGATGACGATGCAGATTTATTTATCCCGCACGAACGGAAGCTTGGATATGGCTGCTACGCAATCGACTATATTATCGATCGTGTCGATCCTATTTCTCATTATTATGCGTTGGTATCAAGGAAGACGAAGCTATATGAACATGAGCAAAGGGATAAGCGTTCATCGCTCTGAAGTGAAGAACAAAGTCCTCAAATATGTATCGGTATGCTGTTCTTTCCTAGGTGTTCTTATTCTGATTTTACCGATTCTTGTCATTGTACTCATTTCGTTCTCTGTAGACGGGACATGGACAGTTCAGATCCTACCTCCCAAATATACGCTAGACTATTATGCTGACCTGTTTACGAATAGCAAGACATGGAAGCCGATTGTGAACTCTCTTAGGATGAGTGGTATAGCAACGATTGGTGTTCTCATATTTGGCGTTGCAGCAGCATATTGCATGGTACGACTTAAGTTTAAAGGTAAGTTTTTACTAGAAACGTTAATTATGATTCCATGGGCGCTACCAGGGACTGTAGTTGCTGTCAACTTGATCGCAGCGTTTAACGTGCCTTCGGTATTTAGCTTTGGTCAAGTACTCGTGGGTACAGTATGGATAATACCTCTTGCGTATTTCGTTCGTCATTTACCACTTGTATTCCGTTCTACTTCAGCAACACTGTTACAGATGGATGTATCTGTTGAGGAAGCTGCACGAAATTTAGGTGCATCGTGGTGGTATAGCTTTAGGAGAGTTATTTTTCCAATGGCATTGAGTGGGATTCTAGCAGGTACATTACTTGCATTTGTACAGGGAATTGGAGAATTCGTTGCATCAATTCTATTATTTACAACGAAGACGGCGCCTATTTCGGTAGCCATCTATCAGCGGATGTATTCATTTGATTTTGGAACTGCATGCGCATATGGCGTACTTCAAATTATAACGATCATACTCGTGTTATCTATCACACAAAAAATAACCGGTGATCGTGCAAATATGACGGTATAAACTAGATAGCCCAAAAAGGATGAGGACACAATGGTTATTCGAGGTAAAGGGGGAGACCCCTTAATTACTTCAGATAAGTGCCCAGCTGAAGAAGCTGGAATGTTAGCTCAGTTATCGACAAAGTCGATCAAGAGGGGACCTGGAATCGTTCAGCTATGGAAGTCGATTCATCCATTAACGACAGTTGCTAGCATTATGAACACTGGAGCACACCCTGATGATGAGCATAGTGATACACTAGCTTATTATTCGCTCGGCAAAGGTGTTCGTACAATCAGCCTTATTGCTACAAGGGGTGAAGGTGGGCAGAACGAACTGGGCAGTGAGCTTGGTGATGCACTCGGTGTGATTCGTACAAGGGAATTAGAAGAAGCCTCCAAGATGATGAATGTTACGCTCTGTCTACTCAGCCAGCAGATTCATGATCCGGTTTATGATTTTGGTTTTTCTAAATGTGAGGATGAAACATTATCCAAATGGGGCGAAGATCTGACTTATGAGCGGTTAATTCGTACCATTCGACAAATGCGTCCTGATGTTGTGTTTAATGCTTTTCAGAATGATGTAACAACACATGGTCATCATCGGGCAATGAATATATTAACGATGCGAGCCTTTGATGATGCTGCGAATGCAGAGGTATATCCTGAACATTTGGAAGCAGGGATTAGACCTTATCAAATTAAGAAAATGTATGCTCCTGCTGGGGAGGATACATACCATGTATTCGTGCCCACGGGAGAGTTCAATGAGATTTACGGCGCGTCGTATGTTCAAATGGGGGAGCATTCCCGTTTTATGCATAAAACGCAAGGAATGGGCTCGCATATCGATGAAGGTCCGATTAGCAGCTACTATGAGCTAGTACGGGCCGTTATACCAACACTTGAACAAGAACAAGATCTATTTGATGGAATTGCGTTTACATTTGATGATTTAGCTAAAGTGGTTGAAGGGAAGAACGGGGATAAACGTGTGATTACAGATCTGTATGCTCTGCATTCGGATGTTCAGCATATCGTATCTTCATTCCCAAGATTCTCACAGGTCGCACTTGAAGCACAGCGTATGAGGATCGATGTTTCCAACACGATAAGCGATATTGAAAAGTCTAACCTGGATGATGAGACCAAAGCTGACTTAACTCATCGGCTTCGTGTGAAGGAAGATCAACTCAATTCACTTTGTTCTGAGGCTCTATCTGTTATTGCCAAAATTAGACCTGAATCAGCCGAACTAGTACCTGGACAGATCACTAAGGTAACGATGACCACGTTCAATGGTGGAATAGTAACACTAAGAGATTTGAGCTTAAAGCTCAAGGTACCACCTGGTTGGACATTTACGGCACTAGGGGAAACAAGCTTTAGTAAACTGGAGTATAACGAGACAGTTTCTGTACAGTTTGAGGTTAGGGTACCTATAGATGCGCCTGAATTTAACCCTTATGATGATCCAATTCTTAGTGGTGAAGTAGAATATATCGCGTTTCACGTATCAAGCCATGTTCTTATTCACCCAACCCAGACGGTAGCTATTCTTCCTGCTTATTCCATCTGTTTGAGTCCTGAAGCGATTGTTCTTAACACGATGAATAAAACAGAGAGTATTCCAGTGAAAGCTACCATACGGAACTACAATCCAGGTGCTACGCATGCTTCAATCCATTTAAGACTACCAGATGGCTGGACTGCGCAGCCAGCATATCATGAACTGGATTATGTATTTAAGGGTGAGACGCTGACGGTAGCCTTCATGGTTCAACCGACTGCTCGAGTGAACAATGGTGATTATGCGATTTCGGCGGTAGTGGAAGATAAGCAATATGCTTGTAGTCAAGGTACTCAAGTGATTCAATATCCACATATCGGTAGAACTTATTATATACGTCAAGAGCAATTGAAAATTCAAGCGTTCGATTTACAATTATCTGAGCAGTTAAAAGTCGGTTATGTATCAAGCGGATTTGATAATATCGATCACTATTTACGATTAGTTGGTTTAAATGTGACAAGATTAGAACCTAAGGATATAGAGTTCGGTGACTTAAGTATTTTCGATGCGATTGTATTAGGGATTCGAGCCTATGCAGTTAGACCAGAGCTTGTATCTTGTAATCAAAGGCTTCTGCAATATGCATACGACGGTGGTAATCTCGTTGTTCAATACCATAAGCCAGAAGATAATTGGCAAGCAGAGCTTGCGCCTTATCCAATCGAAATTGGCAAACCATTCTTAAAGTGGCGGGTGACGAATGAGAATTCGAGGGTAACTATTCTTGCTCCTCATCATTCCATGTTTCATTACCCAAATCCAATTACATGCGAAGACTGGAATCACTGGATTCAGGAACGTTCAGCGTATATTCCGTGCTATTGGGGAAGTGAATATACAGAGCTCATTTCCACAGGTGATCCTGGAGAAGAAGAGTTTACAGGTATATTCTTAACAGCAGCCTATGGTAAAGGGGTTTATTCTTACAGTTCACTCGTGTGGTACAGAGAGATTCCTCATTTAGTACCTGGCGCGATTCGCTTATTCGTAAATATGCTTAGTCAATCAAGGGTCTGTCAACCGATCGTTAGTAACGCCAGTGTATGAAATGGGAAAACAAAGGTGAACAATCGAGAACGAATGATTGGTAAAGAAGGTAGTAGCTGTCCTAGTTAAGCTAAATAATGATAAAATTGTAGCATGAATAAGCTAGTATCTGTGATAAGCAGATGCTAGCTTGTTTATATATGAAAGTATTAATTCCACGCTTTTCATTCAGTTTTCTTATGAAAACTACTGTTGCCCTAAATAGACGGTGAAATCGTTTCTTCTAGTGGTGTATAATCAATCTACGTCATCAACTATATGCACTTTACACAATATCAATTATTAATTAACTTTAGGGAGATTATATGAAATCACTTGTATTATGTGAGAAACCGAGCGTAGCCAAAGAAATTGCACGCGTTCTTGGCTGTACACAGAAGCAGAAGAGCTTTATTGAAGGACCCAAATATGTAGTAACGTGGGCGCTTGGTCATCTGGTCGAGTTATCGGAACCGGAAGACTATGATCCTAAATATAAGACGTGGAGACTCGAGGATCTTCCTCTACTCCCAGCCAAAATGAAGCTGAAGATAATGCGTGAAACATCGCATCAATATAAAGCAATTGCTCAGCTATGCAAACGTGCGGATCTATCCGAGCTTATTGTTGCTACAGATGCAGGGCGTGAAGGAGAGCTAGTCGCCCGCTGGATTATGGAAATGGTGAGCTGGCGCAAGCCTTTTAAACGGTTATGGATATCATCGCAGACGGATAAGGCGATTCGAGACGGATTTGCTAATCTGCGTCCAGGAAGAGACTATGATAATTTGTATGCTTCGGCTGTGTGTCGTGCGGAGGCCGACTGGCTAATTGGACTTAACGTAACTCGCGCTCTGACTTGTAAATATGATGCTCAATTATCTGCTGGCCGTGTCCAGACACCTACACTTGCGATGATGATGGACAGAGAACGTGAAATTGAGAATTTTAGGCCTGTTCCCTACTGGACAGTGACGACAGATTTTGAAGGATTTCAAGCGAGATGGCGCGGTGAGGAAGCGCAGGGTGGTAGACTGTTTGCTAAAGACAGAGCCGATTCTATTGTAAGTAAAGTGAAGGGAACATCTGCTAAGCTAATTAAGCGCGTGACGACTGAGAAAATGGAGCCACAACCACTAGCTTATGACTTAACAGAATTGCAAAGAGATGCGAACAATCGACTCAACTTCTCAGCTAAACAGACTTCAAATGTCTTACAGAAGCTATATGAGCAGCATAAGCTTGTTACTTATCCGCGTACTGATTCACGGTACTTAACATCGGATATGGCTTCAACGTTCAAAGGCAGGCTTGAAAGTGTTGCAGTAGGTCCTTACTCAGCATTAGCTAGGCCGTTATTACGCAAACAGCTTCCTGTAACCAAAAGAATTATTGATGACAGCAAGGTAACGGATCATCATGCGATTATTCCGACGGAACAGTTTGTCGATTTAAGTGCACTCAGCTCAGATGAACGGAAGCTTTACGATTTGATCGTAAGACGATTCATCGCTCTGTTCTACCCTGCTTATCGATACGATGAAACAAGTTTAACGCTTGAATCAGGTGGAGAGAAGTTCTATGCCAAGGGAAGAGTACAGAAGGATGCGGGCTGGAAAGAAGTTTATGGTAACACGTTAGATCAAACCGATGATGAAGATGGGGATCTTGACGATCGTACAGCTACCCGTCAACTATTACCTGAGCTTAAAGAAGGACAACTGTTAGCAGTTAAGAATTGCCGATCTTCAGAACAATCAACTAGACCACCTAGCCGTTATACAGAAGCGTCATTATTATCACAGATGGAGAAGCATAATCTTGGAACACCTGCTACACGTGCTGATATCATCGAGAAGCTGCTTCATTCGGAAACAATAGAGCGGAGAATTAAAGCACTCGTGCCTACAGGTAAAGGCAAGCAATTGATCGAGCTTGTTGCTAGTGAATTGCGTTCTCCTGAGCTTACTGCTGAATGGGAGCGAGAGCTTGAACGAATTTCACGTGGACAAGGGAATCGTGACAAATTTATTAGTGGCATAAGAGCACAAGCTGATCAGCTTGTCCGAGAGGTGAAGGTTAGTGAGGTTGATTATAAGCCACACAATCTTACACATTCGAAGTGTCCTGAATGCAGTAATCTCTTGATGGAACGAAACACTAAGCGTGGTAAGATGCTTGTCTGCTCGAATCGCGAGTGTAGTTATCGACGTGGAGCAGAGCCGCAAGTCATTAATAAACGCTGCCCATTGTGCCACAAGAAGATGGAAATTCATTCAGGAAAAGCAGGTAAATATGTGCAATGTCGCAGCTGTAATGTTGTTGAGAAGTTGGATGGCCAAGCCGGTGGAGGGCGAGTGAAGAAGCAACAGCAAGCACAGCTCATCAAGCAGTTTAGTGATAACACCTCGCTTAATTCGGGTCTTGCCGACGCCTTAAGACAAGCACTCAATAAATCGGAATAAGACGTGTCAGATTGAACCAACCAGGAAAGTTACTGGTTGGTTTTTTAATTACTCTACTATTTTTATATATCCTCTCATAGATTGTAATAAGTTGTCCGATCGATTGATCTGAACAAAGCTTTGGGAGGTATGCAAGATGGAAGTCAAGCGTAATGTGAGAATGCGCCGGATGGAGCGAGTAAAGCAATTGCTTGGAGTCGAGACGAGAGAGCTTAGGGAGCGAGAATACCCACAGCTGTTCAATCATGATCGTGAGCAGGATCAGAATCAGAATCAGGATCATGTTCATGTTCATGTTCATGATATCGATTTTGAACGCTCTTATAAGAAGGAGCCGAAGCCCAATAGAGATAACCCTTCTGAAACGATTCAACTAGTGCCCTATATCGAACCAATCCTGCTAGATCCGCGTTTGCAAGATCCTGAATATGTCTGGAAGCAAAAATATAAAAAAGGCATATTTAATGATAAAGATTCCATACATTCGTCAGAAACTTGGTCGGAGAGACCGCGGCTGCGTATATTCTGGATTAAAACGATCATCTGCTTATTTCTCTTTGTGATGATCTGGAGTATGTTTCAACTCAAGCATCCTTATGCGGAGAAAGGTAAGAGCTATGTCATTAATGCCTTATCGAATCCATTGGAATTTGATTCTGTTGCAGTTTGGTTTAAACAAACATTTGGAGATACACCATCCTTTATCCCAGCTTTTCGATCAGAACAGCGGCGGCAAGAGGAGACCATTAAGGCAAGTCTTGGCAATAAACGCACTTATTTTGCACCGCTACAAGGTTATGTTACTATTCCATTTGAGCAGAGCCAGACTGGCGTTCTATTACAAACCAAAACAGGTTCTCCTGTTGCCTCGTTTGATGAGGGCCAAGTAGTTTTTGTAGATACAACTGATGGTACTGGTCTAACTGTTAATATCAAGCATCCGAACGGTGTTCAGTCAGCATATGGCTGGATGGAGGAATCCCGAGTTAGGGTGAATGATTGGGTGAAAGGCGGGGATACAATTGGGTTTGCTAGTCAGAATGATCGTAAAGGAACAGGTATGCTGTATTTTTCGATTAAATTGGACAAGACCTATGTGAACCCAGTGGAAGTGGTTTCATTTGATTAAGTGGTCAGGCATTCAATTTCGAATTCACCCCTTATTTACACTTCTGTTCATTTTATCCTTAGTAACAGGTTATTTTGTTGAAGCTATGACTTTATTCGGCATTGTGCTTGTACATGAGCTCGGACATGTCGTGGCGATCAAATGGTATGGCTGGCGGCTAAAGGAAGTTAAGCTTCTACCCTTTGGTGGTGTGGCTGAGGTGGAAGAGTTAGGTACGGTTCCTGCTTGGGAAGAGTTAGTGGTTGCACTTGCTGGTCCAGCTCAGCATGTATGGATGATTGCATTAGCTTGGGGTATGAAAATGTTCGAGGTATTAGATCCCGTATGGTGGGACTACTTTATTGATGCAAATATGATGATTGGATTGTTCAACTTACTTCCGATCTTACCTCTGGATGGGGGTAAGGTTATGCAGGTAGCACTTAGTTACTTTCTTCCCTATTACCGCACGATTTGGTACGGTGCTATCGTATCGCTCATCATCAGTGTAATCATTATTGGGGTCATCGTATGGGAAATGGGGCAAGGGCGTCCTCAGCTTAGTATGATGGCAATCAGCTTATTCTTATTGTATTCGAATTGGTATTCATTGCGAAATGCGCCCTATCATTTCATTCGCTTCTTATCTGTTCGAGCAGAGAGAGGAAAGGCGTTTATAGCAGAGGGTACATTAGCACAGCCTATTGTAGTAAATGGAAGACGACAGGTTAGTGAGATTCTGAAGCTATTTATGCGCGAGAAGTACCATCTTATATATGTGATGAATGAGCGAGGTGTCATCCAGAAGGTACTACCTGAACAGCGATTACTGACAGCTTATTTTCATGAAAAAAAACCAGGGAGTGCAGTTTCAGAGCTTTTCATGTAAAATAGCTGTGGGGTGAGGATGTGAAGAAGATTGTTGTACAATGTCGGCCTGACATCACACAAGCTGTGGTTACGGAGAATCATCGACTAGTTGAATTTGACGTTCAGCACCTCGATGATAAGCAGCGTACAGGCTCGATTTATCTTGGACGTGTAGTAAATGTACTGCCTGGCATGCAGGCAGCTTTTGTTGATATTGGATTAGAAAAGAATGCTTTCTTATACATAGATGATTTGTTACCAGTTAATATGGAGAAGCAGCCGCGTTCTAAGCCTTCTATTGCGGATGTTGTTAAGCGTGGACAAGTGCTGATGGTACAAGTAGTAAAAGAACCAGAAGGAACCAAAGGTGCTAGAATAACCACGCATTTTTCAATTCCAGGTCGCTGGATCGTATATATGCCAGATGCGGATTATACTGCGGTCTCTAGGAAGATCGATTCAGAAGCAGAGAAGCTTAGGCTTAAGGATATTGCTGAGAACTTACGTTCAGATGAAGAGGGTATCATTATCCGAACTGTTGCAGCGGGTCAATCTAAGCAAGCATTGGAGCGGGATTTGACGGAGCTTCGGGAGCTCTGGAACAATGTGAAAGAGAAGGCCGAGTCAGGTGAAGCGCCACTCCACTTATATCAGGATCTAGATTTATTGCCAAGACTTATGCGCGATGTGATTGATGATGATGTGCATGAGGTTTGGATTGATAATGAACAGGTATGTAAGGAAATGAGAGAACTACTAGAGCGGCAAAGTCCGGATTTAGTAGGACGTGTGCAATTATATTCAAGTAACGATCAAGTAGCTATCTTTGATGCTTATGGGATTCATGATGAGTTAAATCGTCTGTTTCGTCGTAAGGTATGGTTGCCAAGTGGGGGTTATCTTGTAATTGACCCTACGGAAGCCTTGACAGTAGTGGATGTAAATACGGGTAGGTTTACTGGCTCAACTCATTTAGAGGAAACGGTGTTCCATACAAATATGGAGGCAGTAACTGAAATTGCTAGGCTGCTTCGGTTACGTAATATTCGTGGAATGATTATTGTGGACTTTATTGATATGAGTGTAGAAGCGAATCAACTCGCGATTCTAGATGCTTTTGGACAAGCGGTATTAAGTGATCGATCCAAAACGATTATCGTCGGCTGGACCAAGCTTGGATTGCTTGAAATAACACGTAAACGTAAGTAGGTATTTGGTTAGTATCAATTGAAGTGGCTCTAAATCACAATTAGTCCTTCCAAAAAACCGAACTTTCTGCAGAACGTAGCGGAGCGGACGGAATTGTTCTGGAGAAGCGTAGCGTTCGCCTTTGCCACTGGATTTCTACCGCTATAGGCGGTATAAGATCAAGAAATCTGGGGGTGGGCAGCGATCGTAGGGACAATCTGTCCGCGTAGCGGTCATCAAACGATGTGAAGTGGGTGCAAATAATTAAAGTTTGTGATAACCAACTAATGATAATTATAACTTTTGGATTGTTTTATTAGGCTGTCTGTGATATTATGATTTGGTGTGTTGCGAAACATGCTGTAACCGCACATGTCGGGTTTTTAAGTACGAGCAATCGTCACCTAGATAATGGCGAGTCTGAGACATGAGGGAGGTGCAACGAATGTACGCAATTATTGAAACTGGCGGCAAACAGTACAGAGTCCAAGAGGGCGATGTATTGTATGTTGAGAAATTGGTTGTTGGCGAAGGCGAAACGGTTACTTTTGACCGCGTTTTAGCAGTATCCAAAGAGGACGGTCTAGTTCTCGGTTCCCCGGTTGTTTCTGGTGCTACGGTATCCGCGAAAGTGGAGAAGCAAGGTAAAGATCGCAAGATCATCGTTTTCAAATATAAAGCGAAGAAAAACTACCGCCGTAAGCAAGGTCACCGTCAACCGTATACAAAAGTAGTAATCGAAAAAATCCAAGCATAAGAGGTCTTTTGCGATGATTAAGGTCAAAGTAAAGCGTCTTAGTAGCGAGAATTCTTTCATTATTGCTTATCAAGTAACAGGCCATGCGTTATATGACGAGTCAGGCAAAGACATTGTGTGCTCTGCAGTATCGGCAATTACGGTCGGTACAGTTAATTCTATTGAAGCGTTAACGGGAGTACAGCCTCATGTAAAGATACGTAAAGGATTACTTGAAGTCGATATCAAGACTGAGGAGTCTGTATCTGTTACAGAGCGTGTTCAACTGCTGCTTGAAAGTATGGTTGTTATGCTCAATTCGATCGAAGAATCATATGGTGAGTATATAAAAGTTGTAACATCTTATAAAGAAGGAGGTTGACATCTATGTTAAGATTAGATCTTCAGTTATTCGCATCCAAGAAGGGTGTAGGTTCCACGAAGAACGGACGCGATTCCATCGCGAAACGTCTTGGTGTGAAACGTGCTGACGGCCAAACTGTAACAGCTGGTAGCATTCTCGTTCGTCAACGCGGTACGAAAATTCACCCAGGTAACAATGTAGGCATCGGTAAAGATGATACTTTGTTTGCACTTGTTGAAGGTGTAGTGAAGTTCGAACGTTGGGGTCGCGATCGTAAGAAAGCGAGTGTATACCCTGTAGTTGCAGAAGCTCCTGTAGCAGCAGCTGTAGAAGCATAAATGCAGAGTTGAAAGCCTTGGCGATTCACTTCGTCAAGGCTTTTTTTAATGGTAAAGAGTTTATCTCATTTCGATAACAATTATTTCTTACCTTGCTTAACATATACGGCTCCATTTTAGACCGCTCATATGTGAATAATGCTGGTGCATATTTCCATATGAATGATATAATTATGTGGGAAAGAATTAGGGTGACGTTGTGCACAAGGCGGGGAGAAATCGTATGTATCGGTGGACAAGCTCGAATGTTTGGTTTATACTCTCGATTATTGCAATGGTTAGTGTCGTTTTGAGCTCTCTACATATTGTAGTAAAGCTCCTGATTGTTGTGCTGGCGATCGCTTGCGGTTATGCTGGTATTAATCGATATATTCGGCGCATGCAATCCGAACAGGCTGAGGTTCTTGCTGCGGAGTCGCACAAGAATGAAATGGATCTGCTCCATATATCCGCTAGAATGCGGCATGATATGCTAAATGATCTCCAAATTTTATTCGGATATATTCAATTAAAGAAATATGATAATTTACATACTACGATGGAGAAAATAAGAATAAGGATGCTGCAAGAAGGCTATTTATCCAAGCTAGGTATCCCGGCATTAGTCGCTTATTTACTTGCTATTCGTAGTAATATGTTAGAAATGGAATTAGAAGTGGAGATTGAGGAAGAGATTAATCTCGCTGAGTTACCTCTAACTCCTGAATTCATTACCACAATTACACGTGATATGATTAGTTTATTTAAGAATGCTGCAAGAGCAGGCAATGACCTGGAGTTATTAAATGTTCTTTCATTGCAATTTGTTCCAGAAGAGGATTCTTTATTGCTTGATTTCGTATTTCGCGGTTATTATCAACGTGATTTACTGGAACGGACGATTGAAAAAATGCTGCTAACAGGACAAACGGATATGGCCGCTGAAGAAATTAGCTTCGCTGAACACGAAGTAGCGGTAACATTGAAGTTACCGTTTCAGACGTAAATAGAGGTGTATGTATGTTTGTAGATAAAGCGAAGATTTATGTTAAAGGTGGCGACGGTGGCGACGGACTCGTTGCGTTTCGTCGTGAGAAGTATGTGCCTGAGGGTGGACCTGGCGGTGGAGATGGAGGCAAGGGCGGAGATGTTATATTCCGTGTCGATGAAGGCTTGCGTACGCTTGTCGATTTCCGCTATCAGAAACATTTCAAAGCTCAGCGCGGGGAAAAAGGTCGTAACAAAACCCAACATGGTGCAAGTGCTGAGCACATGATTGTGCGTGTACCGCCTGGAACTGTCGTAATTGATGATGATACGCATGAAGTGATTGCAGATTTAACTCGTCACGGACAGCAAGTCGTTATTGCTAAGGGTGGTCGTGGTGGTCGTGGTAATACACGATTTGTTACAGTTAATAATCCAGCACCTGAGATCGCTGAGAAGGGCGAAGAAGGTGTTGAGCGCTGGGTCGTGCTTGAGCTTAAAGTGATGGCAGACGTTGGACTTGTTGGTTTTCCGAGTGTAGGTAAATCAACCATTCTATCTGTTGTCTCTGGTGCAAGACCTAAAATTGGTGCTTACCATTTTACAACGATTACACCTAATTTAGGCGTGGTTGATGTAGGGGATGGTCGTTCTTTCGTGATGGCAGATTTGCCAGGACTTATCGAGGGTGCACATCAAGGTGTTGGTCTTGGTCATGAATTCTTACGTCATGTAGAGCGTACTCGAGCTATCGTACACGTTGTGGATATGTCAGCAAGTGAAGGACGAGATCCATTCGATGATTGGCTCAAAATTAACGAAGAGATGAAGCTATACAATGTGAAGCTTGAAGACCGTCCACAATTTATTGCTGCAAATAAAATGGACATCCCAGAAGCTGCAGAACATCTCGAAGTGTTCAAGCAGAAGCTAGCTGAGTCAGGCAAGAAATATGAGATTTTCCCAATCTCAGCTGCGACTAAAGACGGCGTTCAGGAGCTGTTATACAAAGTTGCCGATCTTCTTGCAACCATTCCCGAAATGCCACTCATCGAAGACTTGGCAGATATAGAAGAACGTAAAGTGTATCGCTTGGAGAAGAAGGTTAATAATGAATTTACGATTACAAGAGATAACGAAGCTTATGTTGTTCAAGGCGAAGGTATCGATCGTTTATTCAAACGCACGAATTTCTCTACGCATGATGGTCAACTGAGATTTGCTCGTATCCTACGTAAAATGGGTATCGATGAAGCCTTGCGTGCGCGCGGTGCAGTAGACGGTACAATCGTTCGAATTTGCGATTTTGAATTTGAATTTGTTGATCACGAATAAAAATATAGATCTATGATGTAATCCTCCAAAAGCTTAAGCGTCCTTCATACAAGGACTTTTAGGCTTTTTTTATTTGTAATTGTAGAATTACCTCTTATATAAAGGCTCAACACCAAAATCAGTGCTTGAACAAATGGAATCGAGTCGATTGATGAACGCTGCGTGGACGGATTGTCCTTACGATCGCTGCCCACCCCCGGATTTCTACCGCTTATAGCGGTAGAAATCCGGGGGCAAAGCATACGCTTACGAAGTAGTTTTCCTTCGGAAAACTTGTAGGCGAGCGCTTCGCTTCTCCAGGACAATTCCGTCCCCTCCGCTACGATCTGTATATGGTTCTGTCTTAAGCAAGTCTGATTGATTAATTGAAGGCTGGCTCTAATCTTTAGATCTAGCACAATGTTACAAGATGTTTACATTTAGATTAACTTTTTGGATTTTTTCACATTTGTAAGCGTTTCCATTATAACATAGAGATAATCGTTAGAAAGAGAGGCGAATTATCCTATGTCAACATCATTACTATCATCGTATGCAACTACCACTGGGCCAATTGCAGAACCTATTTCTATTGAAATGAGTTTGCCTCGTTCACGTAAAGGAAAACGATTACTGATCATCGTACTTATCATTTCACTTATTGCAGTGAACGTATTGCTAGCTTTTTATGCATTTATGGCTTGGTTTCTAGCTAGACCAACTATTGCACCCTTACATTCTAATCCTCAAGCGAAGCTGGGTCTTGCTTATGAAGATGTTTCAATTCAGAGTGCCAATGGTGCTTCCACAATCGAGGGCTGGTTAATTCCAGCTAGTTCTAAGAAGAGCTTTGTATTCTCTCACGGATACGGGGGAAATCGAGAAGAAGTGTGGATTCCTTTATATACATTAGCAAATGAACTGCATCAACGTGGATACAATGTACTCATGTTTGATTATGGATATGCGTCACCAGGTGGTAATAAACTGATGACCGGTGGCATACAAGAATCGGAAGAATTGCTTGGTGCCATTCAATTTCTCAAAGTTCGTGGAATGGAAGAAGTGTATGTATGGGGTTTCTCTATGGGAGCTGGTACTGCCTTACAAGCTGCTCTTCATGAACCTGAAATTGATGGCATGATTCTAGACAGTACATTTATTTTAAATTCGGATACACTTTATCATAATGTGAAGCAAGTAGTGAACCTTCCTAAATTCCCAACAGTTCCTTTGGTTCAAATGTTCTCCTCGATCATTAATGGGGTTGGAATGAAGGATATTCCTCATGAACGAGTGCTGTCTAAATCCTTTGATGTACCGATCTTCTTCATCCACGGAGATAATGATCATCGCGCTCCTTATGAACTATCAGAGCAGATGGCGGCTAATCAAGATAATAAGTTGTCACAGCTATGGATTGTTCCTAAAGGTGAACATGAGCTTATTTATCAAACTAAGCCTGAGCTTTATTTGGAACATGCATTTGGTTTTCTACAGAATGTAGAAGAGAGCCGTGCCAAGCTAGCTTTAGCTCAATAAGGATAATTAATATAGTTTCCATATAATCGTTTTAAGAAACGCTGCCGTCATAGGGACGGTAGCGTTTCTTCTTGAGTGTATAATCTTTAACATTTCTTAAGGATTTATTATTAGAAATTTTAAATATTGTTTATATAATGAAATAGCTGAAATTCTTAATTATAGTATGAGCCACAGTCTTGGAATTGGAGGTATTTCAGGTGAAATCTAATGTTCTAGATCATCATATAGAGATTAATGAGCTTAGCTCCAAAGCTGATATCCTGAAGCAATACGAAAATCATTGCTTTCAGGTATGCTACTATTTGCTACATTGTGAAAAGAAAGCATTTGAAGCGTCACTTGCAAGTATAGAGCATTTGTTTAGTGATACTAATTTCTTCTGTAAAGAGGAAGTAGACCAGTTGAAAGCAGTTCGTAAAACGGCTATGCACTATTCACTAGCTATGCTGCATTGAATTATTCTACATCTGTTTCTGTATCGACATCATAAACACAGTGGAATCGCTCTATTCCCGGATATAGTTCGCCTAAACTAAAGATTGAGAAGCCAATGCTTCTATAAAAATCAACAGCTTCAATATCAGTTTCAGCTTTAATGGATGCAGGTTTGCTGTGTTCAATTAATTCCAGAATTAACCCTCGCCCGTAACCTTTCAAACGATTCTCAGGCTGAACAGCAATATGCTTGATCTGAAGCTGTTCGTCGCCATCATCATATACGCCAATTAAGCCAATCAAAGTATTCTCTTCTTCATATCCATATAACGTTAGAGCAGGTTCAGACTGATACTCGTTAATAACTTTCTCAAGCTCATCTGGATCAGGAAATACGGAATAGGAGATGAGTTCTCTTACTTCAGGGTCTACTAGCTTATGGGTCATGTTAATTAACAAAAGGATTCACTCCTATTTTATATTATGGTTATTTCATAAAACGTTTTATCCATTTTAAACCATTTTTCATTGTTGGGTAGCGAAATGGTAAGTCAAAGCGAGTCGTTTGTTTGAGCACGCTTTTGTGATGTGAGAACAGGTTGAATGAGCTCAGGCCATGGTATCCACCCATGCCGCTGGCGCCAACGCCACCAAAAGGCATGTGCTTGGAGGCGAGATGCAGCACCGCATCGTTGATGCAGCCGCCGCCAAAGGATATGCGGCTAAGCACATGCTCACGTACTTCAACTGACTCTGTGAATAAATACAGAGCGAGTGGCTTAGGGCGTGAGGTAACAGGAACTACTACCTCACGCTCGAGGTCGGTATAAGTAATAATCGGCAGAAGAGGGCCGAATATCTCATCTGCCATCACAGGATCATCCCATGTGATGTTATCTAGAAGCGTAGGCGCAATTAGTTTACGCTTCTCTTCTGTTCCACCACCGAAGACTATGTTCCCATTGCTGGCATCTAAAAGCTGCTTGAGGCGATAGAAATGCCGATCATTGATGATAGTCGGCAGATTAGTATGGCTCTCATCAAGTGGATTAGAGCCGTAAAACTTGGTAATGTGCTCTTGTAGACATTGGATAAGCCTATCCTTAACATCCGCATGAACAAGCACATAGTCAGGCGCAACGCAGGTCTGTCCAGAGTTCAAGAATTTCCCCCATACGATTCGTTTAGCAGCTAACCGAATGTCTGCATCACGATCAACGATACAAGGGCTCTTACCACCGAGTTCCAAAGTGACGGGGGTTAAGTGCTTGGCTGCCGCTTCCATGACAACTCTTCCGACTGATGTGCCCCCTGTAAAGAAGATATAATCGAATTGCTCGGATAATAGAGCGGTACTTGTTTCAACTCCACCTTGAGCTACACTTACATAGCCTTCACCATATGATTGAATAAATACATCATCAATAAGCTCGGTTATAGCAGCTGAGGAGTGAACAGCTAGTTCGGATAGTTTAAGTATCGCTGTATTCCCTGCGGCAATCGCTCCGATCAAAGGAGACAAGCTGAGCAGCATGGGATAGTTCCATGGCGAGATAATGAGCACATTTCCGAATGGTTCGTGATAAATCTGGCTGCGTGATCCGAATAGCACCATAGAACCTTTCACTGAGGTTGGCTTAGCCCAGTGGCGAAGCTGTTTAAGGACCATTCGAATTTCTTCTAATAACATTCCGATCTCAGATGAATAGGCTTCAAATGCAGATTTGTTCAGATCAAGTCGCAGCGCTTCTAGTAGATTAGCTTCATGACGAAGCAAACCAGCTTGAAATTTACGCAGGGCCTCTATACGAAACTCGACATCTAGTGTTCGACCCAATTGATAAAATTGTCTACCTTTTTGAATAATTTCCTGTAAGTTCGTAACTGCCACCATAACACAATCTCCTCCATGTATAAAATGGTTATAAACTCAGTAGGTTAGTGTATCGTGTTGTAGGGTGCAGATTCTAATTGGATTAGTAGGTTAATTAGGTTATTAGTTAAAATAGTGGATCAATTAAAGGGTTCCAAATAATAGCAGGTTTATTCGTCTCTGCTGGTCGCCCTGCAATGCCAATCCATGGCTTGGTATATTCTTCATTCTCGTAGAAGTGTGTTAGTAGCGAGCGGAACACATGAGGTAAATCTCGATCTAAGCTTAACACTTCCGTGCGTGGTATCCAGAATAGATCACCTTCGTCAGTTTCAATAGAGGGTTCAGCATTCGTGTGCCCCGTGTAGAAGAATTGTTGACGTATTTCAGTTTCATACAACCTTATCAATACGTACCTGAGTTGTAGCCCTTTAATTTGGTTAGATGTGATTCCTGTTTCTTCCTCAATCTCGCGTAAGCAGGTAGTCATGGGTGTTGCGATTTCATGGGGTTCGACATGTCCTCCAATTGCTGCCCATTTTCCTGGAGACAATGTGCGATTGGCGGCTCGTTTCATCATCAGTAATTCATTGCGATCATTAAATAGAAGAGCAGTAGCTAATAGTCGTAGTGTGATCATGGTTACAGGCACCTCATCGTATTATATGACTCAGCGTATCACAGCAAAGCCTGCGCGGCAATTCCTGATGATATAACTGTAAAAGGAATTTAACTATTTGCTCAAATTTGATAATATAAATAGATAGTCTCATTAATTACCCATTGAATTATAGGCAATTTTTGCGTATAATGTCCACTGTATAGATACATTCGTATTTCTGGAGAGGACGATTACATCTTGCCAGATAAAAAAATGAACTACTATTTAATTAGAGAAGATATTCTTCCTGAAGCTGTACTCAAAACAGTGCAAGCTAAGGAGCTTCTCGCTAAAGGCGAAGTAAAAACGATCCATGAGGCAGTAGAGCGAGTAGATTTAAGTAGAAGTGCGTTTTATCGCTATAAGGATGGAATTCATGTGCTTTCGACGATGGAACGGGAACGAATCGTTACAATTGGTATGGATTTGGAGCATCGTTCTGGAACGTTATCCAAAGTATTAGCGACAATTGCTAATCATCATGGTAACGTGCTAACGATTAATCAGACGATACCGCTCCAAGGTATGGCTAACGTTACGATTTCCGTCGAAGCTTCACTTATGGGCGAACAAATATATGAATTGATTGATGCTCTTTCCACTACGGAGGGTGTCAGACAAGCCAAAATAATCGGACAAGGTGGCTCCTTGTAACCGTACAAAACTTGTAGGAGGAATGACAGATGAAACCAGTTAAAGTAGGATTATTAGGGCTTGGAACAGTAGGTACTGGAGTGGTGCGTATTGTTGAAGGTCATCAAGAGGACTTACAACGCAAAACAGGTTCTCCGATCGTAATCGAGAAGGTGCTCGTTCAACATATGGATAAGAGTCGGAATATTGCTGTTAGTCAAGATAAACTGACTGATAACCCGGATGATATTCTTGATAATCCTGAAATTGACGTGATTATCGAAGTTATGGGTGGCGTAGAATTAGCGAAGGAATATATCCTACGCGCGCTAGACAATGGTAAGCATATCGTTACTGCGAACAAAGATCTAGTCGCTTTATATGGCAAGGAAATTATGGACAAAGCGGCAAACAACGGCTGTGACGTATTCTTCGAGGCGGCTGTAGCAGGTGGAATTCCGATTATTCGTACACTTGTTGATGGCTTTTCCTCTGATAGAATTACGAAGATTATGGGTATCGTGAATGGTACTACGAATTTTATTTTGACCAAAATGAGTCAAGAAGGCGCTGCTTATGCAGATGTATTGAAAGAAGCACAGGATCTAGGGTTTGCAGAATCCGATCCAACATCTGATGTTGAAGGAATTGATGCAGCTCGTAAAATGACTATACTGTCAACTCTGGGCTTCCATGCAAGTGTTGCTTTGTCAGATGTTGAAGTGAAAGGCATCTCACAAGTAACGAAAGAAGATATCGCATACGGCAAAAAATTAGGCTACGAAGTTAAATTACTAGGTATTGCGGAGAGCCATGATGATCATATTGCTGTATCTGTACAGCCTACTATGGTGAAAACTTCTCATCCACTAGCTTCAGTGAATGGTGTGTTCAACGCAGTGTATATATATGGTGAATCGGTTGGAGAGACGATGTTCTATGGGCCAGGCGCAGGTGAATTGCCTACTGCAACTTCGATCGTAGCTGATCTGATTGCTGTAGCACGTAATTTGAAATTAGGTGTTAACGGTCGTGAAACGTTCAAACCATACAAAGAAACGAAAATGAAAACAGATGAGCAGATTGAATCCAAGTATTTCATTCTGCTGCATGTTGCAGATAAAGCGGGTGTACTCGCAAAAATTACTCAAGTGTTCTCGAAGCATGAAGTTAGCCTAGAGTCAGTGTTCCAGCATCCAAATGAAACGAATCCAAATGCAGAAATTATTATCATTACCCACAATGCAAACCGTGCTGCAATGAAGAGAGTATTAGAGGAATTTGAAGCTTTAAATGTTATTCATGAAATTAAAAGTGTATATCGCGTAGAAGGCTAATAAAAGACAAATTAAATGGAGTGAGAGAGGGACTGTTAAAGATGAGATACATGGGACTATTAGAAACTTATAAAGAGTATTTGCCAGTTAATGAAAATACACCACTTATTACTTTACATGAAGGTAATACACCACTTATTCGTGCGGAGAAATTATCCGAAGAGCTTGATCTAGATCTTTATTTCAAATACGAAGGGCTAAATCCGACAGGATCGTTCAAAGACCGTGGTATGGTTATGGCAGTTGCGAAGGCGATGGAGGAAGGATCACGCACGATCATGTGTGCTTCAACAGGTAATACATCAGCTGCTGCTGCAGCCTATGCTGCGCGTGGTAATCTAAATTGTATCGTACTTATTCCGAATGGCAATATTGCACTGGGCAAAATGGCACAAGCGATTATCTACGGTGCTAAGGTCATTGCGATCGAAGGTAACTTTGACCGTGCGCTTGAGATTGTACGTGAGATTACAGCTAAACATCCAATTACCCTTGTGAATTCCGTGAACCCGTACCGAATTGAAGGACAGAAGACAGCGGCATTCGAAGTATGTGATCAGCTTGGCAAAGCACCTGATTATCTAGCAATCCCTGTAGGGAATGCAGGTAATATCACGGCTTACTGGAAAGGCTTTAAGGAGTATCATGAGCACGGTAAATCATCTTCCTTACCGAAAATGATCGGTTTTGAAGCTGAAGGCGCCGCAGCGATCGTTAGAGGTGAGCCAATTGCAGATCCAGAGACTGTAGCTACAGCGATTCGTATTGGGAACCCAGCTTCGTGGAAATCAGCGGTTGCAGCTGCAGAAGAATCACAAGGTCAAATTAATTATGTGACAGATGAGGAGATTCTGCATGCTTATCGTACAATTGCGGCTAAGGAAGGCGTATTCGCAGAGCCAGGTTCCGCAGCGTCAATTGCAGGTGTGATTAAGCTCCATAAGGAGGGTTATTTCTCCAAAGGGCAATCTGTTGTATGTGTATTGACTGGTAATGGTTTGAAGGACCCTAATATTGCTATTAAGACGGTTGCAACCCAGCCGCTTGTTGTGAAGGATACAGAAGAAGCAGTAATGGATGCTATTCGTCAACTTGAAGGCTAAGCACGAAGCAATCAGATAGATAGAGTTATTGATCGTGGGGAGATAATCAGATGACAACTAAGCGTGTTCGTGTCAAAATCCCTGCTTCCACGGCAAATATGGGACCTGGATTTGACTGTATTGGTATGGCGCTGAATTTATATGCTTGGATCGAGATGGGAATCGCTAACTCGACTGAGATTGAGTTATTTGGAGAAGAGCTAGAAGGAGTACCGCTTGATAAATCTAATCTTGTTTATCAAGTCGCTCAGATGGTGTTCGCTGAAGCGAGTGAACATCATCCAGAGCTGTACATCGCAATGTACAGCGAAATTCCACTGACGAGGGGGCTCGGTTCCTCCGCGTCAGCAATCGTTGGCGCTCTAGTTGCCGCTAACGCACTGATCGGGAACAAGCTGACTGAGGTTCAGCTGTTCCAGATTGCCTCAAGGTTAGAGAAGCATCCCGACAACGTCGGTGCTTCTTTGTTTGGCGGCATAGTCGTTGCGTTCTGGGACGGAGAACGTGCGGAGCACATTAGGCTGAATCCGCATCCCGACATGGAAGTGCTTGTCGCTATTCCGTCGTTCCAGCTATCAACGGAGAAAGCACGCAACGTATTGCCGCAGCATGTACCACTTGAGGAGGCTGTGTATAACCTCAGCCACTCTTCTGTACTTGTTGCTGCACTAGCAACAGGCAACCTTAGCATGATTCGCCATGCAATGCATGATCGCTTGCATCAGCCGCATCGTGCGGCTTTGATTCCAGGCATGGAGGAATTCCTGGCGGGTGCGACAGATCACGGTGCAATAGGCGCTGCTTTATCTGGCGCAGGTCCAACTGTTCTTGCACTCGTAGACATTCGCAGCAATAATAAACATGAGCTGGAAGCATTCCTTCTAAGCACCTTTGAGCAGCATGATGTGGATGTCGAGCTTCGCTGGCTATTGCCTGACGCGTTTGGCGCTCTTGTTGTGCATGCCGAAGCTAGCACGCCATTTGCAGACTTCATCAATTTATCTCTAAATTATGGGGGGTCTCACTAAAAATGAAGCGGATGTCACTGCTTGGGCCAGGAACATTCTCAGAAGAATCAGCTAGCCATTTTACACAGAATTTATCTGTTGAATTTAAGCCATTTAAGCTAATTTCGGATGTATTTATGTCAACTGTGAATGGTGAGACGGATTACGCGGTCATCCCAATTGAGAATACGATTGAAGGCTCTGTTTCACTTCACCTGGACTGGATGGTACATGAAATCGATTTGCCTATTCAAGCGGAATGGGTCTATCCAATTGAGATGAATTTAATCGGATATAGTCAGACAGAAGCTGGTACCGGTAGTAATCCTTATTCGCATATTCAGAAAGTGCTGTCACATTCTGTAGCACTTGCACAGTGTCGTCATTTTCTTCGAGAACATATTCCGCATGCGGAAATTGAAGTTGTTAGCTCTACTGCTGAATGTGTGCGTCTTGTTCACGAGCTTAATGATCCTTCTATTGCGGGTATCGGTCCTTTGAATGCAGCTTATTTGCATGATGTTCCTGTCCTAGCTCGTTCGATCCAAGATTATGAAGATAATCGGACCCGGTTCTTGTTGCTTGGTAAAGATCCGATTGTGTTAGGTACAATCTCGCACCAAAAGACGACCATACTAGCGACGTTACCAGAGGATTACCCTGGGGGCTTGCATCAGCTATTGTCCGCATTCGCTTGGAGAAGAATTAACTTATCCCGAATAGAATCGAGACCGACCAAGCGCAAACTCGGTACTTATTATTTTTATATTGAGATTGATGGGAATATAGATTCTGTCCTGCTATCGGCGGCGTTGCAAGAAATTGAAGCCATTGGTTGTCAGGTGAGGACACTTGGTTGTTATCCATGTTATACTTATCCCATTGATCCAAAATTAGTGGAGGTGTAATAACTAATGGCAGAGAAAGTAATTTATCTTGATGGCAAGTTTGTAGCAAAAGAAGACGCCAAAATTTCCGTCTATGACCATGGCTTCTTATATGGGGATGGGATTTTTGAAGGTATTCGGATTTATAATGGTAATATTTTTAAGTGTAAAGAGCATTTGGACAGATTATATGATTCGGCTAAATCAATCATGTTGAATATACCGCTTTCTTATCAAGAAATGCAGGAAGCACTTGTTGAAACAATCAAACGCAATGAAATGCGCGATGGTTACATACGTTTAATCGTATCTCGTGGGCCTGGTGATCTTGGATTAGATCCTAAACGTTCACCGAAAGCAAGCGTCATTATCATTGTTGAGAAGCTGTCGATTTATTCTGAAGAAATGTATCGTAATGGGCTTAAGACGATCTCTGTATCACAGCGTCGAAATATCCCAGATGCACTGAATCCGAAGATCAAGTCACTCAACTATTTAAATAATATTCTAGTTAAAATCCAAGCTAATCTTGCAGATGTCGGTGAAGCAATTATGCTGAATTCTCAAGGTTATGTGGCTGAAGGCTCAGCTGATAATATTTTCATTGTGAAGAATGGTGTGCTAACAACCCCTCCTTGTTATGTTGGAGCGCTTGAAGGTATTACTAGACTTGCGATTATGCAAATTTGTGAGCGTCTTGGACTGAAGCTGAAGGAAGAACCATTTACACTTCATGATGTCTATGTTGCTGATGAGGTATTCTTCACAGGTACTGCTGCAGAGGTTATTGCGGTACGCGAGGTAGATGGTCGTACAATTGGAACTGGTAAAGCTGGTGAGGTCACTCTTCGTTTATTAGAAGAATTCCGTTCGATCGTTGAAGTAGACGGCGTTAAAGTATTCGAATAGTTAGCTGTGTAAATATAATCTCTTATGGTATTTCGATGCCATAAGGGATTTTTTTATTTGGAGGGAGGTCAAATGCCTAGATCGTTGCATAAAATGTACTGAATGCTACTGGGTAGTAAGTCAGGTAGAAGTAAAGGAGGCTTATCGCTTGAAAATTCATATGGTTAGAAAAGGGGATACACTCTGGAATCTTGCAGAAAAATTCAATGTGCAACCAGAAGTATTATTGGACTTGAATCCTCAAATAAGTCATACAGATCAGCTTGTACCAGGTTTTAGGGTGAAAATCCCTCATCCACCCTCTCCGCTTGAAATACCTCCTGCAGAGTATTTGGATCAGTATGTTGTGAAGCAGGGTGATACGCTTTGGAAGTTAAGTAAAGCTTGGAATGTGCCTCTTAAAGCGCTCATAAGTGTGAATCCACAGCTTCGAAATCCGAATGTACTGCTTGATGGGGAAACCGTATATATTCCTAAACTTGCAGCTGAAATTTTTCGAGAGGAGCCGCAGGTTACACATATTGCTCAGGTACCATATCTTGCTGAGGATCTACAGACTTCTCAGATTGCACATATTGCTGAGTTTCCACAGATGACTCAGGATGCACATATTGCTGAGTTTCCACAGATGACTCAGGATGCACATATTGCTGAGTTTCCGCAGATGACTCAGGTTCCACATTTTGCTGAAGTACCACAGATGGCTCAGGGTCCACAGTTCACTTATGATACACCAATTGTGGAGGATGCTTATGTAGATCGGGATCCTGATCTATCGGCTAGTTATGAGGCTGAAGAATTTCCTCATATTTCAGCGATAAACGGGACACCGGATGAACAGCTTTTACAATGGGGTGATCCTTCTTATCTTGCTTATTCAACAAGCGCAACGAAACCGTACGAAATGTACGGTGCTGACCCTAAAGCAAATGTACCGGCATATCCGAATTATGAAAGCGTGCCTGATGAGCAGTCAAAGAGATACCAAGGTAGAGTGGGTAACGGGGTAAAAGCAGTAGATAAAGTTCCCGGGAAGGTTCCAAGTAAGGCTTCAAATCATACTAGAGATAAGACCAAAGGAGGCAAGTCCAAGACTAAAGATGCTGTTGCAGCAATAACTGTACAATCACAGCATCCTTCTTCTAAGAAAGCCTCCAAGCCAATCAAGAAATCAAGTCATCCATGGACAAATATTTAAACATTTAAGTTTTTAACCTGATCACTCATACTATTTATCCAGACCAATAATAAGTTTTTCTTTATATTGGCCAATGATAAGCTCAGGATTCCACCAATCTGGGACTTCATTGGTCAATCGTGCTGTTTTGGCTCCTGGATCAATACGATACCAACCCTTACCTTCGGCAAAGAGGAGCGCTGTTAATCCGAATGGATAAGGTCCTTTCATAATCCCCGATTGTTCAGCCATATTGATAGATGTTGTAAATGAAATATCTTGTTCACCATCACTCCATATCCAATATTCATTACCATTTTCTTCGCTCATGGAAATAGACCATGTTTTGCCTCGGTACTGAATCGTTTCGATGATAGTTGGACGTTTAGTTTGATTCGTGGCATTATTGAGAGCTCGGGATTGCCCTGACTCAGGAATGAGGATCATGCTGTCTTCGTTTATATGGTATAACAGAGTATTTTCATTCATCCATTTGAGTTGAAATGAGCATGAAGCCTCGTAGCAGGAAACCTTACCTATGTTTGCAAACCGCTTAGATGTTTGATTATTTATACCTGACAGTGTCTCTAGTTGAATGTCCATGGTGTTTGTACTATTAAACTTTCCCCATGCAATCGCGATATTCCCTTGTTTAGGCTCGATATCAAAGGCAATAATTTGTGAACTCGAGTCCGGTACCTGCCAAATAAGCTCATTCGTATCATTCTCGTTATTATATTGGACAAGTTCACGATTACCTGACTTTCCATTGACATAGACGATACGATCACCTGTTGCTGACCACATCGGCATAACTAATTCATTATGATCAAATGTTTGAATGACATTTCCTTTCCGGTCCAGTAACTCATATAAATATTCAGTTCGACGTGGTGTATGAATCGCAGTAGAGGTTAGCAGCCACATATCATTAGGAGAAGGCATGATTGTTTCATATAGATTGTTCGTAGTTAGCAAAGGAGATTGTGTATTTGTAGCAAGGTCATAAATGGCATAGCCTTGTATACGAGTTGGTTCAAGTGATACATAATTTAACGACTTTAATTCGACGCCACGCGCATTGCGAATACCACTTGCTGATAAGCGAATCATAGGAGTTGAAGGTTGATGGTCGAAAGACAATGTAAGTTTAAAGGTACGATTATCGACCCAATCCACAGACCAATTAGCTTCTGTAAGAGTTTGTTTAAAATGTTTGTTCACTGAATCACGGTCTACTTCATCTGTGAATTCAAAAGTAATTGTATAGGGCAGATTAACAGAAACGGGTAATGGCAACTCCATCCGTTCTTTACTTACTTTAAATGCTTTATCGAGTAATGGTAGTTTTTCTGATGTAAGTTTATATTCAAAGGGTTTCATATAGTAAATTTTAACTTCTTTAGTCTCAGCCTGATCTTGTGAATAGAAACTTAGCGTTAAATCACTATTGGGCGTACCTTTAAGTGAAATAACTAATTGCTGCTCAATACTTCCCTCCATAACGGTAAAAGAAACCGGTTCACCGGCAGTAGTAGTAATTGCGATATTATTACGCAGCATCTCTAGCTGCTGTGAAGATAAACGACTTGGGTTTGGGATGTCTAAAGATAACATAAATTGGGCATCCCCTTGCGAGAACCATATGGACTCACCTGGTTCATAGTCCCAATATTGATTACCCTCGCTTACACGAAAATATTTATATTTATTGTCCTGTACAAGCTGGAACAACTCAGAATCGGCTGATTCATTGGATGGTGTTACGGACACATTCGGTGTTGCTGCATTCGGAGAAGGAGTAGCAGGCTGACTAGCAGGTAGATGATCCTCCGATTTATTCTGTTTAAGAGTGACAATCATAAGCGCAATTAAGCTTAAGAAGAGCACGCATACAATAATGATATTGCGGTGTTGCTCGCCCCAACGTTTCATGCATTTCCTCCTGAAGAACTGCAAATGTAATGAAATAGGCAGTAAAAACGTTCTATCTAACTTTAATTCTGCTTAAGCATCAATAAATCCTGCATGTATATCGAGTTTTCGCAATGGGAAAAATAGATAAAATTAGGATAAGAGGTGAATAGCATGGTTATTTTCAATCTAATGAAGCAATTGAAAAAAAAGTTGCGCCGTAAGCTGAAATGGATCTCGTTAGGAATTACAGTCATGATTGCCATGCCTATTATACTTAATTGGAGTTTTAATAATGAATCTCAGCCTGTATTTGAACCTGCGAGTAATCAAGGACAGTTCGAAGTAAGCAATCAATCTGTGTTTAGTAAACTCAAGCAAGTAAATCAATCTCGTGATGTGTTTATTCAGAAAAAATACGTATGTGGGGAAGAATTGCAGCAGGTTGGCAAGTTATCCACAAACGATATACTCAAGTTGTCCAAGGAGCATCCTGATTGGGAAGTTATCTTGCAGGAAAGTGGGCAAGTATACTTGACTGAGCATATTCAAGATTTGTCTACCACATGCAAGGAAGCTGCATATTTTGGAATTGATGAGAGCGGAGTGTTGTCTCTTTTTGATGGATTACCACAGCAGAACAAGGTGATTCAAACCTTTTTTCAATTAAACATAGAATATCTCAAAAGCGCCTTGCCCCCTGAAGCTGTACAGGAACTTTATGTAGGGATTCGTGTAACCGATTTAGAGGAATATAACTCTGTGCTGTCTACCTTTGCTGATTATGCACGAATTGGCGTTGAACAAACGATGGGGACAGCAAATCCAGGACATTAGGAACCATTTTTAGTAAAAATGAAGCTCGAGAAATAGAGGTAGAATCGGCCCTTTGAATCAGGAGGGACGTGTCTATCTCTTTTTGTATTTATCTGCTATAATGCAAATCATAGTGATACATATGTTCGCCTTTTTGGTGGATGAAGATCGCACAATTGACGCGAATAATTAATTATTGATGTTAATCATTGATGCTCATATTGGTTATTGTTACTGAGGGAGAGAATAGTATTGCGTATATTAGGGATTGATCCAGGGATAGCCATTGTAGGTTTCGGGTTTGTTGATAAATTAGGTTCGCGAATTGTTCCTGTACAATATGGAGCTATTCAAACAGAAGCACATACAGAGACAGCACAAAGACTACAAATCGTTTATGAATCGACAATCGAATTAATTGATAAATATAAGCCAGATGCGATGGGAATTGAGAAACTGTTCTTCAATCGTAACGTCACAACAGCCTTAACAGTTGGAGAAGCCCGTGGGGTTATCTTGCTTGCTGCTAAGCAGCGTGGCTTGCAGATCGGTGAATATACACCTCTGCAGGTTAAACAAGCTATCGTTGGTTATGGGAAAGCAGAGAAGAAACAGGTACAAGAGATGGTTAAACTTTTTCTTAAACTTAGCGCTGTGCCTAAACCGGATGATGTTGCGGATGCGCTTGCTGTGGCGATCTGTCATGCGCATTCATCAGCTCTACTGAATAAGTTGAATGGAAGTGTTAGAGGATGATTGATTTTGTACGGGGCATATTAGCCAATCGAGAAACAGAATATGTTGTTGTAGATGTGAATGGTGTTGGATATAGGGTATGGTGTCCGAATCCATTTATCTCCACGTTTCAAGAGGGGAAGGAAATCACTTTATATACGCACTATCATGTCCGTGAAGATGCGCATTTGCTATTCGGATTCCCGACACGTGAGGAACAAACGATGTTCCGCAAACTACTCAGTGTATCGGGTATTGGACCAAAGGTTGCCTTGGGTGTATTAGCTGGTGCAAGACCAGAAGCTGTGATCGCGGCAATTCAGAGTGAGAACGTACCATTCTTGACGAAGCTTCCTGGCATAGGTAAGAAAACAGCTCAACGGCTCGTCCTCGATCTGAAGGACAAGCTTGGCGCAGAACTAGGAGGCAGCGCGGCAAGCGCAGCCTTAGTGCTTGGGATAGAGAGTCTGGATACAGGCTCTCTAGCTACAGGGTGGTCTGAAGCTAAGGATGCATTGCTTGGCCTTGGTTATAATGAGGCAGAAGCAGATCGAGCGTTAGCGTCGATTCGTGGTAAATGTGCTGATACAGATTCAGTCGAAGTTATTATGCGTCAAGCGTTACAGGCGCTGTTTAAACAGTAACGAGCATATGAAGATAACAACGGATTCATGAAGTAGCGGATGATTCCGCTATAATAGTTAATAAGGTTATCTGAACTTATACTCACAAAATTTAGGGAGGGATTACGCATGGAAGACCGGATTATTTCCGCTAACCTGATGATGGAAGATGTAGCGGCGGAATTCAGCTTAAGGCCGCGTTATCTTTCGGAATATATAGGGCAATCTCAGGTCAAGGATAATCTGAAGGTGTACATTGAAGCAGCTAAGCTTCGTAAAGAAGCGCTTGATCATGTCATTTTGTATGGACCTCCTGGGCTAGGTAAAACAACACTTTCCAATATTATTGCGAATGAACTTGGCGTTAATATACGTACGACATCAGGACCTGCGATTGAACGACCAGGTGATTTAGCAGCGATTCTGACCAATTTACAGGAGGGCGATGTGCTGTTCATCGATGAGATTCATCGACTTCACCGTACGGTTGAGGAAGTATTGTATCCAGCGATGGAAGACTTTGCGCTTGATATTATTATCGGTAAAGGACCGTCTGCACGCTCGGTACGGCTTGATCTACCTGCTTTCACACTCATTGGTGCAACAACACGCATAGGGTTATTATCAGCTCCATTACGTGACCGATTTGGCGTCGTATCGCGGCTTGAATATTATACGGTGGATGAACTTACATATATTGTAACTCGTACCGCTGATCTTCTTGGAGTAGGGATTGTTGGAGAAGCTGCACGAGAAATCGGTATGCGTTCACGTGGTACACCACGGATTGCTAACCGTTTGTTGAAGCGTGTACGTGACTTCGCGCAAGTTAAGGGTGATGGTGTCATAACGATTGAGATCGCAAACTCTGCGCTTAGCTTAATTCAAGTGGATGATCTCGGTCTTGATGAGATTGACCACAAAATGCTGCGTGCTATCATAACCAGCTTTGCAGGTGGACCAGTAGGGCTTGACACGATCGCTGCGACGATTGGTGAAGAAAGTCAGACAATAGAAGATGTGTACGAGCCATATTTGCTACAAATCGGTTTTCTGCAGCGTACCCCTCGTGGGCGGACAGTAACTGCGCAGGCCTATAAGCATTTGGGACTACCAATTCCAGACCATACTTGATAGAGTTCCCATCTTTTGCTATGGTTAAAAAGTATAGAATTTGTCGAACGATAGAGTCCGGCCAAGTTCCTATATGTGTTGATAGCTTAAGATGGGGGATGTTCTAGCATGAAATCAAATTTGTGGCTGCATCAAATCGGTAAAATCGCCTTAATAGGAACATTATTATTCGGCGCTACTATCCCGCTGAGTGATGGCGAGGCCTCTGCTGCTGTGCCTAAATGGGATAAAATTCGTGTTGCTCTTTTTATGAATGATAGTAAGAGTTCACTAGAGTCTTCTATTACATTAAATTCTACTAGTGGGTTTGATATTGGAATTCGAAATGATAAGAACATAATAGAATTATGGACAAATACGAATGCAAGCCAGATTCGCACTTCAGCTGATGGATATGGTGTGCAGCTTTTAGTAACCGAGGATTTGAATAGGGCAAATGTTCTTGCCGAAGTACTCTCTTCCCCACCTGAGAAGGCTCAGGTGTTTGCTGATTCCACAAAAGGTAAGATGACGTACCGAGTTGTATACGGACATTTTATGGCGCTTGGTGACGCTGCTGCGGCTCGAGATCAGGTATTGAAAAATGCATCTGTAGTTGATTTAATTAACGGCTATTCACCTACATTAACAGGAACCGTACGTTTAAGTACGCCATCCTACAATGATCAATCATCTGCAGAGAAGCTACAGGAGACTATAGCCAAAGCAGGCTTAAGTGCATCAGTGGTTATGATTCCAGGAAGTGCAGGCAATTCAGTGTATCAAGTATGGGTAGGTAATGAACCGGATAAAGCTGCTCTTACTAAGCTTCAATCTGAAGCTGCTAAGCTGCTTCCTAATATCAGCTTACAACAAGCTAATACCAACCTTCCTTATGTCATGATCCAAACTAGTGCTGTAATCAGTACAACGGTGCCGCACTACACATTCGGTGCCAATAGTAAGTTATGGGTTCATCCTAAGCAGACTGGTGTAGCTGTCAAAGAGCGTATGGATCGTAAATATCGTGGCGATTTCGAATTTAGTTTATATAATAATGATTTGGCGGTTGTCAATGAACTGCCTTTTGAAGAATACTTGTACTCCGTTATTGGTGCTGAAATGGGTGGTTCTTATCCAGTAGAAGCATTAAAGGCTCAAGCAGTTCTTTCGCGTACCTATGCGATGACCAACGGAAATACCTATGATATTGTAAATGTAGTAGATAATACATATGATCAAGCGTATTATGGAATGGATAAAGAGTCAGATACAGTCATTGAAGCTGTCAATGCAACAAAGGGTGAAATTGTTGTCGATCAGCAGCGTAATCCTATTGCAACCTTCTATTCTGCAAGTGCTGGAGGAGTCACTGCAGATCCTTCTGAGGTATGGAAAAATGATGTTCCTAACACATCTAGTGTTCAATCACCAGATGATGGAGGAGCTGAACAGTGGTATCGTATATTGTTATCTGATAACCGTACCGGATACGTGAAAGGTAATTATATACGAGATACAGGAAAGAAGAACGCAACAGGGTTTAGTTATTATTCGGTAACTGAGAATGGACTCAATGTACGGACTGCACCAACGATGAATTCCACACTAGGTTCAGTTATAACGAAGCTGGATACAGGTAATGAAGTGCTTGTGTTAGAATCAGTCGTAGCGAATTCTCCCTATGTTTGGGAACGACGCTTTGATACGGCAACACTTACGAATCTGCTAGTCAAGAGTGGAACGGATTTAACCGGAACTGTTGCTAAACTTGAAGTTATAAGTCGTGGTCCTTCCGGTCGTGTAACCGAAGTGAAAGCCAATGGCCAGACCGTGAAAGCCAAAACGCCAGATGCCTTACGTACCGTATTTGGTTCATTGCCGAGTACCTTGTTTGATATTGTCGAAACAGGTAGATATACTATACAAGGAGCAAGTACGAAACGAGATAAAACAGATAGTGCTGCTGTTTATACACTTAGTGCCACGAATAAACAGGTAAGCCCTGCTCAGTCACAATATTTTGTAATGGGTGCGACGCCTGGCGATGTAAGAGCAGTGACAGCAGATACGCAATTTCTTTTTAAAGGAAAGGGTTATGGTCACGGTCTTGGTTTATCGCAATATGGTGCAAGGAATTATGCATTGCAAGGCTATACGTATGAACAGATAATACAGGCTTATTTTAACGGAGTAAGTATAACTAAAGGGTGAAATTTAGAATGGATTTAAACGAGTTTGATTTTGACTTGCCAGAGGAATTGATTGCACAGACACCACTTGCTAATCGAACTGGTTCAAGACTTTTAACGTTGAATAAAGAAACTGGAGAAATCCAGCATCAGCATTTTGAACAACTACTTGATTATTTACAAGCCGGGGATTTACTCGTGATGAATGATACACGGGTAATTCCAGCCCGGCTTTTTGGATTCAAGCAGGATACAGGTGCTAAAGCAGAAATATTGTTACTTAAATCTCTGGGTAACGACCAGTGGGAAGCACTAGTCCGTCCTGGTAAGCGGGTAAAACAGGGCACAGTACTCGAATTCGGGAATAAAACGGATGATGAACCCTTTACACCGCTGCTTCGTGCTGTTGTTCTAGAAGAACGTGAGATGGGTGCGCGTATTCTTAAATTTGAATACGAAGGCATTTTTAATGAAATATTGGATGAGTTAGGACAGATGCCGCTTCCTCCATATATTAAAGAACGACTGAATGATAATGAGCGTTATCAGACGGTTTATGCCAAGCATGAAGGGTCAGCCGCTGCACCAACTGCAGGTCTGCACTTTACCAATGAATTTTTGGGTAAAATAAAAGAGAAGGGTGTACAAGTCGCCTATGTTACCTTGCATGTGGGTCTTGGAACATTCCGCCCCGTATCGGTAGACCGAGTTGAAGATCATAAGATGCATGAGGAAACTTACGAGGTATCACAAGAAACGGCAGATGCTATTAATGAGGTGCGTGCTAGAGGTGGCCGAATTATTGCTGTAGGGACAACTTCCGCTCGAACTTTAGAGACAGTTGCCCAGAACTCGTTTCCTCTTCAAGCTTGCAGTGGATCAACAGATATATTCATATATCCAGGCTATGAATTTAGGCTCGTTGATTCACTTTTGACGAATTTTCATTTACCCAAATCGACGCTGCTCATGCTAATATCTGCACTCGCTGGAGTGGAGAATATCACGCGAGCATATCACGAAGCGGTTTCTGAGCAATATCGATTCTTCTCCTTTGGAGACGCGATGTTTATTTACAAATAAGGAAGTGAGATTATTGGCTGCTGTAACGTATGAACATATTAAAACTTGTAAGCAATCAGGAGCGAGACTCGGCCGCGTGCATACACCACATGGTGTGATTGAGACGCCTGCGTTCATGCCTGTAGGAACACTCGCAACTGTCAAAACAATGAGTCCAGAAGAATTAAAACAGATGGATGCTCATATTATCTTGAGCAATACCTATCATTTATTCTTGCGTCCTGGTCACGATATTGTGAAGCGTGCTGGTGGACTACACAAATTTATGAACTGGGATCGACCAATTCTAACGGATAGTGGCGGATTCCAAGTGTTCTCACTGAGTGATATTCGGAAGATAACAGAGGAAGGCGTTCAATTCCGTTCACATTTAAATGGAGACAAGCTATTCATTTCTCCTGAGAAAGCAATGGAAATTCAGAATGCACTTGGTTCAGATATTATGATGGCATTCGATGAGTGCCCGCCATACCCTGCAGATTATGATTATGTGAAGCAATCATTAGAACGTACGACTAGATGGGCTGAGAGATGTCTTGCTAGTCATGCAAACCCAGATACTCAAGCTTTATTTGCGATCGTTCAAGGTGGAATGTACAAAGATTTACGTAAAATGAGTGCGGAGCATTTGACTTCCATGGATTTCCCGGGTTATGCTATTGGTGGACTGAGTGTTGGCGAGCCTAAACAGATGATGTACGATATGCTTGATTGTACAGTGCCGATTCTACCAGCGAACAAACCTCGTTATTTAATGGGAGTTGGATCGCCGGATGCACTTCTTGAAGGTTCCATTCGCGGCATAGATATGTTTGATTGTGTATTGCCGACGCGTATTGCACGTAACGGTACTGTGATGACATCAAGTGGTCGTCTCGTAATCCGGAATGCTAAGTATGCAGATGATTTTGGGCCTCTAGATCCTGAATGCTCATGCTACACCTGCTCTAATTATAGCCGAGCCTACATACGTCATTTAATTAAGGCGGATGAAACTTTCGGCATTCGTTTAACAACGATACATAATTTGCATTTTCTGTTGCAGCTTATGCGCGATGTTAGACAAGCAATTGCTGAAGATCGATTACTCGATTTTAGAGATCGCTTCTTCACTAAATATGGACTCTATGACAACGATAGAGGATTTTAGATTTAGAACCAGGGAGGAATTTTGAATGTACGAGTTAGCAGCAGCAGCAACGGGTAGTAGCTGGATCACATTCGCACCACTAATTGTTATGGTTATCTTATTCTACTTCTTACTCATCAGACCACAACAAAAACGTACGAAAACTCGCAACATGATGCTTGGAAACCTTAAAAAAGGCGATAAAGTAGTTACGATCGGTGGCCTTCATGGCACGATTATGGAAATTACTGACGATGTGGTTGTTCTTCGTGTAAACGATGCTTCCAAAATGACATTTGATCGCTCTGCCATTAATACGGTAGTAAGCACTTCTGAGACAGCAGTTTCTTAATCACCATAAGATAGTAAGAAAACAAAAAACCGTCTGGACTTATAGTCCGACGGTTTTTTGTTATATGAAATTGATTTATTTACTAATGTTTTGAGGATTAGCTAATGGATTGATCGTTGTCTTATTTGATCCATGTATCGAAGCTCTTTCAGAAATACGAAGTCCGATGATTGAAGCTGCAACTCCCAGTAGCAGACCAGCACTCATATCGATTAACCAATGTATTCCAAGGTAGAAGATCGAGAAAATAATAATCACAGCCGTTAAAGCAGTGAAATATTGCCAAAATTTATTGTTCGATCGTACAGCAATAACCGCCATTGTTACTGACAAGGAAGTATGCAGACTCGGGAAACAGTTATCAAGTCCAGACATGAGGCGATACTCTTGCTCAAAAGTAGGGAACACATTATGAATTAATAAATTTACATTAGACTGCGTGTGCCAAACCTCGGTGATCGGGAAAAATAAATAAAAGGGGATAGCGACAATATAATTAATAAGAACTGCATAGCAGAGCGCATAGAATAGTTGATAATTTCTGTGATAAATATAAATGACGATGGAAACAATCATAAGACAAGTAAAGACAATTACATAAAAGTAGCTTGTTATATATGTGAGGATATCATTGTTGAAAAAATGTTGCACAGTTTCTACAAATTTGCCTTCAATCTGATAGAAGCTTTGTGTGAAATCAGCTTGATAATTCATACTCTGCTCTACTGAAAGTTCTAGCTTATTCAAGAATAGAATCACTAGTACTGCTAGCAAATATAGTGAATTTTTGAAATTCGAAAAAAAGGATAGAACAAAGTGAAAAATAATCTTAATTGGATTTGTGCGAAGTGCAAGTACTAGTAGGATGATAACTGTAATGGCAGTATATATGGAAACATTCGTCATCGATTCAAACGGACCCACGAATTACTCTCCCCTAACTATTGGAACATTTAGTATGTGATAGCTGAGTCATTATAGCATGCTTTAGGGGAATTGGCTAATGGATGTGTATGCTAAAATACAGGCTATTTGCTGGAATTAACTCCAAAAATACCTCCAATTGCAGCGGTTGCAAGACAGGTGCCAAGTAATGCCATCGAACGCATGTTTAGTCCAGCATCATAAGCAAGAAAGGCAACCATGAATAGAATGAGAGAGTATATACAACCTAGTAGGCCTCCATAATACCAGCCTTTCGTACGCGACTTCTTTCCAGCAATCCACCCACCAATAAGAAGTGAAACGATATGTGTCAAATAAGAGAATGTAGGCAAGCTGTTTTCCCCAGTAGAGCTAAATAAGAGGTAGAATGAAGTGATGAGTGTACCGGCTAGCATCACAATAAATGCATAAATAAGTCCAGAAATAAGGGGAGGAAATAACTTTACTTGATTAACTTTATCCATTGTATTCATAGAGGCTCTTCCCTTCTTCCACATAAGTTTTAAGAAACCAATTCTGATTGGATTGCGACAATGTTCCTTCTATTCATAGATATGGTGGATCTGGAAGAATTAGTACAAGTACTAAAGGACTTGCCAACAATTAGTTTAAAGTCAACTTGTATGTTCCCTTTTGGCATAGGTCAGACTACCTGTGAAGCTTCAGAACAGATTGACAGGGGGTTAAACAAAGATGGATCTGCTTAATCCAAAGCTTAATATCACCAATAAAGGATCATTCCCCGCCAAGTCATGTAATTACGGATATGCTTCACTTCCCTTGCCGCTCATTGTGAATGGGAAGGTACAGGATGAGAATTTAGAACAAATCGGTCAGACAAGGTTCTGGCTCAAAAATCAACTTCAGGAATTAGGAGCACGTGCTTTTAAAGAGATTCATATTTGCACAATTGATCATCGAGGTAAGGTATTCTTGCTTAAACTTTAACAATGTTCCGTCCAAACTTGATCAGACGATTCAGGTCAGTAGGAAGGATAAGGCGAAGACCAAATATCATACCTAGATATACAAAGAGCGCGGTTCCACATGCTGCAAAGAAACGAATTGTCATGCTTTCGTTCCAGTTGATCTGCATAACGAAGAAACAACAAGCACCTGCAACAAGCATAGAGAAAAGTACTTTCAGGACAATTCCACTGTTAACAGAATAATTTAGAGAGCGTTTGACACTATACAAATGAAGCAATGTCACGATCACAATATTTATGTTACTGGCAAGTAACGCACCGCGAATTCCAAATTCAGGTTGTTTGACGAGTAAATAGATCAGTAGAAGTTTAATGCAAGCACCGATTAAGGTATTAATTAGTGCAACTCCTGGACGATCTAGAGCTTGAAGAGCAGCTTGCAACGGGGCCTGGATATAAATCAGTAGAGCAACTGGTGCCATCATGGCAAGCATCGAGCCTACTTGTGGCTGGTTATATAATAAGCTGCAGAGTGGTTCAGCAAGTATGAATAGGATGATCGCAAAGGGAGCACCTGCAAGTAGTGCAAGACGCATGGATTGATGCATTCGCATACGAACCTTCTCATAGTCCTTGCGAGCAGCAGCTTCTGAAAGCGATGGAATAAGTGATGTTGATAAAGCACCAGTTAATGCACTTGGCAACAGTAGAAGAGGAATGACCATACCTTGCAAAGCTCCATATTGTGCTGTTGCAATTGCGGTAGCGATTCCAGCGGCTGCAAGACCTTGGGTAATTAAGATGGATTCAAACAAATAAGAGGAAGCGCCCACAAGTCGGCTTCCTGTAACCGGCACAGCAATACGAAGCATGTTACGCAATAAATGTAAGCGTCCTAGCTTCTGAGAGGTTCCGATTGAAACCCGAACTTGCGGAAGTTGTTCTTTATTACTAAAGCGATAGTGAAGAAACAAAACCATAACCCCAGCGATTTCACCCGCAAGAACCCCAATCATTGCTCCAGCAGCAGCAAATTCAATTCCATATGGAAGTAACGTATAGGCACAAATCAACACCATAATGATCCGAACAATTGTTTCCACAATTTGTGAGGTTGCAGAAGGAATCATATTTTGTTTTCCCTGAAAAAACCCACGTAGTACAGCTGATACCGCAACAATTAGAATGATTGGGCTCATGCTAATAAATGTATAATACACTCGACTATCGGTTAGCAGATGTGTTGTAATCCATGGGGAAGCTACAAGACAAATGCCTGTTAATACGAGTGAAAGTAGAATAGATAATGAAAGAGATAAGCGTAGAACAGATCTAGTTCGTCTTTCATTTCCTTCGGCTTCTGACTGAGCGACTAGCTTTGAAACTGCTAGAGGAATTCCTCCAATTACAATTGTTAGAATAACAGATAAAAATGGCCATCCAAGTTGATATAAGCCTACTCCTTCAGCACCAATTAAACGAGGCAACATAATACGTGGAATAAACCCTAGAATTCGATTAATCAGACCTGCGACTAATAAGATAAGCACTCCTGTGATAAACGATTGTTTGCCCACGTTTTCGTCCCCTTTACAAAACTCGTCTATTTCAGAATATGCAGTACATGTCCAAGCTCATGCTAGTATTTTCATTTAGACATATGCATGTAAGCAGGAAAAATAAATAAGCTTCGCGAAATTTATCAAAACATGTTTTCTGAAAATAAACTATAATGAATAGAATGAACGTATGAGCTAACATCGGGGAGGAAGACGAGCATGAATCCTATTGGTGATTTAAAGGATGGTAATTTCGAAGATAAAGAGCTCAATGAAACGCTAGAGAATTTATGTAATAGTAAAGCAGAGGAATTCCACATGCTAGGTTATGATGCTGTAGATGGTAAGGAAATATGGTTGTGTGTATCAGATAAATATAATAAAATAGGAACGCCACAGCTACACGAAATTGTTAATGATATCTTATCTCTTAAGGTAACAAAATTCATGAACTGGTTGACTATGAGAATGTATAAGGGAATGTAAGTGTATCTTCTTGAGACTAAAGTTAGAGGCTACAGCGAGCTGAAAAGCTCGTTTCTTCTTGCTTGTACATATAGTCGTCATGATGTGTGAGTTTTAGTGATAAATTGACATGGTTTTTCACGGGTAGGTATAATAGGCGTATTGAGTATGAAGGGAGACAAGCTAGAAATGGATTTTAAGCGGATTACCATTTTTTTTATGACCATAGTTATAACTCTTAGTGTCGTGGTTTGGACAAGTCCTGAACTGTTATCTAAGGTTAAATTAGGTTTGGATTTAAAGGGTGGATTTGAGATTTTATACGTAGCTGAACCGTTAGAGCCGGGTAGTGTCGTAGATCAGAAAACTCTCAAAGAAGCAGCAGTAAGTATTGCGAAACGAATTGATAAGCTTGGTATTACTGAACCAGAGGTGCTTCCAGAAGGTACCGATCGTATTCGTGTTAAACTAGCAGGTGTAACCAATGAAGAAGAGGTTCGTGAACTCATTAGTAAACCTTCTGAACTGACATTCCGTGGTCCTGATGGTACAAAAGAATTAATTGGTACGGATTTCGTCGAAGGTGGAGCAAAAGTTGGATATGACAAATCTAATCAACCTTTAGTCGAAATTAAAATGAAAGATCGTGCTAAATTCAGAGATGTTACGACAAAACTTACTGGACAAACGCTTGGCATTTATTTGGATGAAGAAATGATATCAAACCCGAATGTCCCAGGTACGATTGATAGTGATACAGCTACAATTACGGGTAACTTCACATATGCAGAAGCCCAAAAGCTTGCGGATACGATTAATTTAGGGGCTTTGCCACTTAAATTAACTGAGAAATACACGCAATCGGTAGGAGCTACTCTTGGACAAGCATCACTGAATAAAACGATAGAGGCAGGTGTGATTGCTTCCATAATCATCTTGTTATTTATGGTGATTCTGTATCGTGTTCCTGGTTTAGTAGCAGCATTCACCTTGATTACTTATGTTTGGTTGCTATTAATTGTATTTAACTGGATGCATGCGACTTTAACACTTCCGGGTATCGCTGCACTTATCCTCGGGGTTGGTATGGCAGTTGATGCTAATATCATTACGTACGAACGTATTAGAGAAGAAATTCGAGCAGGTAAGAGCTTACCTTCTGCGCTTAAAGCGGGTTCCAAAGCTTCATTCAGAACGATTATGGATGCCAACGTTACCAATATTATCGCTGGTGTCGTGTTATATGTAATTGGTAATGGAGCGATCAGAGGTTTTGCTGTAATCAACTTACTTAGTATCGTTATTTCCATTATAACAAACGTTTATTTAGCCAGAATTCTGATGAACTTACTTGTTCGCAGTAAACTTGTTAAGAGTACGAAGTATTTCGGTGTGAAGGAGGCTGAAATCCGTGAACTTTAATCAATATCATGACAGTTTTAGCTTTATTAAGCATCGGAATAAGTTCTTTTCGATTTCAATCCTGATCATTGTGTTAGGTTTCGTATCTTTATTTGCTTTTGGACTTAACTATGGGGTCGACTTTAAAGCAGGTACATCCATTGACATATCTGTAGGCAAACAGGTTGATAAATCGCAAGCAGATGAAATGTTAAAAGGAACTGGTGTTGAAGTCTCGACTCTTGTCATTGGTGGGTCTAACAACGATCGGATCTCAGCTAGATTCGATTCAGAACTCGATAATGAAACGACTAAAAAAATTGAAGCAGCAGCCAAAACAGCATTTGGTGAGAATGTGTCTATGGAAGTGAACACAGTATCTGCGGATATCGCCAAAGAGCTTGGACTTAAAGCAATTTTAGCAGTCTTAGTCGCAAGTGTAGGGATCGGTATTTATGTAAGCATTCGTTTTGAATGGCGATTTGCTCTTGCAGCAATTATTGCAATTCTGCATGACGCATTCATTGTTATATGTATTTTCTCGATCTTCCAATTAAAAGTAGATTTGCCTTTTATCGCAGCTATTCTAACGATTATTGGTTACTCGATTAATGATAAAATTGTTATTTTTGACCGAATTCGTGAGAATCAACGATTCGTAAAAGTTCGTTCAGATGAAGATTTGAGTAGAATGATTAATGATTCAATCTGGCAAACCATGTCACGTAATATCAATACTGTTATTACAGTTTTAATTGCAGCTGTATGTTTGTACATTTTCGGAGGCGAGTCCATTAAACTGTTTGCCCTTGCCAAAATGGTTGGTCTTGTGTCCGGTGCATTCTCATCGATTTGCATCGCTACTCCGCTATGGTACTTGTTCAAAAGAAGTGCGATTAAGACTACTAAAATCAAAGCTGCTCCTGCTAAGGAATAGTTCGTTATTATCAGTAAGCTAATTACACAAGAGAAGGCCGCGTAACATGATTTACGTGGCTCTTCAAAGTGTATAAGGGGAAATATCTTCAGGTGGGACGTTTCGAGGGTGGATTAAGATCATTCATAGGGAGTGGCAAGATGACGAAAGAGCGTTTTAAGAAAGCGGAGTTCGTTGCCTGGATCGGAATTATCGGCAACTTATCCTTAGCTTTGTTAAAAGGATTTATAGGATGGTTCGCGAATAGTAAAGCTCTTCTAGCGGATGCACTGCATACTGCATCTGATGCTGCTAGTTCGTTCGCTGTTCTAAGCGGTTTACGTGCCGCAAAAATGCCACCAGATGAAGATCATCCTTACGGACATGAGAAAGCGGGGGCTATTGCTTCGGTTATCGTATCTGTGCTCATATTTATTGTAGGGGTTGAAATCGGCATTTCAGCAATAAAGTCGCTATATAACGGGGTGGATATGCCTCCAAAGGGATATGCACTTATTATTGTTATTTCAATTGTGCTTAGTGAGGTTTTATTCCAATACAAGATTCGACTTGGCATAAAAATGTCTGCACATGCCTTAATTACCAATGCTCGTAGCCATAAGTATGGTGTATACTCTTCTTTGGTAGCGCTTGCGGGAGTCGGAGGCGCCTATCTTGGTAAACTTTTCGGATTGAATTACTTTTATTACTTGGATCCATTAGCAAGCTTGATTGTATCATTATTGATTTTGAGAATGGGTTATCAATTACTGATGAACTCCATTTATTGCACATCAAATCATATGGTTATTAAAGAGGATGAGGACGTTCTTCTGCAAACTGTACAACGTGTGAATGGTGTGATCACAGTTGAAGATTTGCGAATTAAGGAGCACGGACATTACGTCATTGTAAATGTGAAAATTAGTGTTAATCCGAGGATTATGGTTATGGAAGGAAATGAAATAGCTAAAGATGTGAAGGGCCGATTAATGGACCGTTTTCTTCACATTTCAGATGTTATCATCCATGTCTATCCCTATGATCCGGGTTATCCTTATAAGAATAATTTGGAAATTGAGCAGAATGAATTTTCATCGATGCTGCATTGACTAGGAAGGGGAAGTGTGAATGCTGCTTGGGAGAGCAAGATGGGAAATTGGCTTAACGGATGATATATTAGCCTCCAAACTAGCTGAGGAATTGAACGTATCCCTATTAGTAGCTAAGCTGCTTGTGAAACGGGGGATTCACGCTGCTGATGACGCAAAACGGTTTTTATTTGAAGGGATCGAGGGCTTCCACGATCCTTTTCTAATGGATGGTATGCAGGTAGCTATCGAGCGAATTCAGCTTGCAGTAGAACAAAAAGAACGGATTCGCGTATATGGTGATTATGATGCTGATGGTGTCACTTCAACTGCGCTTATGACTTTTTTGCTACGAACTTTAGGTGCAAACTTTGATACGTATATTCCTCATCGCGTACGAGAAGGATATGGGCTTAATCGTGAAGCTATTAAGCTAGCTCATGAGCAAGGAGTCGCTCTATTTGTGACTGTGGATACAGGTGTTAGTGCTGTAGAAGAGATAGCCTATATTCGCGAGCTGGGGATGGATGTAATCGTAACTGATCATCATGAACCACCGGCAGTATTGCCTGAGCCGCTAGCCCTTATTAATCCTAAGAAGCCTGGTTGTCCTTATCCATTTAAGGGACTCGCAGGTGCTGGAGTTGCGTTTAAGCTAGCACACGCGCTTCTTGGTCGTGTTCCCTTGGAGCTGCTAGAGTATGCGGCGATAGGTACAGTGGCGGATCTTATGCCGCTACAGGGTGAGAATCGTGTCATTGTGAGGCTTGGACTTGAACGTATGAGAAATACAACCTCACCTGGACTCAAGGCTTTGCTGCAGGTGTGCAAAGTAGAGGAGCGAGACGTTTCCGCTGGGCATATTGGATTTGGTATTGGTCCAAGACTTAATGCAAGTGGTAGACTTGAGTCAGCCGAAGCAGCAGTGAAGCTGTTGACTACTGAGGATGTGAACGAAGCAGCTCAGCTTGCTCAAACGCTTGATGCGTTAAATATTGAACGTCAGCATATCGTTGAACAGCTTACTGAACTAGCGGTTGCCCAAGTGGAGAGTATGCGCTTAGAAGGCCAAGCCGGGATGGAACCAAGCACCGAGGTGCTGCCTCGTGTGTTGGTGCTTGCAGGTGAAGACTGGAATGTGGGTGTTGTTGGTATCGTTGCTTCTCGAATTGTCGAGCGCTATTACAGGCCTACGATTATTCTCAGTATTGATACGGATAAAGGAACTGCTAAAGGTTCAGCACGATCCATTACTGGATTCGATATGTATGAAGCACTGACATCGTGCGCATCACTGCTTGATCACTTTGGTGGACATGCTGCAGCTGCTGGTATGTCGTTTCAAGCGGAGCGAATCGATCAGCTAAGAGATGGGCTGAATGCTTATGCAGTTGAACGATTAAAACCAGAGCAGCTGGTTCCACAGCTACAAGCAGATGTAACCTGCAGTCTTGCAGATGTACCGATTGCTTGTATAGAAGAGCTAGCAATGCTTGCACCTTATGGTATGGGTAATCCAACACCCAAATTTGTTATCACTGATCTTCAGATTTCAGACATCCGCACAATGGGGAAGGAAAGTCAGCATTTGAAGCTCGCTCTAACACAAGTACAGGACGAGATCAGCTGTTCCATTGAAGGTGTTGCCTTTAGCAAAGGTAACCTTAGCCCGTGGATGACTGTAGGAGCAACAGTGGATACACTAGCAGAGCTATCTGTGAACGAATGGAATGGCGTTCGTAAGCCGCAATTATTAATGAGGGATGTCAAGATCCCTCATCTGCAGCTGTTCGACTGGCGCGGTGCTACGCGCGCGCAGGAGAAGCTCGCCGCGCTCAGCGCCGCGGCGGATGCGGCGCCGCCAGAAGCCGGCGCCGTACCGGGCTTGCTGCTGTTTGCCACAGGCAACAGCAGCGAGCGCAGCCTTAGCGCGCCTGCCGCAGATGCGGCGCGCCTCTCTATACCGGCGTGGCAGATACACGCCGGCACAGGCGAGGTGACGCCTGCGAATGAGCACGCGGAGATGCGTGCTTTTCATTCCGTCACCGATGTGGTATTCTACAATTTGCCGAGACAAATTGAACATCTTCGGCAAGCTGTGCTTCTGAGCACGGGAATGCAGCGCTGTTATGCCTTACTTGCAGATACTGATCCGCAAAGCAGTAGTGTAATGCCATCTCGTGATGAGTTCAAGGGGCTGTATAGCTCGCTTAAATCTCTTGGACAGTGGAATCTATCCTCAGAACACGCGCGTGTCTGTCGTGAGCTTGCACGCCGTCTTAATCTTTCTGATCAATCGGTTGTTTGGATGCTTTCTGTTTTTGAGGAATTGCAATTTATTGAACGAGACGCTACCCATTTGCGAGTAGCATCTACCCCATCTAAACGGGACTTATCAGAATCTACCACATACCAAGCTCGCCTCGACCTTGCTGAAGTAGAACAGATTTGTATTTATACTTCTGCCAAGCAATTAGAGCAGTGGATGAGAAATATACTAGAAGATACGGTTCAACCATCATAACCTAATGTTTTAGGAGGAAGATCAAATGGATTTTAAAGAACATATTCGCGTTATTATGGACTATCCTCAACCGGGAATTCGGTTTAAGGATATCACAACGCTACTTAAGAATGGGAAAGCATACAAAGAAGCGATCGATGAACTTGCCAAGCTTGTCAAAGACTTGGAAATCGATGTAATTGCAGGCCCAGAAGCTCGTGGCTTCGTTGTAGGTGCACCACTTGCCTACGCACTTGGTGTCGGATTTATTCCAATTCGTAAATCAGGTAAGCTTCCAGGTCAAACAATTGAAGCTGACTATTCACTTGAATATGGTAAGGACAAACTAGCTATGCATGATGATGCGATTGTGCCAGGACAACGTGTATTAATAGCGGATGACTTGCTTGCTACTGGTGGAACAATTCAGACTTCGATTAACCTAGTGGAACGTCTTGGTGGAATCGTGACCGGTGCAGCATTCTTCATTGAGCTTTCTTACTTAGATGGACGCAGCAAGATGGGTGAAGTGCCAGTTCGTTCCTTAATTACTTATTAATTCATAGATTGGCATATACGAGAACCGCTCAGCTTATTAGCAGTTAAACTGCTAATAAGCTGAGCGGTTTTTCTTAGTGATATAGAATTATATCTTTCAGCTTATAAGTTAAATGCTTATTGTAATTAGCCATGGTCGGATGTATACTCAATACATAGTATTCATACCTTTTAAGTGGGTGATTAAGATGAAAGAAATACCTATTCCTTACGTTCGAACCAATCAAGCTGCGATGGTATTGTTTATAACCGCATCTGTACTTTTACAACAACCGATACTTATTTTATTATTATGGGTCATTCAAGTGGTCGGTCTAGTGAGTGGTGGTAAAGGGAATTTATTTATTATGGTAGTAAAACCGCTACTTCAGGGTCATGTGGGCAAGTTCGATACAGAAGCATTTGAACTCCAACGATTTAATAATTCCATTGCAGTCATCTTGTTGACGTTCTCTAACCTGTTTCTATTTGTCATGCCGTGGTCAACTGCAGGATATGTATTTGCGGGTATGGTTGCTATTGCGGCTCTAATGGCTCTATTCGGGTTCTGCATTGGATGTTTTCTTTATTTTCAGTTTAAGCAGTTCAAACACAGAAGAAGTTAGCTTCGTTAGAATCTGGTATGAACGGTACCTGAATCATCAAGATACAGTTTACGCTTCGGATCATTTTTAAGTTTAACATTGAATAGTTTGAGCCGATTGTCTTCTACTTCGATAATTACCCAGTCTTCACTCTTGTCTACTGCTTGCTCTTGCAAGAATAAAGAGGCACCCGCTTCAGCTTCATCCTTCCACTGCCAGGATTTGATTCCATAATAGAGGATATTATAATTATTAAGCATCTTACAGGCATAAATTTCGGATGTTACTTGATTTTTCAATACGAACGGCATCTCTACATGGCCTCCAATTCAACTGATTTAGATCATTATAACATGATAGACATAAAGAATCGTGGGTCCTATGTGGAATCCACGATTCTTTGTCTTACAGTATTTATATACTTTAATCTAGGCTCAACACCAAAATCAGTGCTTGAAAAATAGTAATGGCGACGATAGATGTCCGCTACGATCTGCGTATGTTCTTTCTGTAGCAAGCACTGATTTTGATTTAGAGCCTTAATTTACATATCTTATTATTAATCAAGTGTTATTAATCACGTGTTAATTTAAGCACATCCGCTAGCTTGAAGATGAGGGAAAGCAGGATACCGATGACAGTAGCTAATGCCATACCCTTAAGCTCGAAGTTACCGAATTTCAGAATAGCACCAGATAGACCAATAACGAGTACGACTGTTGTTAGAACAATGTTCTTAGCATTACCATAATCGACTTTGGAATCAACTAGAATTCGAATACCAGAAGCCCCGATTACTCCGAACAAGAGTAGTGATACCCCGCCCATAACAGGCTCTGGAATAGCCTGGATCAATGCGGCTAATTTACCAATGAATGATAACGCGATTGCTAGTACAGCAGCTCCGCCAATTACGAATACTGAGTAAACACGTGTTAATGCGAGTACGCCAATATTCTCACCATAGGTTGTATTTGGAGTGGAACCAAAGAATCCGGAAATAATGGTTGAAATTCCGTTTCCAAGTAAGGAGCGATGTAGACCAGGATCTTTGGATAAGTCTTTACCAACAATATTACTTGTAACGACCAAGTGACCAATATGCTCTGCAATTACAACGAGTGCAGCAGGCAAAATGATCAGAATCGCATTGAGTTCAAATGTTGGTGTATAGAATGTTGGCATTTGGAACCAACTTGCGTCTCTCACTCCATCGAAATTAACCAGACCAAGTGGGATTGAAATTAAATAACCGACGATGATTGAGAATAGGATGGAGATAATACGTAGGAAGCCTCTGAAGAGAACTGTTCCGAATACAGCGATACCGAATGTGACCAGTGATGCTGTTAGTACTTTGGGATCTGCGCTCCAAGGTACTCCGTTTACGGCATCCCCAATAATACCTGCATTCTTGGCAGCTACAGGGATAAGCTCGAGTCCAATAATGGCAACGATTGCGCCCATAGCGGCAGGTGGGAACACGACATCAATCCACGCGGTACCGATCTTGCCAATGAGTAGTGCAACGAGTGAGAAAATAACCCCGACAACGATGAATCCGCCGAGTGCTGCCTCGTAGCCTCCTTGAGAAGCAATTACAACTGTGACAGGAGAGATAAAAGCAAAGCTTGATCCAAGAAAAGCAGGGATTTTACCTTTAGTGATAAAGATGTACAGCAAGGTTCCAATACCATTCATGAGCAGGATCGTAGCTGGATTAACACCAAAAATAATCGGTACAAGTACAGTTGATCCAAACATGGCAAATAAATGCTGTAGACTGAGGGGGATTGCGGTAAGAAGCGGAGGCTTTTCATGAATGTCGATAAATTTAGGGCTAGACTGCTGGTTTGATTCCACTGCTAAATTCCTCACTTTCGGCTTATAAATAGATAGAAGACTTAAATTTCCTTTACAGAGTGTATTATTCATTTGTAAATTCGTCAATTACTTACAAGAAACTACTTTAATACTCAGAGCATAAATGTTTTTGATGATGTTTCTAAGAATTTATGAATGAGGTAAAAAAATTTTGCTACTGAAATAAGAAAGTTATTGAGAACTTTCCCTTAATTCCAACGTATACTGTTACAAATTGATATATTTTGACGAATACCTTACAGACTATAGTTGACGTAAGGTAGACCTGCAAGGCATAATGAATTAAAATTAAAATTAAAATAAAATTTGAATCGATAGTAAGGGAATGGACTGAATTATGGGCATAGAGCTCTTACTCGAGAAAGCGGCAGGTTATCTCAAGGAGAACGATTTAAAGAAGATAGAACAAGCGTATGAATTTGCGGAGAAAGCTCATCATGGGCAATCGCGTAAATCAGGCGAACCTTATATACTGCATCCTGTAGCGGTAGCGGAAATTTTGGTGAACATGCAAATGGACGTCACCTCAATTATCGCTGCCTTGCTTCATGATGTCGTGGAAGACACTACGGTTTCATTGGAGTTACTTGAAGAAAAGTTTGGATCAACTTGTGCTATGCTCGTTGGTGGACTAACCAAGCTTGAACGGATTCAATTTAAATCCAAAGAAGAGCAACAGAATGAGAATTATCGTAAAATGTTCGTGGCTATGGCACAGGACATTCGAGTTATTTTGATTAAGCTTGCTGACAGGCTCCATAATATGCGGACGCTTAAATATCAGTCTGAAGAGAATCAACGGCGAATCGCTTATGAGACATTAGAAATATTCTGTCCGATCGCACATCGACTTGGTATTTCAGCAATTAAATGGGAAATGGAAGATATTGCCCTCCGCTATTTAAACCCTCAGCAGTATTATCGTATTGTCAATCTCATGCAGAAAAAACGCGCTGAGCGCGAGCAATATATTGAAGAAGTCATCACGAACATCAAGAGTAAGCTCAAGGAAATGAACATTGAAGCAGATATTTCGGGCCGACCGAAGCATCTGTATTCCATTTATACGAAGATGAGCTCTAAGAATAAAGAGTTTAACGAAATATATGACCTAATGGCACTTCGAGTCATTGTGGAGAATATTAAGGATTGCTACGCAACACTAGGTATTATTCATACTCTATGGAAGCCGATGCCAGGTCGCTTCAAGGATTATATCGCAATGCCCAAGACGAATATGTATCAGTCACTGCATACGACTGTGATTGGTCCTAAAGGGGAGCCATTAGAGGTTCAAATTCGGACATGGGATATGCACAAAACATCTGAATTTGGGGTAGCTGCTCACTGGGCCTATAAAGAAGGCTCGGTAGCTCCATCAAGTACTTTTGGTGAGAAAATGGGCTGGTTCCATGAAATTCTAGAGCTTCAGAATGAAACGACGGATGCTGCAGAGTTTATGGAATCGATGAAGATGGACTTCTTCTCAGACCTTGTGTTTGTGTTTACACCTAAAGGCGAAGTAATTGAGCTGCCTAAGGGATCGGGGCCACTCGATTTCTCCTACCGCATTCACACGGAGGTAGGTAACCGTACGATTGGCGCGAAGGTGAATGGAAGAATCGTTCCGCTTGATCATACGTTGAAGACAGGAGATATCATAGAAATTCTCACGTCGAAGCATTCATACGGACCAAGTCAAGACTGGATTAAGATCGCCCAATCTTCCCATGCACGCAGTAAAATTAAGCAATGGTTCAAGAAAGAGAAGCGCGAAGAAAATATTGAACGAGGCCGTGAAGCGATTGAACGTGAAATCAAGCGTATGGGACTTGATCCTTCGAATTTCTTGAACGATGAGAAATTAAATGATGTAGCTAAGAAATTTACCTTTAACGATCCAGACGATTTGCTAGCTGGCATTGGCTTTAGTGGTATTACAGCTTCTCAAGTTGTGAATAAGCTTACGGAGAAGTACCGTAAGGAAGTTGAAGAAGCCGAGAAAATTCAGCTTACCAATGAAGTGAAGGAAGTTAAATCGGCACCTGAGAAGGAACGCAAAGGCTATCCGACTAATGGTGTGCGTGTCAAAGGCATCGACAATCTACTTGTACGCTTTGCCCGATGCTGTAATCCAGTTCCAGGTGATGAAATCGTCGGGTATATTACACGCGGTCGCGGGGTAACTGTCCACAGAACAGATTGTACGAACATCCCGACTGACGATGTTGATGATAGCAACCGGATTATCGAAGTGGAATGGGCTGGAGCTGTCGAATCCAATTACAATGTGGAGATTGAAATTACTGGTCATGATCGCAGAGGCTTCTTGAACGAAGTGCTCCAGGCAGTTTCGGAGAGTAAGACAATGATTTCTGCTGTATCGGGCCGTACAGATAAGAACAAAATGTCGTTAATTCATATGACAATCCAAATTCGCAATGTAGACCATTTACATTCCGTAGTGGAGAAGATCAAACGTGTCAAAGACGTATATTCCGTCCAACGGATTATGCAGGCATAAGGAGCGTACGAATAGATGAGAGTCGTTGTTCAGCGTAGTAAAGAAGCCAAGGTGGTCGTCAGCGGTGAGGTTGTAGGTCAGATTGAGCACGGACTTATGTTGCTAGTTGGCGTAACACATGAGGATGCGATAGAAGATGCTCGTTATTTAGCTGAGAAAATTGCTGGATTACGGATTTTTGAAGACGATGCGGGGAAAATGAACCTATCTGTTCTCGAGGTAGGTGGACAAATCCTATCGGTATCACAATTTACACTGTATGGTGATTGCCGTAAAGGCAAGCGACCAAGCTTTATCTCCGCTGCTAGACCTGAGCAAGCAGAAGTATTGTATGAGCAGTTCAATGAACTATTGCGAGACAAGGGACTAATCGTTGCAACAGGCTCCTTCGGCGCGATGATGGATGTATCGTTCACCAATTCGGGTCCTGTCACTCTAATCATTGATAGCAAATAGGATTTCATAGCCGTATTTCTCTTATGGGGATTACGGTTTTTATTTTTTTATGATGAGTGGTTTTATTTGTTCCTCGTCATTAACGTACCGATCCCTGTGATGACCCCAAACCCAATAGCAGAAAAAATATTAATTAGCGACGTTGAGTTACCAACACTTAAATAGAAAATTCCATTCATGATAAGCGAAGCAATACATAAAATAAATATCCATTTCATAATAATATGAGCTGTCATTATCATTTCCTCCTAGATTGTGTATTCGATATATGTAGACCAAAATATGAAATAATCTTTCGTTCACTTTCATCTTAGTAAATGAAGTTCACTTTTTTCTTACTCATTTCTTACAAGATTCTTAAGTTCGGAGAGTGTGTAAGGTTACCTGCAAATTTGGCAACAATAGAGGTATCTATTAATACACCAAACTACAGAGGGGCGTAAGCTTGCATGCATCAGTCTAGTAAAGAAAAGATTATCACAAGTTTAATGAATAATGAGCATTCAACCTATCATGAAGCACTGCATTGGGGTAGTCAGTCAAGTGATATGGAAGTGAGTGGAGAGTTTGCCCCCGTGCATCATAAATTGAGATCAAAGCCTAGTCGTGCTAATAGGAGCCATCAGCCATGATGGCTCTTCTTTCGTTCTCTACTCGGTTTGTGGTACACTAGTTCTGTTTGAATATACATATTTCGTGGAAATAATCCTATTTTCATAAATTTTATTACAGGAAGGTGAATTATGGCAGCACAATCGAAATCATCTAACTTGAAACAAACGAAACAATCGAAATTATGGCTTGTCATTATGAGTTCTCTGATTATCTTAACGTTGATCGCAGGAGGAGCAGCATTATATTATCAATATAAGCACCCTCACAATCTATCAAAGCCGCAGGAGCTAGAGAAGGTTAATATCTCGCCTAATATTACGGATCAGTATGATGTCATCGTAGTCGGGACGGATCCTGAGGGAATTGCAGCCGCAGTATCGGCATCTCGCAATGGGCTGAGAACTTTGTTAGTAGACGGTGATAATCGTGAAATCCTAGGTGGTTTATTTACGTTAGGGTGGCTTAATACCATCGATATGAACTGGAAGCCTGGAGGCAATGCAATCACCGGTCAGGTTCCACTCAATAAAGGACTTTTCTCCGAAATGTTCGATCAGATTGAGGGAGATTCGTTCGACGTCATCACAGCAGCTAATGTGTTTAATAAAATGGTCAAAGATGAGAAGAACATTGACCTGTTATTGCAGGTGCAAACCATTGAACCGCTGATGAAAGCTGAAGAAACATCAAATGGGAACAAGGTAATTGAAGGTGTGAATTTAATACTACAGGATGGCTCTAAGAAAACAGTTAAGGCCAAATCCGTAATTGATGCGACGCAAGACGCCGATCTTGCTGTAGCGGCAGGTGTACCTTATACATATGGTAGGGAAGATTTGGTTGGCGATACCAAGACGAAAATGGCTGTTACGCTAGTATTTCGTCTGAAGAATGTGACGCCTGATGTTTGGAAGCAAGTGAAAGAAAGATTGAATGGTGATGACAACGCAGGAACTGGAGCGAATGAAGTTAGTGCATGGGGCTATAATGAAATGTACAAATATCCTTCTAGTAATCCTGAACGTGTTAAAATGCGGGGTCTAAATATCGGACGCCAAAATAATGAAACGATGCTCATTAATGCATTACAAATATTCGGTATCGACGGAGCAGATCCGAAGTCTAGAGAGGAAGCCTTTGAGATTGGTAAGAAGGAAGTTCCGCTTGTCGTGGATTATATGAAAGCTAATTTCCCAGAGTTTGCAGGCCTTGAACTTGATGCAACTGCACCTGAACTGTATGTCCGCGAAACACGCCATATTGAAGGTGAATACCGTCTGCACATTCTTGATGTACTAGAGAATGTTGATCACTGGGATCGAATCGCCTTCGGCTCGTATGAGGTTGATATCCAGAATTCAAGCGCAGCAGGCGATGGAACTGTCGTAGGTAAGACGGATCAATACGCGATTCCATTCCGCAGCATCGTACCGCTTAAAGTAGATGGACTATTAGTAGTTGGTCGCGCGGCTAGCTTTGATACCCTTCCACATGGATCTGCACGTACTGTGCCAGTTGGTATGGGAACAGGGGAAGCGGCTGGGGCGGCAGCTAAATTTGCCAAAGATGCTAATGTATCCTTCCGCGAAATGTCGGCATCCAAGGAGCTGATCGCACAGCTGCAGGATCAACTCAATAAGCAAGGAATGGATGTTAAACCATTCAAGATTGAGCCTTATGATTATATGAAAGATCCTCAGTATGAAGGCCTCCGTGTGGCACTTGCATATGGACTTGAATACCTGGGCTATGAGAAAAAATATGATTACAGCAAGAAATCCAATCCTGTTCGCATGGCTAACTTGATTAGCGGTGTCAAACGAATGAAAGCAGATGCTGTTAAGAGTGATCCAAGCAAGGCTGTTAAGGGTGATTTGAAAGAGGCTGCGAAATTACCACTTACGCTTGAACAGGCAAGTTATACAATTGCACTTGGATTAGGTGTTAAGGTGAATGCACCAAGCGATGCGCAAGGCGAGCTAATCAAGGCGGGTATCGTGAAAGAAGATACGTTCAAAGCGGTCAAAGACCCTGAGAACCTTACCAATGGTGAAATGTTCATGATGCTGAAGGATATTGAAGTAAGTTTGATTGGTGAATAAGCACCATGTAAATTTAAATAAGAAGACTTGCATCTCTAGGATGTAAGTCTTCTTTTGTTAAGATTAAATAATTGAATTAATTAAACCACAATGCATCGAGTGAATAGTCGCCTGCACCGATCAGAGCGATTCCAATGACAACAGCGATGAGGATTAAAGGAAACTCTATGCCATTCGCTCCATTCCAGAAGCCATGCTTTAAATGAACTTTCAGTAATGCACCCAGCATGACGATGACAATGAAGGCTGCACCTAACCAGGTTAGGAAGCCAGCTGCAATCATTAGGCCTCCCCCAAACTCAGCAAGACCAACAAGTACCGCTAGTAATACGCCTGGTTTAAATCCGATGGAATCAAAGAACCCACCAGTACCTTTGGGACCGTATCCTCCGAACCAACCAAATAGTTTTTGTGCACCATGTGCAGCTAGGGATAATCCCACAACTAAACGAATAAGTAATAAACCGATAGCAATCGACATAAAACATCATCCCCTAAATTATAATTAATAAATAATTTATTTATAATTACTTACTTTATGTTAGTATAATATGTTAGTGACTATCTTTTTGTCAAGGGGTTATGTTAAAATATAATTGGTTAAGGAGATGATTTAACATGACAGATCGACTTTGTCCGCGATTTGAAGATGCTTTTGAGCTACTGGGCAAAAGATGGACAGGGCTCATTATTAAAGTATTGATAAGTGGTCCAAAGCGTTTCAAAGATATTTCTGATGTGATACCTAACATGAGTGATCGTATGCTTTCTGAGCGCTTTAAAGAATTAGAAACAGCCGGTATCATTATTCGGCATGTATATCCTGAAACTCCGGTGCGTATTGAGTACGAACTATCGGATAAAGGGAAGGACCTAGAGCGAACGATGGATGAGGTTCAGAAATGGGCTGAGAAATGGTCAGGGCAGTAGGAAATCTAAATTTCCTACTTGCAAAATGTCCCAATTTATGATAAACATAGTATTAAGTTAATATTTAGTGCGGAAGAACCGCCCAAGACTCACGTAAATCGTGTGTCATGGGCGTTTTTTTGTGCTTGAAAGGGGCTGTTGGTCCTATGAATGTATGTATTTGTCTAATAAAGGGGGGAGTTAAAGGGTCTAGAACCTATAGGAGGGTAGCTGATTGGAATCACGCGGAAGTAAGCTTAACATTTCAGATATTCTAGCAGGACGATATCGCATCATATCCTTGTTAGGTCAAGGAGGGATGGGGACTGTATATCTCGCTCAGGACTTGAAGCTTCTTGGTAAGCAGTGGGCGATCAAAGAAACGGTGATTGAGAATCAAGACTACCAAAGATTTATTGATGAAGCAGAAATCTTGGTGCGTTTGAACCACTCCTATTTACCCACTGTTATTGATTACATCAGACCTGACGAATATGGGACAAGTTATCTTGTTATGGATTACATTAAGGGCCATACTTTACAGCAAATATTTGAACGTAAGAACAAGAGAATGGAAAGTCAGACTGTAATTAAATACGCTCTTCAAATTTGCGAGTTATTTGATTATCTACATCATGGTCAATCAACTCCGATTATTTACAGAGATCTTAAGCCCTCTAACATCATGATCGACGAGAATGACAATATTCGATTAATTGATTTTGGAGTTGCCCGTAACTTCAAAGAAGGTAAACAGACGGATACAGTTCAGTTAGGTACGATTGGATTTGCTGCTCCTGAGCAGTTCGAACAACAACAAACGGACAACCGTACAGATTTATATACCTTAGGTGCGGTTATGTACTATCTACTTAGCAGAGGTAAATACTACTATGTCACTCAAAAGCGGTTAGATGAAATAGAGGAAGGTCTATCACAAGAATTAACTCAAATTATCAATAAGCTGTTACGAAGTTCACCATATGATCGATATCAGAAAGCGAATGATGTTAAACGAGATTTGACTCGAATTAGCCATACTAGATCAGCAATACGGGATCAGAATAATGTTAATCATGCAGTTCATTCTAAGAATATAGGACCCGTGATAATCGCGGTTACAGGTGTATATAAGGGGGTAGGGACAACTCATACAGCTATTCTTATCGCTAATTATCTTTCCGCGAGGCAAGCTAAAGTAGCAATAGTAGAAGCTAATGATTCACAGGATTTCTCCAGAATAGAGTGTATGTATGAAGGGTCTAGAACACCTCTTGATGGGACTAATAAATTTACAATTAACGGTGTTGAATATTATAAATCAGGAGCTAACGTAGACTTAGTTTCACTCTTATTAGAGGACTACACTTATATTGTATTAGATATTGGCTGTTATGACGGAAATGACTGGTTTGAAGAATTCATCCGTGCTCATAAACAAATCGTTGTAGTCTCTGGCTGTGAATGGCGACAGTATGAGATTGCTAGATTTCATGGTAAATATCCGTACAAAGATCAAAGTCGTTGTGTTTATACAGTACCATTTGCAGTGAAGCAAACGATTGATGACATTCGAAGCGGTGTAACGAACGCTCAGGTGGTCTCAATTCCTTGTCAGCCAGATCCATTTCGTATGAATGAAGCTGTAGAAGAAGTGATGGAGCTGATCATAAAGGAAGTAGATGAGGAGAAGTCTCGAAGGCAAATTTTCAAGAGAGTATTCAAACTTTGTTTAATTGCCTCAAGTGCTTTAGCAGTAATGATCCTACTATATGCTGTGACGATAAGATGAGAGGAGGACTTAGATGACGGTTATTCGTCAAAGAACCAAAAACTTAATAATGGCAGGTTCGATAGGTGCATTGTCTATGCTTATATTGTCTAGTGGGATTGTATATTGGGGTTATCAGGAGCTTAACGACGCTCAAATGAAAACAATTACGTCCTACGAGGATAAAGTGAAAGAAGCAGAGAAGCTTCTGATTGAGCAGCAAATAGCTAAACAAAAGGTGTATGTACTTAATCAAGACATTGGAGCAGGAACGGTTATTTCAGCAGATCAGATTTCAATGGTGGAGCTTACGAAGGAGATCATTCCACAGAATATAGTTACGAAGCAAGATGCAGTTGGTAAGGTTGCCAAAATTGATATAAAGAGGAATACATCTTTAATCCAGTCGATGCTATTCGAGAATGGCAATGTTCCACAAGATTTACGAAACAATGAATTTAAGATGATTGCTTTACCTAGCAAATTAAAAGTAGGGGATTATACCGACATTCGTATTAAGTTTCCTACTGGTCACGATTACATCGTTCTAACCAAGAAGAAGGTTAAAGATTTGATTGGCGGGATCTTATGGGTCGAAATGGATGAGGAAGAGATTCTGACGATGTCGAGCGCACTTGTCGATGCCTATCTTGAACAAGCAACGATTTATGCACTAAGTTATGTTGATCCTTATATGCAGGAAGAGGCGATAGTCACATATCCAGTAAGCAGCAGAGTGCTTGATCTAATCAAAGCTGATCCGAATATCGTTCATGTAGCTAGAACGGTACTGGAGAAACGGCATCGAGAAATTCTGGAGAAGGATCTGAAGGAAATGGGCGAAACGGATAAGTTAACATACATATCCAAGCAAAGTTCAGATGTAGTTAGAAATCCAAGAGATTCTAGTCTTATTGCTCCTACCTCTGACTCTAATGCTTCAAATGTAGAAGCTATAATAAGCGGAGAATCTAGATCAAATGAAGTGCATACTCCAAGTATTGAAGGCGTCCCAAATAACATAAGTGATGTAGAAGAGCAGTCACGTATTTTTGATAGCAATTCTGCGCAATAAGGGGAATATGGATGAACCGTATAGTTGTTATAGGAGCTTGTGATAAGAGTGATTTGCTGATTTATATTAGTAAAATTCTAACGGCTTGCGGTTATAGAGTTTTATTAATTGATGCAACATCAAACCAAATGTATCAATATGCGGTATCTCATATTTCGAACATGAAATTAAGTGAACATGATGGCTTTGACATTGCTAGTGGTGTAATGGAAGAAGACCAATACGAAATATATGATTATGTGATTATTGATATAGATGATCCAGCGCAAATGCTGAATTATAAAGAGTTTCAATCATGTATTCTAGTGACGAATTACGAGAAACGAACAATTGTCCAGAATCAATTGTTAATAGATCAATTTGTCCGAACACAGAACAATGAAACGATTGAAATGCACAAAGTCATTTATCATGTTGACTGTCATATGGATGAAGTCTATATTGACTCGACGCTAGAGGCGTTTCCAATTACTTGGCTTGATCAAGCGATTATCATTCATCATGATGAATATGATTACGCAGTTAAACTAAGTAATCAATATAAGAGTAGGGTAAATCTGAAGGGCCTATCACGGAGTTACAAGAGAATGCTTATAGAATTACTAGTAAGAGTATCTAATCTTCAAGCGAAGCCGCTAAGGAAAGCGTTAAAATATGTAATCAGGGGGAAGTTGTCTTGAGTCAAATTTCTTTTTGGGGAAGCGTGCATGGTCAAGTTGGTTCCACATCTAATGTCGTAGCAGCTGCCACGATGATTGGCTTTGAATATGCGACACGAATTATGGTTGGTCAAACACAATGGTCAAGATCTACTTTAGAATCAGTCTTTACCGAAAGCTCAACTATTCTTAATCGGGCGATGCATTATGCTGATATTGGGATTGATGCTTTAGAGAGATTAGCTCGTAGTAAACGTTTAATACCCGAGATCGTAGCTGATTATACGATTCCAATTATTCAGAATCGGTTAGACCTGTTAACCGGAACATCGAAACCGACGGAACCACTATACGAGAATATGAGGGATGTATTACCAGATATATTCAGTTGCGCAGATCAATGCTACGATGCCATATTGCTCGATATACATAGTGGACATAAGAATACGATAACAGAGTCATTATTAGAAACCTCTGATTTGATTGTCGTGAATCTAAGTCAGAATATGACGGTATTAGAACGCTTCTTTTCTAAACAAGATTGGCCAGAAGCGCTGAACAGCAAGCCTTTTATGGTAGTCATAGGGCAATACGATCCCAAATCTAAGTATTCTGCAACGAATATAGCTAGGAGGTTTGATTATAAAGATCCAATCTATACAATCCCTTATTGTACAGATTACAAAGATGCATGTAATGATAGGAGCGTACTGGAATTCTTCATGCGTAACCGCAATGTATCGAAGCGTCATGAGAATTATTTTTTTATCCAAGAAATTCGTAGATTCATTCAAGCATTGTTAAGTAAAGCAGGGATAGATGCTGATTCGATATATATCGAACGGAGAGCATCTTAAGATGTTGTCCTACTCAGCTATTAACCTGGTAATCATTATATTGTTATCATTTGGACTTATTATCCTTTTATATGTAAAACTAGCCCAAAACAAACCTAATTATAAACCTAATAAGAATGAACGACTTGATATAGAGAAGTATACGATCGCAAACATGACAGAGCATATTCGTCACAAGCTTAATGAAATTGTGAGCAGTAATCTATATGATCTGGGACTAACAGAGGAGGAATTCAAGCGTCGATGCAGCCAAAGAACAGAGCTCAAGAAAGCTTTAAAGGGGTGTACGACAGGTGATTATAATGATAAGACGTATGTTAAACAATTCATATTTGATCTATTGATTCGAACTTATAACTTAAATGATCAGACGATCAATTATGCGGTTCCATTTGAGGATCGAGGTAAGCTTACTACACAGGATAAATTTGAGATTCTGCTCTATGTGTATAAAAAGAAGGTAGGCTTTGATGCCTTGAATGATATAATCCAGGCCTATCAACTCGATCAACCCAAGATGATTATCGAGAATGCAGAAAGTGAATCATTCATTATCACGGAGAATGAGATCCATGATATCTACAAGCTAGAGAACCCTAGAATAACGTTTGAGGACAAGCTGCATATTATTGTTCAGCGAATCTACGCGTATTACAAAGGTTTCGGGGTTATTGATGATATTCGCGATATGAATATTGATGGCGTTTCGGGTGGGGTATCAGGAATTGGTGGCGATAATGCTCTAGCTAATCGAAGTGTATGGTTGTTCTATAAGGGGATATCGATTCACTGTTCTTTCCTATCATTTGGTTCAGAGCTAGAGCTTAAGCGGATATGCCAGAATATTTACAAATACAATAATCCTGGACAGTTATCCGAAGCGAATGGTTACAAGGTTAATGAAATGAAGGATGGATCACGAGTTGTAGTTGTAAGACCCCCGTTCTCCGAATCATGGGCATTCTTTGTTAGGAAATTCGATCTTCCTAATGTTAGCCTAGAGCGGCTAATACAGGATGAGAATGCTGAGCTACCGATTGCCATGATTCGATATTTGATGAAGGGTGCGCGGATAACAGCTGTGACTGGAGCACAAGGCAGTGGTAAGACAACACTGTTAATGGCAATGATTAAATCCATATACGGGTCACTTACGCTTCGAATTCAAGAAATGGCATTTGAGCTGCATGCTCGTAATATTTATCCAGAGCGTAATATATTAACCTTTCGAGAAACGAGTGCTGTATCCGGACAAGAAGGTCTAGACGTTCAGAAGAAAACGGATGGGGCAGTGAACATTCTGGGCGAAATAGCTACAGATGCAGTCGCGGCGTGGATGATACAGATGTCACAGGTTGCAAGTCTTTTCACTGTATTCACACACCATGCTAAGACGTTCAAGGATTTAGTTTATTCCCTCCGTAATTCACTGCTTAAGGTAGGGATATTTAATAACGAAATGATTGCTGAAGAGCAGGTTGTTCAAGTTATTAATTTTGATATTCATCTGACGAAAGATTATAACGGTAGACGTTATATTGAAAGAATAACAGAATGTGTACCACTTGAGCATTTTGATTCGGATACTCCGCATGCAGGCCATATATTCAAAGCAAATAATATTATTGAATTTAAAGACGGTAAGTATGTTGTTGGCAGCCGAATTTCAGAGAATAACATTCAAGAGATGCTTAGATTTATGTCGACTAAGGATAGAGATGCCTTTAACTCTTTTCTAATCGAGCAGTGGGGGGTAACAGAGTAACGTATGTGGATGCTATTCGGTGCCCTAATTATAGTGACAATGGTATGTGTGGCTCTATTCTTATGGGTTAGCTCAAGACAAGGTGATCGGCGGAGTATGGCAACCCTTATTGAAGAGCTTGTTTCCAAAGAAAATACACGGAAGAAAATGATGCAGTTATATCAGAAATCTTATGTGTGGTCATTAAATATTCCGTTTCTTAAAAGCTATGTACGTAAAATACGTAAACGGCTGGAGAATATTCATACGTATGATGGTTACACCGTACGTAAGGAAACGATGAAAATTACATTCGCCACTTTAGGTTTTACGGTAATAACGCTGTTATTAGTCATCCTGATAAATCCTAATTTAATGTTTATCATCTGGGTAATACTTGGATTAATTGTCATCAATGGGATGATGATTGACGCCTTTGTTAACCGATTGGAGGATCGGGTAGTTAAACAATTCGTGCAGTGTTTAAGTCATATTCGCCATTACTATCAACAACACAAGATGGTTGAAGAAGCTATTTATGAAGCGGCACAAGTGTCGAGCTATGAAGCTGAATTACATGCGGAGCGGGTACATCATATCCTAACGTCTAATGATCCCAAAGCTAGGCTGGATGAATATTACGAGGTTGCACCTAATCGGTATTTGAAGATGTTTGCAGGAATCTCTTTTTTTATCATGGAGTACGGCGATAAATTTGTTAAGAACGGTTCATTGTACTTGAATGCGCTTAATCGTCTTACACAAGAGATGAACTTCGATATTCTTCGGAGAGAGAAATTAGGACATTTATTAAAGGGATTGACTGCTATTGCATTATTACCCGTCCTCTTTACTTCACCAATTGAGAATTGGGCTAGCACCTATTTTCCAGCGATAAGTGATTTCTATTCAGGACAAATTGGTATTGTATTTAAGGTTATTGTGTTTCTAATCATAATTGTATCCTATGTATTACTTAGAAAAATGCTTGAGAACGATGAAGCGGAGTATAGTGCAAAGCCTAGGCGTAATAAATGGAGGCAAAAGCTCTATAGCTATTCGCCGATTAAATGGATTGTTGATCGGTTTGTACCTGGCACACATACAAGGCAATATTTTAAAATAACGACTTTGCTTAAAGAAACCAATTCACCTTATACCATTGAATGGTTTTATTTACACCGAATGCTGCTTACCTTAGTTTGTTTTGTTGGAGTGCTCGTTTTATTCTACTACATGCATATGACCTCTATTAACCAAGTGTTACATGCTCCGACCAAACAGACGGCTTTTATCGGTAAGCTTCCTGCTGATGAACAGATTAAAGCCCAGCAATTAACAGACTTTGATCGTTCTGTCATCGAAAATTTACAGGTATCCCCTAATCTTGCTAAAGAACAAGTGATTCACAAAGTAAGTGAAATGACCCTAGATGATCGGAATTCCACAGCTGTAATCATTACCGCAAATCGAATTTTTGGAAAAATCAATCTTCTCAAAAGTGAGTATTTTAAGTGGTGGGAGCTGGCAATTGGACTTGCTCTCAGTGTGATAGCATACCATGTCCCAATCTGGATTTTACAATTTCAAAGAAGAATGCGTGCAATCGATATGCAGAATGAAGTAGATCAGTTCCATACCTTGATTGCTATACTCAGCGAGTTTGAACGAGTTTCAGTAGAGAATGTACTAGAATGGTTGGAGCGATCTGCCACTATCTTCAAGGCACCTCTGCAAGCTTGTTTACTTCATTATGATCATGGAGCGGAGAAAGCTTTGGAGCAATTGAAACATGATGTAGTGTTCATTCCTTTTGTTCGAGTCGTGGAACGATTACAGCTTGCTGTAGAGAAGATTCCTCTCAAATTAGCTTTTGATGATTTGGAAATGGAACAAGAGTATTACAAGCAGAAGCGTGAACAACACTATGAGAAAGTGATTGAACAGAAATCAAATTGGGGGAAACTCATTGGATTTGCTCCTATGTATGCACTGGTATTTATGTATCTGGTCATCCCTCTTCTTTATATTAGCTCAGTTCAAATGACTCAATATGTAAAAGTGCTTCAACAATAATCTAGAAGAAAAGAGGAAATGAATAATGAGTAATGCACAAAGAGCTTTATTGATTGCAGCAGGTTTATTCCTGACGATCGCTTTAATTACGTTGGTTGTCAATTTGTTTGGATCTGCACAGGATGCTTCCAAACAAGCGCAGAATGAATTTGCTGGGATTCAAACAGAGTTAGCAGAGCAAGCTTACATGGTTTACGATAATACCATACTTTCTGGTAGTCAGGTTGTTAATGCACTGCGCAAATTCAAAGATAAAGGAAGTTTTGGTGTTCAAGTTCGAACTGGAAAGAACATTGCTAACAGCAATATTGGTTCTTGGTATCATAAGCATGTCATCGTGACAAGTGACCCAGAAGATGTGAATTATGGTCAAGTGAGTCCAATAGAGCCTGATGGAACACTAGCTAAGGCAACTAATGAAGTAAATGAAGATTATATTAATCCAAGTGGAAAATTTAAGTCAAAGCTCATTCGAGATAAAAGCAATGCGATTCGTGCCATCGTTTTTAATCAAGAAAATTAAATGATGTTATGGATAACCCTGCACAGAAGATGATTGAATTAACTGCTGCGATCGGCTTGTTTATTGGAGCACTTACGATAGGTGCGATGTTGTTTATTAAAGTTTCACAGGCTGTAGAAATAACAAATAAGTTTAATGTAGGTCAGGATCGTAACATACATACAACACTTGCCATTCCTAAGAAATATGAAGTCACAGGTGCAGAAGTATTGCAGTCTATTTATCATATTGGAAGCATTGGAGCAGATATTCAGGTAGATGGCCAAGAGTTCTTTCGTAATTTAGACATTAATCATATGGATGTTAGCAAGATCGATGTCCATAGAAGTTATGTACCCACCTATATCAGAGATGAGAATGGCGGGTTGAGCAAAATCATATTTAATCCACAATAGCAATAACAGGAGGTAGGTTAACTACTAGTGAATGCCATATCGAAGATAGTTGCTGCTATTCTAGCTGTCTTATTGCTGTACTTGTATCCGATATCTGATTCTTATGAGAAACAAGACGAGATTTCTTACATGACGGCCAATAAGTTAGTCGTTAATTTTGTTGATGCAGTTAGGAACAAGGGATATGTAACACCTATGATGTATAACGATTTAGTACAAGCCTTAAATCTAACAGGAAATACGTTCGATATTCAGTTGGAACATCAACATAAACGCTATAACCCGATTTATACAGATCCGGCTAATTCAGCAACGTTCCAAGCTGCATTCAATATCGATTATGACGGATATTATCATGAACAAATTGTATCCGTTCTTTATCCAAACAATACCCTGCCTTTAGATGATTCAAGTCGAATGTATAAGCTTACTGTTGGTGATTATTTTGGTGCTATTGTTAAGAATACGAATAGGACGAATGCGACATTAATTCGAGATTTCCTAAATCAATCGAACACAGGTAATAATACTAGAATTCACATCCCTTATGGGGGAATGGTGTTAAATGAAGATTACTAACCTAGCAATTGTATTCATACTAATTCTTTTTCCGATGACATATATTAATGGCCAGCAGCTTAAGGCTCAGAAAGTAAATTTGCAAACAGAACAGCTCTATAATCAATATATTTCGGCAGCTATAGAAGACGCAGCAACTGCACTTAATTTCAACGAAAAACAGGAATATGAAGCTAATTATGAATCGATGAAGAGATTTAGAGCGAATAAAGAACAAGCGATCAAAGCCTTCTTTCGGACAATGTACATGAATTTTAATGTCATGGATGACCCCATCGCTCAAAGTGTATTAGCTGCCTATATTCCTGTAATAGTGGTAGTGGATTATGACGGCTATTACATCTACGCAGTAGAAGAATACAAGAATAAGAATGGGGAAACTGAGCTTAAGCACGTATGGAAACCTAAGAAGCCTTATGCATATGTGGACCAAGCTGGGAATAGTCTATCTTTTACACTAGATGATTATGTTTATGCTTATGACCGAGCAGATCGTAAATGGAGTGAAGGATTCCGAATAGATGTTGCAGCATTAGCTACTATTCCTATTCTCAATAATCCAGATGAGTTTGATCAAATTAGACGAAGCACGATCGTTAATGCAATCGAGCAAGACTTGGCGTATGCCATCAATATTCATAATACATACGCTCGTCAATATGGTATTACTTATACGTTTACATTGCCCTTGATCAGTCAAGAGCAGTGGCATAATACAATCAATGACATGGGTGTAATTGCTTTTATTCAAGGCATTCCTATTGGTGACAAGTACTACAATAATTATGCTTTAGGTGGAAGCAGACTTCTTAAGAAGCCTGTTATTTATGGCGCGATTCGAGATGGAGTCAAGGTGTACTTTCGAGATAGCTGTTCCTATTCGGACACGATTATTGAGACATTTACTAGTGAGAAGGATGCAGCAAAGCATGGGTATTTTCCTCGTGATTGCTTGAATACAAACCTATGAATATTTATTTCAAAAAACGATATACAGAAGATGGATAATATGACGATATATAGATTATACAACTGTGTAATTTACCTAAATATAACAATTGTTAATATGGAGAGGACTGATTCAAATTAAAAGAGGATTCATGATTCTATTTATTAGTGTGATGTTAGGAAGTTGCATGGGGGTATGTAGTGCCGCAGAAGTACCAGCCAAAGCTTTTGCAGACGTTAAAGAATCACATTGGGCGAAGAAAGATATTGTAGGTGCAGTCACTAAAGGTTATGTCGATGGTTATCCAGATGGGTCGTTTAATCCAGAAGGCACGGTAACACGAGCTGAGTTTATTAAAATGACAGTTGCTGCGTTGAAATATAAATTATCGTCAAAGGGTGAGAGTTCTGCTTGGTATACGTCTTATTGGAATTCTGCTAAAGAGCAGAAATTGATTGTTAATAATGATATAAGTGAGCAAGAAGTAAACAAATCGATTACACGCTATGAAATGGCACGAGTTGCAGCTAGAGCAATAGGTGAATCAACGGATGAAGACAAGAAATGGATGTACTTAGCAACAAAGAATGGGCTGATTCACGGCCATCCAGGTGGTGTACTAGCTGAGGAAGAAACTTCAACTCGTGCGCAAGCAGTCGCGGTTATAGAACGGATTTTAACTGTGAAAGCAGGAGGAACACTTCCAGTCGATAAATACGCAATATCGAGTGCGGAAATAGCTTGGCATAAGACGAACATTTTAACGATGTTACCGCAGTACTTTGCTTATGATTACAATAAATTCGGGGCGAAATTTAAAGATAACTTGATGCGGCAAGAAGGGAAGATTGGATACAGCGAAGTTGAAAAATATGTGGTTGTTGATATGGACGATCTAAATGATCCTAATCGCAGTTTAATTCCTCCTAATGCACGTTGGATGTTCAGGGACGGCAACAAAATTACTCACTATACTGATGTTCCTACGAATAGTTATGCGTTGTTTTCAGTGAATCATATGGTGTTGGATTTAGAGAAGGATTATGACCAATTTAGATTTAGTCGTGTTGAATTTTTTACAGATAAGTTTAATATCGAATCAGACGAATTAAAAGCAGCAGGAAAGCCACACGAGATTACTATGTACGCGGAGTATATAGAGAAGAGAGGGTATCTAGCATCTTCTATCAGAGATCTTAAAAAAGGACATCATGATATAAGAGTCGTTACAGGAACATTGCTACCAAAAGGCGAGTTTTCGGTAAATAAGGATAGTAGTATATGGATTTATCTTGAACCCTCGCAAGAGCTTGGACATACTGGTGTTCAAAACTTGTATTCATCAAAAATTGATTATTCACTTAGTAGGTAGGTGAGGAGGATGCATAAAAAGCTTTTATACTTGCTACTCGCCCTGAGCATATTCGGGGCGAATCTCCCTTACGCTTACGCTGCTGCAGGACAAGCACAAAAAATATCTGATGTAACAATAGATCCAACTAAAATACTTTTTGATAAAGGTAACTACGTAATCGCTAAATCTTCCAAGCTCTCGTTCCCTGATGTGGAAGTAAATCTTCAAGGAAATTATCGTGTCGAGCTTCGCGATCAGTCGGGTACGAAGGTTATTAAGACACTCTCTAAATCAAGCGGTAACAAGTATGCCATTGGAGAGGTCACAGGAGAAAAGATGGAAGCGACAGGAATTGAGAAAATCAATGAAGGTTCCTTTGCATGGTTTAGAGATCCCAATAAAGTAGTATGGATGTACGATTTTCATGGAAGACACTTTCACAATACGAACAAAATGATACCAAAGATTTATGAACGTCCTCCTAGCGGAGCTTGCATAGAAACAAATGGCCCTTATGTTGATGATCCTAAAATAAGAGATATTCCAGAATGCAATGTAGTAGATGATTTCCGTGAAGGCACGATGATGATTTCTGAACTTAAAATTACTGATACAAATGATGTAGTAAAGATTGCTGACGTTGATGAATTAGGTTTCGATAAAACGAAATTTGAATTAGATAATGGAAAGAGAAAATTACAACAGCGCAATATTATAAGCATTGGCGAAGCAAAAATTGATAAGGCAGCCATGACGTACTATTTTGATTTTAAGGCGAGATACGATGTTGAGGAGGATGAGATTTATACAAAACCAGGGGACCTCAATCTAGGAATTAGGTATTACAACAGTTGGAAGATCGGAGTAAACGGTTACGTTTACAAATACCCTAAAATGACCGTTTGGGCTGTTGAAGGTGATGATCCAGGTGACGGAGGTAATCCGGGTGGCGGTAATTCATGCTCATTCACTGTCACTGGCCCGACAAAAGGCACAGTGAACAATGCAGCCGTCATGAATCCGTCGGCTAACGGCGTTATTCGTTCCGATCCGAGAGGAAATGAAGAGTTTGATGTTCTGCAGGGGATTCCAACCTCAGAAAATCTTTACGCCAACGCCTTTGGAATGAACTACTTATTCCAAAATGCGTTTGCAAATCAAACGGGAGCCTACATATTTACGGTTAAAGTAAAGAAAACATATGAACTCACATGGACTGAAAAGAAAGATAATGGGGAAGGTCCAGATGGAAAGCCGTTACCACCAACCGAAACGCCAATGAGTGAAACAGAAAAAGTAGAGAAAGAATATCAAATTAAACGAGATTTTTCCTACTGGACAATAGACAACTTAGAAGTGTACGGCATCGAGAAGGCAATAATGGAGAACTACGCACTACCAGGAGGAAGCGTAACACTTAATCCAAGTGGTTATACCCCACCATCTGTAGATGCTGAGAACTCAGATGTACTTGAAGATCATGTTACTCCTGCATCGTGTGAATCCGTAGATTTAGGAACTGAAACAAGAGATGGTGGAGATAAAAAACCTACTGTACCAAAAGAAGATTTTACTTCTGAAGCTGAAGGGGCAGTAGGTGAGAACAAAGTTAAGAATGATCTAGTAACCTTCAACGGATCTAAGATCATGGATAACAAAGAAACAGAGAAGAGTGCACCTACACCGTCTACCATACCTCAGCCCTCAGAAATTAATCAGAATGTCCTCTATAGCAGTGGAAACACCATTAGCAATTCTCTTGTTAATAAGGCTAATACAACAAGCTCTGGAACCATTTACTATGATTTGATTGTAGGAATTAAAGGAGGTAGTCCGAAGGATTATCCGATCAACGGAATTAATACGGTAACAGTCCACACGCCAGTTGTAAATTATTCTTCTGTTTCGGATGACAGGGCTCATAACCAGAAGATTAATCCTGCACTAGATCGATCGGCTGTTATCCTTGATCGACCATTCATCGTCACCATTCCAACAGATGGTCAACATCTGAATATTCCGGGTTATGGGGATCGGGATTATGCCAAATACATTCGTAAGAAACAGGTGTGGTTTCCTTTTGATGTCTATAGTGCTGATAAATCGATTTTTTATCATAAAGAACAATGGATTGATGTCCCGACAATGCAATTGAATACGACTTTTAATCTTCCTGTGTGGGTAGATGAAGGATTTTATGATATTTTATTTCGGACAATAGCTGAGAATGCACCTATTCCTCATACATCACAACCCGATGCAAATACGAATCTAGACCATCATGTTGCTAGTGATGTAATTAAAGTCGATGTTATTGGAAGATTGTACGATTTCCGCATCACTGATATTGCAGATTTCAATTGGGAGACAGTATTTCGAAAGAATAAAGCTAGTAGTGAGCCTACTGATGCAGCTTATTATGTAGGGGATAAGAATATTGATGGCGATCCTAGAGGTAATCGTACTCCCTATTTGTTACCTATTAGACCTGGAAGTCATCCTACACAAGGATACAAGAATATTTCTGTCAAAACAGGTTATCAATTCAGCTTCGATATGAGAACGAAAGGGAATATGTTCGACTCTGGTGATGCAGTTCGGATACTACCCTCATTCTATTTTGTAAATAAGGATGGAAGTAATCGTCAGGCAGTAGATTTGTATTATCATACGAATGATAAGTTATTTGTACAGATCGGTTCAGCGAATGATATAGAGAAACGTACGGTTACGTTAAATACTAGACTTCGCAATGTACCTCTTGTTGATATCCGAAATACAGCAAACTATCTTTATGATCATGTTCGAACAATAAATCCAAGCACAAGCAATGGTCGAGATGAGTATATTGATAATTATGTAGTAAAGTCAGGTAAGCCTACTTGGGTGGGCAAGTATAGTTTGTTGATCTTACCTTGGCAAGTACGCACATTCCAGGGGATTATGAATGCACCATCAGGAGTGGATCAACAACGAAAGCTTGCTGCTGAGCAACAATGGTATGGTGATTACAGTCTGCCTGCCGCGGTTTATGTCGTTAAGCAGGGAACTAATATCGCTGAGTATGGTCGAACGCATAAGGGTATTGATGAGAAATCACCTATATTCCTTAAAAATGGATATCTTATTGTTAATTTTAATATCGAAACCATTCGTAATGAAAAGCTCGATCAGCCATATTTAAGGTACTATCCTCTAGATAATCAGGCTTATCCATTCGACAATCAGTGGCTAATGGAGGGATATACAAGAAAGATTACTGATCCATATGGGAATCCATTTAACTTAAAGGATGGAGATGTGATTTTCTACCACGGAGACCTATCAAGCTACGATGATTTTAATTCAAATGTTACACATTAGAATCAATTTCATATTACCTTTAGCTGCTTCAATCGGGAGTATATATAGATCAAAACGGTTTAATTAGTCTATATATAGTTTCAATTTATCTATTTAGATCAGTTATGAAATTGATTCATTAAAAAGAAAATAATAATTTGAATGAAGGATCATCTTGACTTTGAGTTATCACCTGATTAGAATATAGATAATGTAATTTGATAATCCTTTGATCCAATGAAGGGATAAAGTATTTTGCCCCCACATATCTAGAGATGAAAGCCTAGGCTGTAAGCTTTCTTATGATGAGCAAGTGAAAGACTTCCCAGAGGACAATCAGTGAACACGGGTATGATCGCGTGATAAATCCACGTGAATAACATAACGGTCAGTAACTGAATTGCGTAAGCGGGCGTTAACCGCATGAAGCAAGACGAATGAGTCTAATGAATCTCATTGACTTATGTAGTTTTGGAATGTGGGTGGTACCACGGGTGATTGTATAAACAGATCTCTCGTCCCTGACGATTTTATAATCGTTAGGAACGGGAGTTTTTTTGTTGATAAAACTGTTTTTTACTATAAAAGTGTTTACATGAATGATTAAACAAATTAGTTTAGGGGGTCAAAGAGATGAATTTGCAAAAACCAAAAGGAACCTCCGATTTGCTCCCGGGAACTGTTGAAAAGTGGCAGTATCTCGAGGCACAGGCAAGGGATTTAAGTCGCCGGTTTCATTACAAAGAGATACGGACGCCGATTTTTGAACACACAGAAGTATTTGCTCGTGGTGTTGGTGAAACGACAGATATCGTACAGAAAGAAATGTACACCTTTGCTGACAAAGGCGATCGCAGCGTTACACTAAGACCAGAAGGTACTGCTGGGGTAGTACGTGCTTTTGTAGAGAATAAGCTGTATGGTGAGCCTGATCTTACGAAGCTGTATTATATTGGACCTATGTTCCGTTATGAGCAGCCACAAGCAGGTAGAGCTCGTCAGTTCCACCAGTTCGGTGTGGAGGCATTCGGAGCTACTGACCCAGGTCTTGATGCAGAGGTTGTTGCTTTCGGATATACGTTCTGTAAAGAAGTAGGACTTAAGGATGTAACAGTCGAGATTAACTCGGTTGGGACGCCTGCAATTAGAGAAGCCTTCCGTTCGAAGCTTCAAGCTTTTTTTGCTCCAGTTAAAGATCAGCTGTGCAAAGATTGCCAGACTCGTTATGATCGCAATCCGATGCGACTTCTAGATTGCAAAGTGGATCAGAAGTTCTGTGATGGAGCACCTGAGTTGCTTAATTATTTGGATGAAGAATGCCGGAATCATTTTGAAGCGGTGCTTGGACATTTAGATGCAATGAATATCCCTTACAAAATTAATCCTCGTCTTGTTCGTGGTTTAGATTACTACACCCATACCGCGTTTGAGTATAAAGCTGCTGGAATTGGAGCAATCGACACGATTGGTGGCGGTGGTCGTTACAATGGTCTAGTTGAACAGTTCGGCGGACCCGATCAATCAGGTGTTGGTCTAGGAATTGGACTTGAGCGGATTCTACTTGTGCTTGAAGCACAGGGGGCACAAGTACCTACACCGAAACCACTTGATGTATACCTAATTGCATTAGGTGATGCAGCAGAGAAAGAAGTAACAAGACTCGTTCATGAACTCAGAATAAAGGGTGTAATGGCTGAGAAGGATTACCAAGGTCGCAAGATGAAAGCACAGATGAAATCAGCTGATCGTACACAAGCGACTTATGTTGCAATTCTTGGGGATGATGAACTCGCTCGCGGCGAAATTACCGTTAAAGCGATGGCAACAGGTGATCAACAGGCCGTTTCAATTAGCGGACTTGCAGATTGGATAAATACACAAAACAGTGGGGGGAACTAGACAATGATGCTTAAGACGCACCAATGTGGTGAGATTAGCAGAGCAAAAATTGGAGAGACAGTAGTACTGAATGGGTGGGTACAAAGAAGACGTGACCTTGGAGGCGTACTTTTCATCGATCTTCGTGATCGTAGTGGTCTGGTACAAATCGTATTTAACCCAGCTTTCTCTGGGGATGCACTTAAAATTGGAGATCGTTCACGTAACGAATTCGTTCTAGCTGTTAAAGGGACGGTTGTTGAGCGTGATAAGGAAACCATTAATCCAAACATGAAAACTGGTGAAGTAGAAGTTCAAATTACAGATATTGAAATTTTGAACGCTGCTAAGAATCCTCCATTCTTTATTGAAGATGGTATTGAAATTGACGAGTCCCTTCGTCTTAAATATCGTTACTTAGATCTTCGTCGTCCTGAAATGCAGCAAACGTTAATGCTTCGCTCCAAAGCAGCTAAGATTTTCCGTGATTTCCTAGACGAGAATGGGTTCATTGATGTAGAGACGCCTATCCTAGCTAATTCAACACCAGAAGGTGCGCGTGACTATCTTGTACCGAGTCGTGTGCATCCAGGTGAATTCTATGCATTGCCACAATCACCACAAATCTTCAAGCAATTGCTGATGGTATCTGGTATTGAAAGATATTATCAAATTGCTCGTTGCTTCCGTGATGAAGACTTACGTGCTGACCGTCAGCCTGAATTTACGCAAGTCGACATCGAAACAAGCTTCATGTCTCAGGATCAATTGCTTGATTTGATGGAAGAGCTTGTTGCACGTTTGATGAAAGAAACGAAGGGTATCGATATTCCACGTCCGTTCCAGCGTCTGCCTTATGCAGAAGCAATGGGTAAATACGGTTCTGATAAGCCAGATCTTCGTTTTGGACTGGAATTAGTGGATCTATCTGACCTACTTGAAAATACAGAAGCTAAGGTATTTGCAGGTGCAATCAAAAATGGCGGACAGGTTAAAGCTCTGAATGCTAAAGGTTGTGGCTTGTGGAGCCGTAAGGAAATTGACGATCTAACTCCATTTGCTATGCGTTATGGCGCCAAAGGTCTTGCTTGGATTCAAGTGAAAGACGGCGAAATGAAAGGTCCAATCGTTAAATTCTTGAATGAAGAAGAGCTAAGCGCAATTAAAGAGCGTCTTGGTGTAGAAGAAGGAGACTTGCTTCTATTCTCAGCGGATACGAAGAAGGTTGTTGCTGATGTTCTAGGCAATCTTCGTCTGAAAATCGGCCGTCAGCTTGGATTGATCGATGATTCTGTATATAAATTTGCATGGGTAGTAGACTTCCCACTTCTTGCTTATGATGATGAAGCGAAGCGTTATGTAGCAGAACACCATCCGTTCACTCGTCCCAAAGAAGAGGATGTTGCGTTCTTCGATACAGATCCAGGACAAATTCGTGCGCAAGCTTATGACTTAGTCCTTAACGGCTATGAAGTTGGCGGCGGCTCGATGCGTATTTACCAGCGTGAAGTTCAAGAGAAAATGTTCGGTGCGCTTGGGTTCTCACCTGAAGATGCAAATGAGAAATTTGGCTTCTTGCTTGAAGCTTTCGAATACGGTACGCCTCCACATGGCGGTATGGCATTCGGTTTTGATAGACTGGTTATGCTTCTTACAGGCCGTAATAACATCCGTGAAACAATTGCATTCCCGAAAACAGCAAGTGCAACTTGTCTGCTTACAGATGCTCCTGGTGAAGTGGATGATAGTCAGCTTGAACAATTATCCATTCGTATTGCACGTAAAATGCCTACACCAAGTAAAAACTAATCATAGTAAATTTAAGAGGGCCCTTAGGGGCCCTTTATTAGAAACCAGGGGTCGAATCAAGTTGTTAGTTTATGAAAGTGAGGTAAGTTGTCTATGCTCAATCAATTCTCAAGAACTGAGCTGTCAATTGGACCAGAAGGTCTTGAGCTCATGAAAAATAGTACGATTGCGGTGCTTGGTATCGGTGGCGTTGGCTCGATGGCCGCGGAAGCACTCGCACGAACAGGTGTGGGTCGACTTATCCTAATTGATAAGGATACAGTTGATATCACGAATATCAATCGACAAATACATGCGTTATTGAACACTGTTGGCGAACCTAAAGTTGATCTAATGCGTGATCGGATTAAATTGATTAATCCTGAATGCGACGTTATTGCAATGCGCATGTTCTATACAGAAGAAACATATGAACAGCTGTTTCAATACCCAATAGATTATATAGTTGATGCTTCAGATACAATCTCTTACAAAATCCATTTGATAAAGCAATGTTTAGAACGCAAAATACCGATTATTTCTTCAATGGGTGCAGCGAACAAAATAGATCCTACACGTTTTCAAGTTGCAGATATCTCAAAAACAACAATGGACCCGATTGCTCGCGTGATTCGAACGAAGCTGCGCAAGGAAGGCATTAAGAAGGGTGTTAAAGTTGTGTTCTCCACAGAAGAACCACAGAAGCCGCGGGAAGATGTGACGAAAAAAATTGTTCCCGATACTGCTCCTGAAATTCGTAAAGCGAAGCAACCGCCAGCCTCGAACGCATTTGTACCTCCTACAGTTGGTTTAATTATGGTCAGTGTAGTAGTGAGGGATATGCTCGAAACAATTTCCGATTCTCCTTAATGGAGAGTCGGTTTTTTTATTTTATTCCAAGAATTAGAAAACGGAAAATTGGAAATAGTAGGGGAAGGGTGATGAGATATGAGTGCTTTTAAGAAACAGGAACGTAATTTAATGATTGTATGTATGACAGTTGCAGGGCTGTTGTTAGTAGCTCTAGTTCGCAAAATGTTCTCGTAACGGAGTTGAGAATGAGCATGTATGATTCAGTTTTTTATAGTCGCATGTTAACAGAGATAACGCTCGGGTTCCACATCATTTTTGCTACGATTGGTGTTGGTATACCTGTCATGATTGCTTTAGCTGAATGGAGAGGGATTAAACGTAATGATCCTTATTACATTCTACTTGCACGTAGATGGGCTAGAGGGTTTGTCATAACGGTTGCAATTGGTGTTGTAACAGGGACATCCATTGGCTTACAGCTCAGTTTATTATGGCCAAGCTTTATGAAAATTGCAGGCCAAGCAATTGGACTTCCCTTATTTATGGAGACATTCGCGTTCTTTATTGAAGCGATTTTCCTAGGTATCTATTTGTACACATGGGATCGCTTTAAGAATCCAATGGTTCACTTTTGGCTCCTTGTGCCAGTTGCTCTAGCAGCTTCGGCTTCAGCATTCTTTATTACATGTGTCAATGCTTTCATGAATACACCACAAGGTTTTGTGTTAGACGAAGGTATTATTCGTAATGTTGAGCCGATTAAAGCGATGATCAATCCTGCTACAGCAACGAAAGTAAGCCATGTTCTATCTTCTGCATATATGACCAGTGCATTCGTGCTTGCTACAATTGCTGCTTTTACACTTTTACGAGGTAGAAGTGACAAGGTATACGCGAGAAAAGCATTAAAGCTAACCTTAGTAGCAGGTATTATTTTTGGACTGACAACTGCGCTTATTGGTGATTTATCGGGGAAATTTCTTGCTGCCTATCAGCCAGTCAAGCTAGCTGCTGCTGAATGGCATTTTGAAACGAGAGATCAAGCTGAACTGAATATTGGTGGTTTTTTGACCCAAGATAATGAAGTGAAATATGCGCTCAAAATACCATATGCGCTAAGTATCTTAGCGGGGGGAAGCCCCAATACAGTAGTTGAGGGCCTAAATGATACTCCTGCGGATTTGCAACCTCCACTTCGAATCCATTATTACTTTGATGGTATGGTGCTGATCGGAACATACACAATTGCTGTTGGAGTAGTTTATTTATGGTTTGCACGTAAGAAGCGAATGAAGAAGCTTCCTCGCTGGTTATTAGTTGCGATTATTAGTTGCGGACCTTTGTCCGTTATAGCAATTGAGTTAGGCTGGATTTTTGCGGAAGTAGGTAGGTTGCCATGGATTCTTACTGGCTATATGAAAGTCGCTGATGCGGCAACGACTTCCAATCATGTCGACATCATGTTATATCTATTCTGTCTCCTCTATCTAGCGCTCGCGATCAGCGGGATCAAAGTATTATCAAAGCTCTTCAAAAACGCAAAAGTAGCGGATGAATTAATGCTGCTTGGTATTGAAGGAGGCAAACGCAAATGAATATCGATTTACTCGGGATCACCGTCTTGTGGATATTTTTGCTCGGATACATTATTGTAGCCTCGATTGATTTTGGAGCGGGATTCTTTGGATATTATTCGATTGTGACAGGTAAAAAGCATATTACCTACAAAATCATCGAACGATATCTATCCCCTGTATGGGAGGTTACGAATGTATTTCTCGTTTTTTTCTATATTGGAATGGTAGGCTTCTTCCCAGATACTGCACTCTATTATGGAACAGCCCTGCTTGTGCCAGGCAGCTTAGCGCTTATACTGCTTAGTATACGTGGTGCATATTATGCATTTAGTAATTATGGATCGAGACAGAATGTTGGGTATATGCTATTGCAAGGTATCACGGGGCTGCTGATTCCTGCTGCTTTATCAACGGTACTAGTCATTTCGGAGGGCAAAATTATTGATATTGTCGATGGTCAAATTGTCCTCTTATGGAGTAAGCTCTTTGGCAGCCTATACACATGGTCAGTGATCGTGCTAGCCCTTGTTAGCGTTCTGTATATTTCTTCGATGTTCTTGACCTATTATGCATACAAGGCAAAGGATAAGCCTGCATACGATATCCTGCGAGGCTATGCGCTCTTCTGGAGCTTACCGACAATTCTTGCCAGTTTGTTCGCGTTCTACGCATTATCCAAACACAACTTCGAGCATTACAATAACATGCTGAATATAAAATGGATGTTTATTGTCTCGTTTATCTGTTTTGCAATCGCTGTTTATCTGGTCCGGAAAGGTAGACGACATGGGCTTTCGTTCATTCTCGTCATGCTTCAATTCGGTTTTGCCTTCTTTGGTTATGGGAGAGCGCATTTGCCGTATATTCTATATCCCTATATTACAATCCATGAACACTTTACGAATGAACCGATGGCGGTTGCGCTAGTGACTGCGTTTATTGCTGGGTTATGTATCTTGATCCCGTCGATCATATTGCTGCTTCGTTTATTCCTATTTGATGCAGCTTATGTCCGTGGTGACAGAAATAAAAAGGGGTGATTGATAAATGGATAAGCATTTTTTCACCCTAATGATTGCTCCAGGTCTGTGTGTAATAGGTGCATTAATTCTGATGTTTGTCTGGGCTGCTGTGGCAAAAGGGGAAATTGACGAGTAACATCTGTACACCTGTCATGACAACCGCTTATTCTATAAGCTATAATAGAAGGATTATACGAATGAATCTAACCCTCCAATTAGGGTGGAATTATTTGTTATAGTTGGAGATAAATGTGACTTAAAGTTGCAAGGTTTCTCTTAACTTCTTATGGTATGAAAAGGCGGGTTGATCATGGATCTATTTACATATGCAGATGAGTCAAATGTTCGCCGTTCTGAGCTACTAGCAGATCGTATGCGTCCAGTTAATCTAGATGAATTTATTGGTCAGGAGCATATTGTTGGACCTGGAAAGCTATTGAGAAGAGTCATCGAAGCGGATCAAGTTAGCTCCATTCTCTTATACGGTCCTCCAGGCACAGGCAAAACAACGCTTGCGCATATTATTTCGAAGTACACGCAAGGAGAGTTTGTGAAGCTTAATGCTGTCGATGCAACGGTGAAAGATGTTCGTGAAGTAATCGAGCAAGCTAAAACAACGAAAGCCCTATATGATCGCAAAACGATATTGTTCCTAGATGAGGTACATCGTTTTAATTCATCCAGGCAGGACGCATTGTTACCTGCCGTAGAAGCTGGCGTCATCATATTTATTGGCGCCACAACGGAGAACCCGTTCCACTATGTGAACGGGGCGTTACTATCACGCTCGACGCTGTTCCAGCTCGAGCTATTGACGCCTGCGCACGCGATGATCGCGCTGCGCAGGGCACTCGCCGATAAGGCCCGCGGCCTCGGCGCAATGAATGTCCGCGCGGATGACGACGCGCTGGAGCATATTGCGCGCATGGCGAATGGGGACATTCGCCGCGCGCTTCACGCGCTGGAGCTTGCCGCGCGTGCAACTGCACCCGATGTGGATGGCAGTATCCACATCGACATGGAGGCGGCGGAAGAATCGATCCGCCGCCCAATCGCGAAAGCGGACGAGTCGACGCAGTATGACGTCTTGTCCGCTTTCCACAAAAGCATCCGCGGCTCCTCAGATGCCGCGTTGTTCTGGTTTCTCTACGCGGTAGAGAAACTGGGGATGGACCCGATGGTGTTCATTCGCAGGCTAACAGTCGCCTGCTCCGAGGACATCGGGCTCGCGAACCCGCAGGCCATGCCACAAGCTGTGGCCGCTATGGAAGCGTACCACCGTATCGGCTGGCCTGAGTCGAAATATATCATTTCCCAGGCAATTTTGTTTGCTGTATCCAGTCCGAAGTCGAATGCCGTCGCATTGGCAATTGGACGTTCGATGGAATTGATGGACCGCATAAGAACAGCAGAAGTGCCACTTCATCTAGCTGATGCTCATTATGCAGGGGCGAAGGAGCTTGGTCATGTAGGCTATCTGTACCCTCATAATTATCCGAATCATTATGTGGATCAGCAATATCTGCCAACACCGATCAAGGATGAAATTATTTATGAACCATCCGATCAAGGCATGGAAGAGAAGATTGCAATTAATCAACGTAAGCGTAGAGCTAAGTCTGAAGGGTAATGAGTGATATTGCTACATGCCCTTGTACTTATGACGCTGAAACAGAACAGTAGTAAGTAGATGTAGAGATATTCTTGGTTGCTCAAACCAAACTAGAATTGCTCAGCTATGTTGTTTATTATTCGTTCAACAAGATAGTAGTGTGCAAGTATCATTATTTGACTGTATTTCATACATTCAAAATGAAACTTTAGCTCATATATCAACCTTTGAATGTATTACGTACATTCAAAAGGGCCAATAACAACCAATAAATGATAATTAGTCGGATTTGACTGCACAGTTTGCAGTCAAACATCTACTTGTCTATTTCAATGTTAAATTAGAATGTATGAAATACATGCAAACCAGATTTAGTGGGTTTAGTGGATTGATCCAGTAATGTTTCCTTCATCGCATGCATTGGAATACCGGACAACTGGTGTAACTAGAGTGAATAGATAAGAAAAAGAAGCTTCCAACCACTATGTGTGAAGTGGTATTGGAAGCTTCTTTGTTTATCCTCAAGAATTGTTGTGTTCCAGAGTATACTTTTGGACTTAATCTTTTATTGGCTACTGATCTAGTTGATTAAACCGATCTTACATTACCCGCTAATCAACATTTACCAGCCTTACATTGCTATCTGCATTATCTTCTGCATTGCCTTCTGCATTGCCTTCTGCATTTCCATCTGCATTATTTTCTTATCTTCTGCATCGACTACTGCATTACCTGTTGCATTGCATTACCTTTTCCAAGCTACCTTCCACTTACCTTCTAACCACATCAATAATTCCGCCGCCTAAACAAATCTCGCCGTCATAAAACACGACGGATTGTCCTGGTGTAATGGCCTTCTGAGGTTGATCGAATATCACTTCGATCGAAGTGTCATCCAAGAACTTCATCGTTACGCCTTGATCGGCTTGGCGATAACGGAACTTAGCGGTGCAGCGGTACTCACCTTCAGGCTTGCGAGTTGAGATCCAATTGACGTTAACAGCAGTTAACCCTTGGCTGTACAACCTCGGATGTTTATCGCCTTGCACAACGATCAGAACATTGCGCTCTAGATCTTTGTCAGCGACAAACCAAGGTTCGCCCGTACCAGCCCCGCCAATACCTAACCCTTGACGTTGACCAAGTGTGTAATACATGAGACCGTCATGACGACCCTTGATTTCACCATCAACTGTACACATATCGCCTGGCTGAGCAGGTAGGTAGTTACTTAAGAATTCTTTGAAGTCGCGTTCACCGATGAAGCATACACCAGTTGAATCCTTTTTCTTAGCAGTTGCAAGTTCAGCTGTTGCGGCAATTTCCCGAACCTTTGGCTTAGGCAAGTGTCCAATAGGGAACATCGCTTTCGATAATTGATATTGGTTAAGCGCATGTAAGAAGTATGTTTGATCCTTACCAGGATCATTACCTCTTAGCAGTACAAGCTCACCGTCACGATTTTCTACCTGGGCATAATGGCCTGTTGCAATAAATTCTGCACCTAGATCGAGCGCTTTATTTAAGAACTCACCAAACTTGATTTCTCGATTACACATGACGTCAGGATTTGGTGTTCGTCCATTACGATACTCGTCCAAGAAATAGGCAAATACTTTATCCATATATTGTTTTTCGAAATTAACTGTATAGAATGGGATGCCGATTTGATCGCATACGCGTCTAACATCTTCTGCATCTTCTTCTGCAGTACAGTGTCCGAATTCATCTGTATCGTCCCAATTTTTCATGAAAACACCGATTACGTCATAGCCTTGTTCTTTTAGCATAAGTGCCGCAACGGAAGAATCAACGCCTCCAGACATTCCGAGTACTACACGTGGTAATTGACTCATATTCAATCTTCCTCTCTTTCTCCCGCAAACATTCTTTCTATTATAACGCCTTTTTATTTAAATATAAAATAGTTGTCATCTTTGTGTAACTTTTTTTGTGACAGAACCGTTATACTTATGATATTATATAATTTGATATACTGGCGTATATAGGGTTTATATGCTGATCAATCAGGCAAACCTTATATCAAGGTGAGTAGAATGAAGCCTAGTTTAATTATTGTAATGAGGTGTTTTTTTGAAAATCTCTACCAAAGGCCGTTATGGCTTAACGATCATGATGGAGCTTGCTACTCGCTTAGGCGATGGCCCGACATCACTCAAAAGTATAGCTGAGAAACATCAACTTTCTGAACATTATTTGGAGCAACTTGTTGCGCCGCTGCGTAATGCCTTGATGATTAAGAGCGTTCGTGGGGCGTATGGTGGATATATTCTTTCAAAAAAACCTGAAGAAATTACAACTGGCGAAATCATACGGGTACTTGAAGGTCCAATTTCACCAGTAGATTTTACAGAAGAGGACGATCCAGCTAAACGCGATTTATGGATTCGTATTCGTGATGCAATTGCAGATGTACTTGATTCTACTACTCTTGCTGATCTTGTTTACTTCAAAGACATAGGCAAACATGATAACTACATGTTTTATATCTAAATTAGGTGAGTGACAACTATGAAGGGCATTTATTTGGATCATGCCGCTACAACACCCATTCATGCGGAAGTATTGGAAGCAATGCTTCCTTTTTGGACGGAAGCATTCGGTAATCCATCTTCCATGCATGCCTATGGGCGTGAGACACGTAGCGCAATTAATCGATCACGTGATTTGATCGCGATGCGAATCGGATGCCATCCTTCGGAAATTATTTTTACGAGTGGTGGTACGGAGAGTGACAACACTGCTTTGTTTAGTGCTTTATCTGCCTATAAGAGCATGAAGAAACACATGATAACGACTCGCATAGAGCATCATGCGGTTATTCATCCATCTCATGAACTGGAAAAGTTAGGATTTGATGTAACTTATTTGAAGGTTGATTCACATGGGCTTGTTCGCCTAGAGGATGTCGAAGCAGCGATCCGCCCTGATACGGTTTTCATTTCAGTTATGTACGTTAACAATGAGGTAGGCACTCTGCAACCTGTGGAGCAAATCGGACAATTAGCTCGTGATCGAGGTATTGTTTTTCACGTGGATGCAGTACAAGCACTAGGTAAAATACCGATTGATTTATCTGTCATGCCGATCGACATGATGAGCTTGTCAGCACATAAGATTTATGGTCCTAAGGGAATAGGTTTACTCTATGTGTCCAAATCCACTCCATTCTCGGCATCTATTCATGGTGGATCTCAAGAGCGTAAGCGCCGTGGAGGTACGGAGAATGTTGCAGGAATTGTTGGCTTTGCCAAAGCAATTGAGCTGACTACGAATGAACAAGTGATTCAGGATTGGAATTTAAGAGCGGAGAGTTTGCGCCAAATTATGGTAGATGGTTTGAAGAGCTACCTTAATCCTGGAGACTTCGTTATCAATGGGCATCCAGTGCTTCGAGTCCCCCAAATCTTGAATATTAGTTTCATAGGATTAGATACCGAAACCCTGCTGATGAACCTTGATATTGAAGGGATTGCTGCTGCTAGCGGATCCGCTTGTACTTCAGGATCACTAGAAATATCTCATGTACTTCAAGCGATGGGATTACCAGATAATGTAATGCGCTCTGCGATTCGTTTTAGTTTCGGAATGGGGAACGATACAAAGACAATCGAAACGGCAGCGCAAAAAATTGCAACCATTATCAAACGAATCCGTAAGTAATATATTGGTTGCTAGTCGTTTCCACAAAGTTGAAACTTAGTGGAGGTTAGATTCATTTGCTTAAAGCAAGACATATTATCGGGCTTCCGATTGTTTGTTTGCAGAATGGTAAAAGGGCTGGTAACGTATTCGATCTTCTAATCGATCAAGACTGGCAGCTTGCTGGTGTTATTCTTGGTCCCAAGGGCTGGTTTACCCCAAGTCATATGATTGCAAAAGAAGATTTCGTTTCTTGCGGGGAAGATGCAATTATGGTTGAGAACCGCAGCGTCATACATAAATGGCTGAACCAAACCGAGCAAACGACGTTACTTGATGGTAAGCACAAAATCAAGGGCTTGCCTATTATGACGGTCAATGGAAATCAACTTGGTGTATTGGAAGATGTTTATTTTGGTAAACAAATGGGTAATAAGATAAAAGGCTTTGAAATTTCCGAAGGTTTCATATCTGATTTAACGGAAGGTCGCAAATGGTTAGCTCTACCCGATTCAGTTACTCGGGGTGAAGAAGCGATAATCGTTCCGGCACACTGTGAAGAAGAAGTGACTGAATTCTTCGTATCCAAAGAAGAATAGGGTGAAGAATGATGATGCGTTGTCCAAACTGCAATTCCAAAGATATTGGCAAAATTGGCTCACATCAGTTTTATTGTTGGGGCTGTTTTATCGAATTAACGGTAAACGGGGAAAAAATGTCTGTCTATCAAGTGGAAGAAGACGGTACACTGAGCTCGCTAGATGATCTCTTTTTTGAAGACGAGATCCATCAAGAGCATATTCACGTTGCTACTTAATTTATACGCTTGTATAGTACGAAACATGCTTTATTTGTATTAAAGGAAAACGCTGGATTCAAACGGTTGCACTTTTGTAGTGTTCCGTACCTGAGTCTGGCGTATTTTTTTATGCGGAAGCAGTTTATTTTGATAAGGTTGTACATATACTTTTACTGCTTACTATCTTGTTGTAGGAGTGGGGAATGAAGGTGGATCGATTATGGAAGAACAAGTGGCTAGCCGCCCTAATATTTGCTTTGTTAGGACTACTTGTCTTGTTTATGCTAATCCAAATACGTCCTTTACTCATAGGGACTTACGATTTTCTTAAAGCTGTGCTTGCGCCTTTCTTTGTAGCTATGATTGTGTCCTATGTGCTTAATCCAGTTGTCAATTTACTTAATGAGCGCAAAGTTCCAAGGACGATTGCGATTCTGTTGATTTATGCCGTGTTTTTTACAACGCTAACTGTCATTCTAATGAATTTGGTGCCTGTATTTATGATGCAGCTCAATGAGCTTAATGAGCACATGCCAGATATGATGATGCGGGCGCAGTCAATTGTGGAGGGATTTAATCAGAGCAGGCTGATGCCTGAATCAGTTCGATCAGGAATTTTTGGTTCTATGCGACATTTTGAAGAGAACATCACACAGATGATTTCGAACTTCATTAGTAGGATTGGTAGTACGATCAATTTGGTGTTTACAGCGTTTATCATTCCTTTCTTAGCCTTTTACATTTTAAAGGATTTTCAAATGATTGAGAAAACTGCACTGACCATAGTCCCCAAAAACCGGCGTAAGGAAGTTGCTTCCTTGCTTATCGACATCGACAATGCACTTGGCAGTTACATACGTGGTCAATTCCTTGTTGGTTTAATTGTGGGCGTACTTGCTTATATAGGATACTGGATTATTGGCATGCCTTATCCTTTACTCTTAGCGGGGATAGTAGCTGTTTTCGATATTGTACCTTATTTAGGTCCTTTTCTAGGAGCGGCTCCAGCGGTCATTATGGCCTCAACAGTCTCTTGGAAAATGGTACTGCTAGTCATCTTCGTTAATACATTCGTTCAAATTATGGAGAGTAATATCGTGTCACCTCAGGTTGTCGGTAGAACGTTACATATGCATCCGCTTATTATCATATTTGCACTGCTAGTTGGTGGAGAGGTTGGAGGAGTTGTAGGACTTATACTCGCTGTTCCGTTTTTTGCAGCTATGAAGGTGATCATCCAGCATATGTTCAAGTACTATATTTATCGAAAGACGAACAGAATCTAGCCCTGTGGATGTACAGATATTGACACTTCATGCTTGCAAGACTATAATTTTTAATGGGAAAGTGTTGATGAAACCTTAAGTAAGCCATAGACCACGTCCAGAGAGAAGATGAGTATATCGAATGTTGATATATATGCTGCAACATCTTTACGTTGAAGGATGGCTGAAAGCTTGTTTCGGAGTGCGGACTTGAAATCTGCCGGTTGGAACCGTTATCTTCCGCACGAGGAGATTGTAATTAGATCAAGAAGTCATTTCGATGACGATCTAGGCTTGTTGCAATAACTAGGGTGGTACCGCGAATCTGATTCGTCCCTTTTATTAGGGGCGTTTTTTGTTTTTTTAGTGATATAGAATATATAGGAGGGCTATTAATATGAAAGCAAGTGAGATTCGTTCGAAATGGTTAGATTTTTTTCAAAGTAAAGGGCATAACATTGAACCAAGTGCTTCGCTGGTTCCACATAATGATCCTTCTTTGCTATGGATCAATGCTGGTATGGCGCCGCTGAAGCCGTATTTTGATGGTCGTATCGTGCCTGAGAATCCACGCATTGCGAATTCACAGAAGTGTATCCGCACGAATGATATCGAGAATGTAGGTAAAACTCGTCGTCATCACACATTCTTCGAAATGCTAGGAAACTTCTCTATTGGGGATTACTTCAAGGAAGAAACAATCACATGGGCATGGGAATTCCTAACTGATCCAAAGTGGATTGGATTTGATCCTGAGCGAATTTCAGTTACTGTATTTAAAGATGATGAAGAAGCTTTTGAACTGTGGAATAAGAAAATCGGCCTTCCAGAAGAACGTATTTACAAGCTTGGGGATGATAATTTCTGGGATATCGGAGAGGGTCCTTGTGGTCCTTGTACAGAAATTTTCTATGACCGTGGCGATAAATACGGTGATTTGAGTGATCCTGAGTGCTGGCCTGGTGGTGAGAATGAACGTTTCCTAGAAGTATGGAATTTGGTATTCTCCCAATTTAATCATAACAAGGACGGCTCTTACACACCGCTTCCAAATAAGAACATTGATACAGGTGCTGGACTTGAGCGTTTCGCATCTATTTTACAAGATGTGGATTCTAACTTTGACACAGATTTATTCTTGCCGCTAATTGAGCAAACATGTCAAATTGCTAATGTCACTTACAAAACGAATGAAGAACATGATGTAGCACTTAAAGTAATTGCTGACCACATTAGAACGATTGCGTTCTCAGTTGCAGATGGTGTCCTTCCATCCAATGAAGGTCGTGGATATATCATCCGTCGTTTATTGCGCCGTGCAGTTCGTTACGGTAAGGTACTCGGTATGGATAAGCCGTTCATGTATCAGCTTACACCTACTGTAGGTGTAATTATGGGCTCTTACTATCCAAGTGTGGTAGAGAAATGTGCATTCATTGAGAAAGTCATTCGTACGGAAGAAGAACGTTTCCATGAGACGCTTTCGGATGGCTTGAACATTCTAAGTGAAATGGTTGATAAAGCTCGTGCGAACGGATTATCAGAAATCTCAGGTGAAGATGCATTTAAGCTATATGACACTTATGGGTTCCCATTTGATCTTACCGAGGACTTTGCTGCTGAGAAAAAAATGACAGTTGACCGTAAGGGCTTCGATGTAGCGATGCAAGAGCAGCGTAATCGTGCAAGAAGCGCGCGCCATGACTCAGGATCTATGAAGGTACAGGGCGGACCTCTTGGGGAATTTACGGATAAAAGTGAATTTGTTGGATATAATGATCTGGTAGTATCCACTAATGTGATTGCTGTAATCCATGAGAACGAGATGGCTGAGCTTGTTGGTACTGGTGAAACCTGTCAGGTCATTCTTAGCACTACTCCGTTCTATGCTGAAAGCGGCGGACAAGTGGGTGACCAAGGTACAATTACAGGTGATGGATACATCTTGCGAGTGCTTGAAGTAAACAAAGCGCCACATGGTCAGAATGTTCACACAGTTGTTGTAGAGCAAGGCGTATTGCATAATGGAACTAAAGTTCAAGCTTCAGTAGATCAAGCCAAGCGTGAAGATATTATTAAGAATCACACTGCGACACATTTGCTTCATAAAGCGCTTAAAGAAGTGCTCGGTGACCACGTTAACCAAGCAGGTTCACTTGTAGCACCAGATCGCCTACGTTTTGATTTTTCTCACTTCGGTTCTATTAGCGAGGCTGAGCTGCAAGATATCGAACAGCGGGTGAACAAGCAGATTTGGTTGAACACTTTCGTTGACATTAGTCTGAAGCCGATTGCTGAAGCCAAAGCGATGGGTGCGATGGCACTCTTCGGTGAGAAGTATGGCGACGTTGTACGTGTCGTCCGTGTTGGAGAGTACAGTCTAGAGTTATGTGGAGGCTGTCATGTGAATAGTACAGGTCAGATCGGCCTATTCAAGATTGCATCCGAGTCTGGTATTGGCTCAGGCGTAAGACGTATTGAGGCGTCCACAGGGCGTAACGCATACGAATACTTGGATGGACAATTAAATCTACTCAAGGAATCAGCTGAACAGCTTAAATCGAACATTGTTGATGTACCTAAGCGGATTGAATCTGTACTTGCGCAAGTTAGAGAACTGCAACGTGAGAATGAATCGCTACGTGGCAAGCTTGGCCGAATTGAAGCAGGCTCACTAACTGACAATGTGAAGCAAATTAAAGGCGTAAACGTACTTGCAGCATCTGTGAATGCTTCAGATATGGATTCACTTCGCAATATTGTCGATGAGGTGAAAGGTAAGCTTGGATCTGCTGTTATCGTGCTCGGTGCAATTTCTGGAGATAAAGTAAATCTTGTCGCTTCTGTGACACCAGACTTAATTAGCAAAGGTGCGCATGCAGGTAAATTAATCAAAGAAATTGCGACGATTTGTGGAGGCTCAGGTGGCGGCCGCCCTGATATGGCGCAAGCTGGGGGCAAAGACACATCGAAGCTTGGCGATGCGATTCAAGCGGTGGATGCGATTATTTCACAGATGATCGGATAATTATATTTTTGTACTGTAACAGGAATTCAGCGCCAAAAGGCGAATATAGAATACAGACTTATGATAAAATTGGGGGGTGTTTACGGTGAATTCGATGGACAGAACGATGAAGTTCGACTTGAAAGCTGATGAAATCGACATCTCACCCAAAGAGGTACTGCTCACGGTATATAATGCACTCCAAGAGAAAGGCTATAATCCGATTAATCAAATCGTAGGTTATTTACTTTCTGGAGATCCCGCATATATTCCGCGGCACAACAATGCGCGCAGCATCATCCGCAAAAGAGAGCGTGACGAATTAATTGAGGAATTAGTTCGTTCGTACCTTGTCCAGCACAAGTAGCTTCTTACACATCATGTATAAGAGAATTATGGGGCTGGACTATGGGGACAAAACAATTGGCGTAGCGCTAAGCGATCCTCTTGGTCTGACTGCGCAAGGCCTAGAGGTTATTCGAAGAGCAAAGCCTGATCAGGACTTGCAACGCTTGAAGCAAATTGTTGAGCAATATGAAGTAGAAGAAATCGTCGTTGGCTTGCCGAAGAATATGAATGCTTCTATTGGTTCACGCGGCGAACTCTGTGTAGCTTTTGCTGATTATTTACGTGATGAATTGAAGCTGCCTGTGCACTTATGGGATGAACGTCTAACAACCGTTTCAGCTAATAGGACTTTGCTTGAAGCTGATGTATCTCGTAAGAAACGCAAAGCTGTTGTTGATAAGCTGGCGGCTGGGTTTATTTTGCAAGGTTATATGGATTCTAATAAGAAGAGGTGAAAGAGTACAATGTCTGAAAGAAACATGCGTGAAGAGGAACCAGAAATCATTTACATCCCTGATGAAGACGGCAACGAAGAAGAATTTGAGGTTATCTGCACGTTTGAAGTCGACGAAACGGACAAGAAATACATGATGGTCGTTCCAGTCGAAAGCGACGATGAAGAAACGGACGAAGTTTACGCCTTTCGCTTTGAAGAAGATGAGAATGGTGAAGATCTTAAGCTATTCCCAATTGAAGACGAGGAAGAATGGAAAATCGTCGAAGAGACATTTAACACACTCGTTGCTGAGTCGGAGGAAGAACAGTCATGAGTGTAACGCAGACCAGTGTATTGCGTAATGTTTATGGTGATGATATTATTTTGCTTGATGAACAGAATGAATCCGTGGTATATCATCTTGTGATGGAATTTGAACATGAAGATCGCAAATATGCCGTTTTGCAATCAGATGATATGCAAAAGGATGATGAGGTTGAGCTGTTTCGAATTGCCCAATCGGAAGACGGATACGAGCTGGAAACGATAGATGACGATGATGAGTGGGAAACTGTTTCAGAGCTTTATGACGAGCTTGCTTTCCCCATCAAGGAAGAACAATAATCGTTAGATCGAGCGGAGTTTCTCTCCGCTCTTTTTTCTGTGATTTAAGCCGCACAAGTTTTACCACTTCAATTTCTCGTATTCCCCTTATGAAACACTCCCATCCTATAGGGGATGGTAATGCTGTTTTTTCATGCTTAAAGGAGGCTATATATGGAAGAAAATGTAGAAGGTCAAGATGACAAACCACGTCATATCGGTAAAAAAATAATAACTGTTCTTATAACGTTAATTGTACTAGCTGCTGTTGTAGTAGGCGGACTGTGGATGTATGTAAACAATGCACTTAAACCAACTCCAGCATCAGAACAGGAAGTGCGGGTATCTATTAAGCCTGGTTCTAGTCCAGTTACGATTGCCCATAACCTTGAGGAGAATGGCATCATTCGCAATAATACGATATTTGTATGGTACTTAAAGTGGAAGGGCATTGGCTCTAAATTTCAAGCAGGCGAGTATGCGATGAAGCCTGGCATGACGAATGATGAGATTGTGGATATGCTGAGTAAAGGGCAGACTATCAAGGAAGAAATGATTCGTGTCACAATTCCTGAAGGATACACGGTGAAACAAATTGCTGAGAAATTAGCAGAAACACAAAGTTTCGATGCTGCTAAGTTCCTAGAAATCGCGGAATCATCAACAAATAAATATATTGCCGATGCCTATCGTAACATTCCTGAGGATAAATCGATCATTCATCACTTGGAAGGCTATCTGTTTCCAGAAACGTATGAATTCGTGAAGGGAACAACGGAAGAGGAAGTCGTAGAACGCATGCTTCAAGAGCTTGATAAGAAGCTAGCTGGATTAGATGTCGATGTGCAAAAACAATTGGATAAGCTCGGAGTTACTTTTCATCAAATGATGACGATTGCTTCACTTGTTGAAAGAGAAGTAGTGGTTGATAAGGAACGAGCACTTGTTGCCGGCGTTATCTATAATCGGATAAAGCAAAAAATGCCGCTACAAATCGATGCAACGGTTCAATATTTATTTGATAAGCCTAAAGAGCGGCTGTTCGAGAAGGATTTACAAATTGATAGCCCTTATAATACGTACAAAATACCAGGCATTCCTCCAGGGCCGATTGGATCGCCAAGTATTGAATCTATCCAGGCTGCGTTATTCCCAGAGGATACGAAGTATTTATTCTATGTAACGAAAAAAGACGGTTCCAAGGAGCATTTGTTTGCTGAAACGTTTGAAGGACACAAGAAGAATATTGCTGAAAGTAAAAAACAAAGCAAATAATGCGAAATTAAGAAGGTGAATGATAGATGAATAAACCAGAACTTCTTGTAAGTGCAGGCTCATCTGAAGAAATAAGAACATTGTTAATGGCAGGTGCTGATGCAGTTGTAGTTGGTGAACCTAAATACGGCCTACGTCTACCAGGTTCAGTAACGCTATCCGATTTAGCAACCATGGTGCCATGGGCACATGAGCATGGAAAAAAGATATATGTCTCTGTCAATACACTGATTGAGAATGATAAAGTAGCAGGGCTGCCTGATTACTTGAAGCAATTGCACGAACTACAGGTGGATGCAGTTATCTTTGGTGATCCTGCTGTCATAATGGCAGCTAAAGAAGCTGCACCAGGGTTAAAACTTCATTGGAATTCAGAAATGACAACTACTAACTACGTTACGGCAGCATACTGGGGTGATAAAGGTGCCTCAAGAGCTGTTCTTGCACGTGAGCTTAATATGGATGAAGTACTGGAGTTCAAACAAAACAGTAAGCTTGAGGTCGAAGTTCAAGTACATGGAATGACGAATATTTATCATTCCAAGCGTGCGTTAGTGGACAGTTATATGGGGCACCGCGGTGTTAAGACAGGTACACAGGATGCATCAGTTCAGCGTGGTTTATATTTGATTGAGCAGGAAAGACCTGAAGAGCGATTCCCGATTTATCAAGATGAGAACGGTACTCAGGTGATGAGTTCTGATGATATCTGTATGATTGAGAATCTGCCTGAGCTTATTGATGGTGGAATCGATAGTCTCAAAATTGAAGGGCTGCTTAAATCATTAGCAAATAATGAGACAGTTGTTCGTAATTACCGGGCAGCAATTGATGCATATGTATCAGATCCAGCTAACTATGTATTTAATGAAGAATGGTTAGAGCAGATTCAAGAGCTTCAAGATCCTGAGCGCGAGCTTTCATTTGGATTTTTCTATAAAGAACAGGTATATTGATTCATGCAAGGCAATAAAGGGGTGAACTCATTAATGAATACACAAGCAGTAGATTCAAAAGCAAGAGCTAAACGAGTACGTTTAGCAAAGCCTGAGTTACTTGCACCCGCAGGTAATTTGGAGAAATTAAAATTCGCAGTCCATTATGGTGCAGATGCTGTATTTATTGGTGGACAAAAATATGGTTTGCGTTCGAATGCAGACAATTTTTCGATTGAAGAAATGCGTGAAGGTGTTGAATTTGCCAAAACCTATGGTGCGCAAGTGTTCGTTACGACAAATATTTATGCTCATAATGAAGATATAGAAGGTCTTGAGGAATATCTGAAACAGCTCGAAGAGGTTGGAATTGCTGCTATTATTGTGGCGGATCCATTAATTATTGAAACAGCCAGAAGAGTAGCACCTAAGCTTGAAATTCATCTTAGCACGCAGCAATCGACAATGAACTGGCTTGCGATTAAGTTCTGGAAAGAGAATGGTGTTGACCGTGTCGTGCTTGCTCGTGAAGCTAGCATGGCAGATATCGATGAAATTAAGCATAATGTTGATATTGAAATAGAAGCCTTCATCCATGGTGCTATGTGTTCTGCATGGTCAGGTCGCTGTGTATTGTCGAATCATTTTACGGACCGAGACTCTAATCGCGGCGGTTGCTCACAATCCTGTCGCTGGAAATATGATTTGTTTGCGAAGGATGTCCCACTTGCTGATGGACCGCTTGTTCAAGGGATTCCACTGTTCAATGATGATGATGATCAATTCTCTATGGGCTCCAAGGATATGTACATGATTGAGCATATTCCGGATATGATTGAGTCAGGTGTTGATTCTTTCAAAATTGAAGGTCGGATGAAGAGTATTCATTATGTGGCTACAGTGGTAAATGCTTACCGTCAAGCAATTGATGCTTATTTTGATAATCCAGATCAATACGAGCTTAAGCGTGAATGGCTAGAAGAAATTTATAAAGCGGCTAATCGCCCGTTAAATACTGGGTTCTTCTATAAGGTTCCGGGTCAAGAAGAGCATATTTATGAACCTGAAGATAAAGCAATCGGATACGATTTCGTAGGACTTGTGGTTGATTATGATGAAGCAACAGGAATAGCTACGATTCAACAACGTAACCATTTTAAACCAGGTCAAGATGTTGAGTTTTTTGGTCCTAATGGAACGTATTTTAAACAAACAGTAGAAGCAATTTGGGATGAGAATGATGCGGCGCTTGATGCTGCGAGACATCCACTCCAATTAATTAAAATGAAAATGACGAACCCCGTATGCAAATGGGATATGATGCGCAAAAAGACTGGAAAGTAAACAAACAACGAACTCCTTAAACAAATAATCGTTTAAGGAGTTTTTTATGAATTTTTTTTTGAAAAAAGCAAATATTCTGGGTGGTAAATGCCGACATATAGGAAGGGCGAAAAACAAATACATACTAATGACTTTAGGAAGGTGATCATGTGCAGTCAGATAAGATGAAACAAACAGTATCTGCAGTTGGTCCTTTTGTAAAAAGGACGGTTTCTTCGTTTTTACGGCTTTTTGTAACGAATCCATTTAAATCAGTAGGATCAAAGCTCTTTTTTATTTTTTTCATTTCTATTGTTACTTTTGTTTTGACAATTGGATTAATTTCCTATTCCATCTCAAAGGATGTCATTGCAAAGAATGCTGCTCAGTCTTCAATTAAGGTTATCGAGCTAGGTCAACAAAGCTTGGAGTATTTCTATAGCTCAATGGATAAGGCTTCGGTGCAGATTACCTCAGATACAATCGCAAAAAGGATGTTGTTTGAGATCAAATCTTATGATAGGAACTCCTATGAGTATGTTAGTGCAGTGCGTCAGTTAAATGATAGAGTGCTGCCAATTGGTCTATCGACTTCTGCGATCAAGGGAATTAGTTTTTTTGATATGGAAGGTTCTCAGACAATACTCTATGGTGAAACTGCGAATGATAAATCGATAGATAAGGGTTGGATAGAGCCCGTCCATGATTTGAAAGGTAAAAGCATGTGGCTACAGGGCGGTGAGCATTCTTTTAGCACCAATGCGAATATAATTGCTCTCGCTAGAACGATATCAGATCCTTACACAGTTGATAAAAAAGGGATCTTATTAATCGAGATGCCGTTAACGGAATTAATGAAGGAAATTACGAATGTGTCTTTAGGTACAGATGGTCAGCTCATGGTTGTCACGGCGAAGAATAAGCTAATTAATGAAATTGGTGACTTGAAGTCAGGTGATAATTCACCAATTCAGTTAAGTGAAGAGCAGATCAACGCAAATAAAGGCTCATTCGAGAGTGATGATAAATTAGTTGCTTTTTCGAAATCCAAGATGAGTGATTGGACTCTAGTTGGAAGTGTACCACTTGATGTTCTCACTCAGGATGCTGGACAAATTTTTGAGTTGACGATTTATATGAGTATAGGTGCAGCTATTATCGCAATATTCATTGGTTTGATGATTATCCGAATGATTGCACGCCCTCTTGTTAATTTAACAGGATTAATGAGAGAAGGATCTAATGGAAATCTAAACATTCGTTCTAATTATAAGTCGCAAGATGAGATCGGACGTCTGGGGCGTAGCTTCGACGTGATGATGCAAGAAATTACAGGACTAGTTAAACAAACGAATCAATCTGCACAAGAAGTACTCGAAACGGCACTTGAGTTATCTAATACTTCCAAAACAACAGCAATTGCTTCAAGGGAAATTGCAGTTGCAACCGAACAAATTTCGGGTGGTGCTGCCGGCTTAGCAGTGGAATCTGAAAAAGGTAGTGAACTTACACAATACATAGGCGACAAGATGAAGAATGTAATAGATTCCAATGTAAGTATGGGGACAGCAGCTTCTGAGGTTCGTATTTCAAGCGAACAGGGTATAGCATATATGCAGCAGTTGAACACGAAGACACAAGCTACTGACCAGATGATTAGGTCTATGGTCCAGAAGGTCGATGAATTGAAACTGAGTACCCAATCGATTGTTAAAATTCTAGATGTATTAAATAGAATGACTAAACAGACGAATATACTTTCACTGAATGCTACAATTGAAGCGGCTCGTGCAGGTGATGCAGGCAAAGGCTTTAGAGTCGTTGCAGATGAGATTAATCAACTTGCTGCGCAGTCTAGACAATCGATTGATGTTGTTGGACAAATAACAGAAACGATCCAAGCTGGGATTAATGATACGGTTACGGTACTTGCTAGTGCTTATCCTATTTTTCAAGAACAGATTGAAGCTGTTAAGGAAGCAAGCTTGATCTTTGGACAAGTAGAAGAAAATATGGGTGGATTTATTAATCAACTAAGTACAGTTAGTGATTCCATTGTAGAGCTTGATGAATCGCAGAATGTACTATCGGTTGCAATGATGAATGTTAGTGCGGTTGCTGAAGAGTCATTAGCCACTTCTGAAGAAGTAGCATCACTAAGCTCCGAGCAACTTGCTATTTCAGAAAACCTCGTTAGACTATCAGATAAGCTTGAGGAGCTATCCAATTCATTAAAACAATCTTTATCTAAGTTTACATATTAAAATTACCTTGAGCCTGCACTCCATTAGGAGTGCAGGCTTTTTAGTTTATAGTCTATTAAAACTGAAAATTGCGCAAATTATTTGATTTTGTAAAAGGAAATCAGTTCATGATGTCGAAACTATAACAACAGTTCATTGAAGGGCAGGTAATATTTGTGAAAGATTTAAAACAATTGTTTTCGAACATTCGAAAAACGAACCCCTTAAGATCTGTTGGGTCAAAGCTCTTCATTATTTTCTTTGTTTCAATTGTTGCATTTGTACTAGTGGTAGGAATGACCTCGTATTCGATTTCCAAAAATATTATTTCAGATAATGCTGCACAATCCTCAGTTGAGGTGCTCGAAATGGCGCAACTGAATTTAGAATACTTCTATAATTCCTTTGAAAAAGTATCTAAACAAATCTCAACTAATTCTGACATCAACAACTTAATCACGCAGTTAAATAAGACGGAAGATAAAGCTTCGTTAGATCATTTTTCTCTGATGAATAAATTATCTGAGAAGGTTATGCCTATTGGTGTATCTAATTCAAGTATCAAAGGCGTTAGCATAATTAATGTTAAGGGAGAACAAATTCCGATTTTCGGAAGCACTTCGGAAGTGAAGGATCTTGCTTGGACGAAGCAAGTTGCTAATCAAAAGGGAGGATTTGTATGGCTGCAAGGTGGACCTGGTTCATTTAGTAGTTCTACAGATGTCATTGCAATTTCTAGACAGATATCAGATCCATACACACTTATTGAACACGGAATTCTATTGATTGAAGTTCCAATCAAAGAGCTTAGCAAAGAGGTTACGAAAGTTACGTTAGGTAAAAGCAATCAGATCATGATTATCAATAGTAGTAATGGATTGGTACAAGCATCAGAGCCTCTACAAGCAGGGATGCCATCACCTATCCAATTAACTGAACAGCAGCAGAGTATGAATAAATCTTCCTTCTTACAAGATGATCAATTGATTGCATTCTCCAAATCTGATATTAGTGGTTGGTTTCTTGTTAGTAGCGTTCCGACGCAGATGCTTGTAAAGGATGCTAATCAAATATTGGATATTACCGTATATATGTCAATCGGTGCAGCCGTAATTGCAATTCTTATAGGCTTACTGATTATTAGGCTTATCGCACGCCCACTTGTTAGATTAATGGGGCTGATGAGGCAAGGTGCGAGTGGAAATCTCAATATTCGTTCAGGGTTTAAATCCAAGGATGAGATTGGTCGCTTAGGTAGAAGCTTCGATCGTATGATGGAAGAAATAACTACTCTTGTTAAGCAAACGAGTCGATCAGCTCAAGAAGTGTTAGAGACAGCCATTGAGTTAACTAGTGCCTCTAAGACAACTGCAATCGCCTCAAGGGAAATAGCTGTTGCAACAGAGCAAATTTCAGGTGGTGCGTCGGGACTCGCCACAGAGTCTGAGAAAGGTAGTGGGCTTACTCATCACATCGGTGAAAAGATGAAGAATGTGATTATCTCGAATGTTAGTATGGGTCACGCAGCCTTAGAAGTACGTGCATCTAGTGAGCAAGGAATTGAATATATGCAGCAATTAAATGCTAAGACACAGATTGCTGATGAAATGATTAGATCAATGGTTACTAAAGTAGACCTACTTAAAGAAAGTACACATTCGATTGTTAAAATCCTTGATGTTTTAAATAAAATGACGAAGCAGACGAATATATTATCTCTCAATGCTACAATTGAGGCCGCACGTGCTGGAACCGCAGGAAAAGGCTTTAAGGTGGTAGCAGATGAGATCTATCAACTAGCAGTTCAATCGCGCGAATCGATTGATGTTGTTGCCAATATCACAGAGAGCATTCAAGCTGGAATCGATGATACGGTAAGCGTTCTAGGCAGTGCGTATCCTATTTTTCAAGATCAAATTACGGCTGTTAAAGAAGCAAGTACTATTTTTACACAGGTGCAAGATGATATGAGTGGCTTCATTCAACAATTAAATGCGGTTAGTGATTCAATTGTTGATCTCGATCAATCACAAGATGTATTATCTGCTACAATGATGAATGTTAGTGCGGTTGCAGAAGAGTCTCTAGCAACATCCGAAGAGGTTGCTTCACTAAGCTCCGAACAGCTAACTATTTCGGGGAATCTCGTGAAACTATCAGAGAAGCTCGAACATCTATCTGACTCACTTAAGGAATCCCTTTCTAAATTTAGTTTATAATTATCCGTTTAATATATGTAAGTATGATAAGTAAAGCCTGTTTTCCGTAAAGGAAAGCAGGCTTTATGTATTTATCAATCACAGGCGGAGATAATGACAAATAATGAGACTACATGGAAATGGTGATTGCAAGTGATGACCCAAACGAAGAAGCGAATTAGACAGCGAATGCTTGTTATATTGTTTATACTATCGACATGTATGATATGGATTATAATTAGGCTTTTTTGGATTCAAGCTGTAACGGCTCGAAGCTATTCTAGTCATCGAATAGATCTTGTAAGAAATTCTGTAATACAGAGGCAAAAAGGGCTAGTTCTTGGCGATGGAAGAGGACAATTCTATGATCGAAACATGCATCTCTTAACTGGAGGACTTAAATCGGCACTAATTGCATTTCCTACGGGGAATGTAGAAATGGACGAGAACGATAAACGAATAGTCGCTCAGAACGTTGAGCGTCTTGCGACTATTTTACATACACCGCTAGAAGGATTACAGAAGTGGTTAATGAATGTGAAGGAACCGGATGTATGGAAGGGGCCAAACAGTAGCGGAACTGTTGAATTAACCAACAATCAAGCGGAGTATATCGCTAAGCTCGATTGGCCTTATGTTCAAGTAGCAAAAGTAAGTGATAGGTATCGATCTGATTTCATTGCATCCCATTTACTTGGCTTTATTGGTCAAGATCCAGAGCGGATTACCTCTCAATTTAGTCATCAATTAAATAAGGGTGACCTAACGCTGCGAAGTGAGATTGGTGGCTCTGGATTAGAAAAGACGATGCAGAGATGGTTAAGAGGAGATGGCAGTACCTCGCTTTCATTATTTGTGAATCCTCAAGGCGAATTTGTGCAGGGGCTAGGTGTACGAACCATCGGGGGTGACAATAGGCATTATCCTCTAAAGTTAGTGACGACAATTGATCATTCTGCACAACAAATCGTAGATCAATTATTGAGACAATCAGGTATCAAAGAGGGTGCGGTTGTTGTGTTAGACACAACAAATGGTGATATTATCGCTATGGCAAGTGCTCCTGGATTCGATCCGAATCATGTTCAACCAGATCAGAGAAACTGGAATAATCGTGCATTGCAAATGACAGTTCCGGGCTCGATCTACAAGACAGTAATAGCAGCAGCAGCGTTAGATGAAGGTGTTGTGACGAACGATGAACTATTTGAATGCAAGGGTTCGCTTGGCAAATATCATTTTCATTGCTGGAAAAAGGAAGGACACGGGATCATCACATTTGAGCAGGCTTTTGCAGATTCATGTAATGTCGTATTTGCCAAAGTGGCAGAGCGTTTAACCGATGTTCAAATCGAGAAATATGCCAAGAAGCTTGGCTTATTAACTCCAGTTGGTTGGTCTGGAACGGTTCGCGGAGAACGAGAAATCGTCAAACAATTAGATGCAGAGGACGCAGGACAGCTGTTTGCTGAAGGGACACCAAGAACAGATAACGGCGTGAGAATTCAGACAGCTATTGGACAGCGTGATGTACGAGTAACTCCACTACAAGCGGCTAATCTAATTGTAAGCTTATTACATGGTGGTGAGGTGTTAAGTCCAAGGGCTGTCTCAGAAATTCGTTTTCAAGATGATATGCGTTATTTGCAATTCGAACCAAATGAGATCGTACCTAAACGCAAAGGCATTTCTGTTCAAACCTCGAATCGCTTATTAGGATGGATGAGAGAGGTTGTAACAAGTGGAACGGCGATGCCCTTAAAGTCGGCTAAATGGAAACTAGCAGGTAAAACGGGTACTGCAGAGACAATTGTTGACGGCAGAGAAAGAGTAAATCAATGGTTTATTGGTTATGGTCCAACGACTTCTCCAAAATATGCAATTGCAGTTGTTGCTGAGAATGTTTCACCACAAGCAGCAAACCTAGTTTTTCCATTTGTGCGTAAAATGATGGACACCTTCGCGGATCAACCTTTACAATAGGAGTTGATGCATAATTGTAAGGTTGAAGGGATGAAATAATATGTTGGAAATTCTACGTGCTGCCCGTATACTCGATCGAAGCGCAGATTTAACGGGGAGCGATATACTATATCCATTTGCACTCGAAGAATTATTATGTCGTCAAGTAGGTGAAGGAGCATTACCGATTGTCCATCTATGGAGACATCCACGTGCATTTGTAATGGGTTTACGCGATAGTAAGTTACCATGCGCTGCGCAGGCAAAGACAAGGTTAGAGGAAGAAGGGTATTCAGTAGCTGTAAGAAATTCAGGTGGTGCAGCGGTTCCTCTAGATCAAGGCGTAATTAACATGACGATAATTGTACCTAAGATTGTAGGCAAAGTAGATTTCCATACAGATTTTGAAAGGATGTTCCAATTTATCAAACAGAGTTTAAGAAATTGGACAGATCAAGTAAACAAAGGGGAAGTTGGCGGATCCTATTGCCCAGGGGATTATGATTTGAGTATTGAGGGACGTAAATTTTGTGGCATTGCTCAGCGTAGACTGCTTAACGCAATTGCAGTACAGGCTTTTATCGTTGTTGAAGGTGCTGGTATTAATTATGCACAGGGAGCACAAGCATTCTATGACCATGCTGCTGATGGTCAAACTAGCGATCATCCACTCGTTACTGCAAATTCTATGGTTTCCCTATCTGAAGCACTAGGTGATTACGTGACAGTGGATCGTTATGTGAGTGAAATACATCAGACATTAGAACAATTAGGAGCAAATCAGAAGCTTGGTGTAGCCGATCTGATTGCCCCCGATGATATTCAAGCTATGATTGATAAGTTAAGAAATCGCTATGATATTCAATCTAGTTAGCTCTTATTTAGCTCTTAGCCCAAAAAATGATGCAGAGCATGTAGCATCTCAGTCTGCCAAAAACCCCATACATGCTTACCGGGCTTCTCTAAATAGAGAAGCTTTGTTTGTTTTTGGACCAAGATATCGCGTGTAACACGATTCTCATGTACAAAATCGAATGTTCCGCGTTCGGTTTTGACTTCTATTTCATCTGTTCCGATAATCATGAAGATGTCTAGCCAAGACAGATCTTGTTCGTTCGCAAGGGATTTCCGCGTTGATTCAAAAAATGCACCAGAAAAGGATACTATTTTGCAAAAAAGGTTACGATAATTTAAGGCAATGTGTAGTGAAACAGTTGCGCCGAGAGAATCGCCAGCTAATATTCTATCCTCACGATTGGTTCTAACAGGATAGTTATCTTCTACCCAATGTACAAGCTCTTCAGCAAAAAAAGAGAGATAAGCTTGATGACGCTCTCCTTCTGGCGCATATTCTGATGTTCGAATCGCCACGTTCACATCAACACCGACAATAATGGCTGGTTCAAGACCCTCGTCTAATATGCCGCGTGTAAAAAAAGTAGCAATGCGTCCGAAATTGAAGAATTCCTCTCCATCTTGGCAATAAATAACGGGATAGGATAGCAGTTCGTTATATCCTGGTGGCAAATATATTCGGAGTGGTCTTGATTCACCAAGATGTTCGGATTGAAGTGTCTGCTTCATAATTGTTCTTTGATAATAACGAGATAAATCAGAATTCATTGTACAACACCTCTCAAGCTGTGACTATTGTCATATAATAGTTTGCGAAAAATCTTCAAACTGTATTATATCGAATTTACATCTGTACTATACTATAAAAAAAGATAATTGTTTTTTATAACAAATACAGTGTACTTTTTGTTAAAACAGAACTATAATAATACTATAACAGATATTAACTACTTTAAAAATTTATTTTGAGGTGAATGGAATGAGTAAAATACTTAGTAAGTTGAACTATGAAGTAAGCTCTGGCGATATTACGCCATTAACTGTTCTTGCTCCAGATGGTTCTTTTGAACATGAAGAAAAGATGCCGAAGCTTAGCGATGAGCAGCTTCGCGAATTAATGAGAAGAATGGTATTCACCCGTACATGGGATGAACGCGCTATAAATTTAGGCCGTCAAGGTCGTCTTGGATTCTATGCTCCTGTATCTGGTCAAGAAGCTTCAATGATCGGTTCTGAGTTTGCTCTTAATAAAGATGATTTCATTTGCCCGGGATATCGTGATATTCCTCAGCTTGTATGGCATGGACTTCCGATGTATCAAGCATTCCTATATTCAAGAGGCCATCAACATGGTGGACAAATTCCTGAAGATGTACACGTACTAATGCCACAAATTATTATCGGTGCACAAGTACTTCACGCAATGGGCGTGGCAATGGCATTTAAACTTAAAAATGAGAAGCGTGTAGCGATCACATATACAGGTGACGGCGGAAGCTCTGAAGGTGACTTCTACGAAAGCTTAAACTACGCAGGAGCTTTTAAATTGCCTGTCATTTATTTTGTACAAAATAATGGTTATGCCATTACGACACCATATTCGAAGCAAACAGGTGCACAATCTATTGCTCATAAAGCATTAGCAGCTGGTATCAAAGGCGTTCAAGTTGATGGTAATGATGTATTAGCTGTTGTTCAAGCAGTTACTGAAGCTGCAGAACGTGCGCGTAATGGTGAAGGTGCTACTTTGATTGAAGCTATTACTTATCGCTTTAAGCCGCATTCCTTGGCTGATGATACAACAAAGTATCGTACAAAGGATGAAGAGGCTGAATGGGGAGTTAAAGATCCACTTGTTCGTTTCCGTAATTTCCTTACGAAGAAGGGTCTTTGGACGGAAGAAGAAGAGAATCGCGTGAAAGAAGAAGCAAAAGCGACTGTTGCTGAACAGATCAAGAAAGCAGAAGCGACAGAGAGCATGACAGTTAGTAGCTTAATCGATTCGATGTTTGAACAAACACCTAAGTATTTGGAAGAACAAAAAGCTAATTTCTCATAATCTGATTTCTATAAAGTATCGTGTAGACTTTCTAAATAATAGGTCTCCGACCAACAGAGAAGGAAATATCGATAAAGTCTCAAGGAGACTTTCTAACTAGGGAGGCAGTGAACAAACATGGCTCAAATGAATATGATTCAAGCAATTAAAGACGCACTGCGCGTTGAGCTTGAAAGAGATAAAAATGTACTATTATTCGGGGAAGATGTTGGACACGTAGGTGGCGTTTTCCGTGCAACAGAGGGATTACAGAAAGAATTCGGTGAACACCGTGTATTCGATACTCCTCTTGCGGAATCTGCAATTGGTGGTATGGCAGTAGGTCTTGGTATTCAAGGCTTCCGTCCAGTAGCTGAGATTCAGTTTGTTGGTTTCATCTATGAAGCACTAGATCAAATTGCAGTTCAAGCTGCTCGTATGCGTTATCGTTCAGGCGGACGCTACAATTCTCCAATCGTTTTCCGTACACCATTTGGTGGCGGAGTTAAAGCGGCAGAATTACACACGGACTCTTTGGAAGGTTTGCTCGTTCAAACGCCAGGGATTAAGGTAGTCGTGCCTTCTAACCCTTATGATGCAAAAGGCTTGATGATTGCCGCAATCCGCGATAATGATCCTGTATTCTTCATGGAGCACTTGAATTTATACCGTGCATTCCGTGCAGAAGTTCCTGAAGGTGAATACACTGTTGAGCTTGGTAAAGCAAACGTAGTTCGTGAAGGTGCTGACGTATCGATCATTACTTACGGTATGATGGTTCATACTTCGATGAAAGCAGCGGAAGAGCTTGCTAAGAACGGTGTTAATGTTGAAGTTATTGATTTACGTACTTTAATGCCACTTGATATAGATACAATTGTTGAATCTATTAAGAAAACAAATCGTGCAATCGTTGTTCAAGAAGCACAACAAACTTCAGGTATTGCAGCTGAAGTCATTGCACAAATCAATGAAAAAGCAATTCTTCACCTTGAAGCACCAGTGCTTCGTGTTGCAGGTCCTGATACCATTTATCCATTCGCTCAAATTGAAGATGCTTGGTTACCAACACCTGCTCGTATTATGGATGCAGTAAAACGTGTACTTGAGTTTTAGTTTTTCAGTTAAGAAACACATCCGTCCTGTAAAGGACGGAAATGCTGTTTCTTCTGGTATGACCTAAAATTCATTTAAATAAATTACAATATAATTTTAGGAGGTCATCTACGTGGCTCTGTATGAATATAAATTCCCAGAATTAGGTGAAGGAATTCACGAAGGCGAAATTGTTAAAATGAACATTAAGCCTGGCGATAAAGTAGACGATGAAACAATTTTAATGGAAGTACAAAATGATAAGGCTGTTGTTGAGGTGCCTTGTCCAGTTGAAGGTATTGTTAAAGAGGTAAGAGTTGCTGAAGGTAAAGTATGTAACATTGGTGAAGTTGTAGCCATTATTGATGTAACTGGCGAATTGCCAGCTGGTGCAGAACCAGTTAGCGAAGCATCAGCTCCGTCAGCTCCTGCTAGTGCTCCAGCAGCATCAGCACCAGCAGCTGCTGCACCAGCAACAAGCAAGACTGAAGTGCTTGCTACTCCAAGCGTACGCAAGCTTGCTCGCGAACAAGGCGTAGCAATTGCTGAAGTATCAGCAACTGGCAAGAACGGTCGCATTACTCGTGAAGATGTTCTTGGACATGCAAGTGGCGCACCTGCGGCAGCTCCTGTTGCTCAAGAAGCCTCAGCGGCAGCACCTGCAGCTAAAGCAGCTCCAGCAGCAGTAACAACAACAGCTGGACTTGAAGAGCGCGTACCATTCAAAGGTATCCGTAAGGCGATCTCCAATGCAATGGTTAAATCCGCATATACGGCTCCACACGTAACTATTATGGATGAAGTTGATGTAACTGAGCTTGTATCCTTCCGTGCCAAAATGAAGCCTGTGGCTGAGAAAAAAGGTGTTAAAGTAACATACCTTCCTTTCATCGTGAAGGCTCTTGTTGCAGCATGCCGCGAGTTCCCAGCGCTTAACGCTTCAATTGATGAAGAAAAACAAGAAATTGTATACAAAAAACATTATGATATCGGTATTGCAACAGATACAGATAACGGCTTGATCGTTCCTGTCATCCATGAAGCAGACCGTAAAAACATTTGGAACATCGCTGCTTCCATTACTGATTTAGCTACACGTGGACGTGATGGTAAGCTTACTTCTGCCGAAATGAAAGGCAGCACAATTTCAATCTCAAATATTGGTTCAGCTGGTGGTATGTTCTTTACTCCGATTATCAACTATCCAGAGGTTGCGATCTTGGGTACTGGACGTATTACAGAGAAACCAGTTGCTAAAAACGGCGAGATCGTTGTTGCTCCTGTAATGGCGCTTTCCCTAAGCTTTGATCACCGTTTGATCGATGGTGCTACAGCGCAAAACTTTATGAATTACATTAAAAAATTGCTTGCTAGTCCAGAACTTTTCTTAATGGAGGTGTAACACATGGTAGTAGGAGATGCTTCTTTAGATATTGATGTGTTGGTAGTTGGTGCAGGTCCCGGTGGTTATGTTGCCGCTATCCGTGCAGCACAATTAGGTAAAAGTGTTCTAATCGTTGATAAATCAGAGTGGGGCGGCGTGTGCTTGAATCGCGGCTGTATCCCTTCCAAAGCTCTAATCTCAGCAGCTCATCGTTATGAGCATATGACTCATTCCAATCAAATGGGTATTACTGCTGACAATGTTAAAGTTGATTTTGGTAAAGTCCAAGAGTGGAAGCAAACCGTTGTTAAGAAATTAACTGGTGGTGTTGCAGGTCTGCTTAAAGGCAATAAAATTCAAATGTTTAATGGCGAAGTCATGTTCATTAATCAGAACGAAGCGCGTGTATTCAATGATCAGGAAGCTCCGCGTTATCGCTTCCAGCATTGCATTATCGCAACAGGCTCTCGTCCAATCGAGCTTAAGCCATTCCCATTCGGCGGACGTATTATGTCTTCGACAGAAGCGCTTGAGCTTAAAGAAATCCCGAGCAGCATGATTGTTATCGGCGGAGGCTATATTGGTATTGAGCTTGGTCAAACATTCGCGAAGTTCGGAACGAAGGTTACAATTCTTGAAGGCTCCAAAACGATTCTGCCAGCTTCAGAGACAGAAATGTCTAAGCTAGTATCGAAGAATTTAGATCGCCTTAAAGTAGATGTATTTAATGAAGCACTAGCTCAATCATCTGAACAAACGGATAAAGATGTAACGGTAACGTTCACAGTGAATGGCGAAGAGAAGAAAGTTACAGCAGAATACTGCCTAGTAACTGTTGGTCGTCGTCCTAACACGGATGGTGACTTAGGTCTTGAGCTTGCTGGTGTGAAGGTTACAGATCGTGGATTAGTTGAGATCGACAATCAATGTCGCACAAGTGTGCCTCATATTTATGCGATTGGTGATATCGTTCCTGGTCCTGCGCTTGCACACAAAGCTAGCTACGAAGGTAAAGTAGCTGCAGAAGCTATTGCAGGCTTGACTAGTGAGATTGATTATAAAGTTATTCCAGCAGTTGTATTCTCTGATCCAGAGATTGCTTATGTTGGATATAGTGAGAAGGAAGCCAAAGAAAGTGGTATTAACGTTGCTGTAGGTAAATTCCCTTATGCAGCTAACGGTCGTGCACTTTCAATGGACATTTCCGATGGTTTCGTGAAGCTAATCGCTAACAAAGACACTGGTATTATTATCGGTGCTCAAATTATCGGTCCTGAAGCTTCAAACCTTATTTCCGAAATGTGTCTTGCAATTGAAATGAGTGCAACACTTGAAGATGTTGCTATGACTATTCATGCGCATCCTACACTTGGTGAAATCACGATGGAAGCAGCTGAAGTTGCACTTGGTCATCCGATCCACCAAATCGGTCGCTAATTACTAGCAGATAAATAATGGCTGTTCCACAAGAAGATTCTTCTTCTTAGTGGGACAGCCTTTTTGTTTGGTCAAGAAGAAACGCATCCAAATACGTAGACGGATGCGTTTCTTCTAATTATATTTATTTGATAACGAATAATTGTTGTTTGAGTACACGGATATCAATGGATGAGTGCTCTAAAGATTCACCATCTGCTTGAACTTGCTGCGGGGAATCTGTGGAAAGTTTAATTTGAGATCCCTTTAGGATCGTGACGGCGGGATGATTAATATGTGTACCCGAATAGATTGAACGGAATATTGAAACTAGTTTCAAACGGTTTTTGGAATGAAATACTAATACATCGACTTCACCATCATCACTTATGGCGTGAGGACATACTTTCATTGCACCGCCAAAGTAAGGGCCATTGGAATTAACAACCATCCAAACGGATGAGAATCGGTGCTCAGTCTCACCTACTGTTATAACAGCAGAATAGGGTTGATAAGTGGCGAACGCTTTAATAGCTGAGATAAAATAGGCTAGCTTTCCGAGTTTGAATTTATTTAACAAATTCTTATAGGATGCCTCATTCGTATATTTGGCAACGACAGCGTCGAATCCAACACCGATACAATTAAGCGCAACTTTACCATCAAGTTCGACTAAATCTGTGTAAGTACCACTTTTGCCATTCAAAATTAAGTTTAATATTTGTAATGGTTCAGATGATATACCGTGACTTCTAGCAAAATCATTACCTGTTCCGCCTGGTATTTGTCCGAATCGAACTGTTTTTATTTGTCCTGATTGATAGAGCCCATTAGCAACTTCATTCGTTGTGCCGTCACCGCCAATAGCAATAAGCGTACTAATGTCTTGCTCATTAAGCAGATCTTGTGTTAATCGGATCGTTTCACCATAATGCTTAGTGATTTTGTAAAAGTAGTTCAAACCCCGATTTCGTAATTCTCGCTGAACTTGCTCCCAGACAACTGCTCCTCTTCCGTAACCAGATACAGGATTAACAATAAATCCTAGCATTTATACACCTCTTAAATAGATTTGATTCTAATTTTATAGTAAATTTGAACTTTGTAAAGAGTACAAGAGCGGTTCTTGCAGTAGGGCACATTTTAACTACAAAAGAAGAGGATTTTATCCCTATTTAGTTGAAATAACAACCTGTGAGGAATATCCCCTCCCAATTATAATTTGAATTGTAAGATTTATTAAAAAATATTGGGAGGTCACAAGATGAAAAAATCAGCAGTAACTATGATTTCATTACTGACAGTAGGAGCAGTATTAGCTGGATGTAGTAAAGAAGCAGCGCCTGCGACAAGTACGGCACCTGCAGCAACTCCAGCGGCAAGTACAGCGCCTGCAGCAACTCCTTCTCCAGAACAAGCTAAACCATTTACAGTTAAGCTTCGTCACATTCTAGTAAAAGAAACACAAATGAAAGAGTTAGAGCGTTTGAAGGCTACAAAAGCTACAATTGAAAAGGCAGTGCCTGGCGCAACACTTGAAATTGAAGGACTTGAGGAGACAGTTCACCGCTGGCAGAAGCTTCGTGCTGAAATGTCATCTGGTAACCCTCCAGCAATCTTTAACTTATTCGGTGGTACGGATGTTAAAGATTTCGCGAAAACAGGTAACCTACTTGATCTGACGCCAATCCTTGCAGAACTAGGCATAAACGATAAGTTCTACAACTTATCCGAATTCACAGCTGACGGTAAAGTTTATGGACTCCCGCTAGCTGGCTATGTAGAAGGCATATTCTATAACAAGAAAATCTTTGCTGATAATAATATCCAGATTCCAAAAACTTGGGAAGAACTGTTAACTGTTGCAGAAACTTTGAAATCCAAGAACGTAACGCCATTTGGTATGTCAGGTAAAGATGCATGGTCAAGCGCAATGATTGCGAATACCTTATGGGTACGTGCAGGTGGTAACACAATTATTGAGGACATTCAAGCAGGAACAAAGAAATGGACAGACGTTGTTGACGGATTCAACAGATACGAAGATCTAGTGAAAAAAGGTTATTTCACGAAGAACGCTCTAGCACTATCATATGCTGAGTCTCAAATAGAATTTAGAACAGGTAAAGTTGCAATGTACTTTGATGGCAGCTGGGCTAATGGTGCTTATACAGATCCTGCTCAAACACCTGTAGCAGCAGATGTATCCTTCTTCTTGCTCCCAACTACTGGTGGTCCTGGAGATAATGCAGTTAACTCCTCATTCTCTAACGGATATGGATTCTCCGCTAAAATGAATGAACAAGAGTTGAAAGTTGCAAAAGAATTTATCAAAGCATTGTATAACCAGGAAGAGCAAGTTAAACAGAATAAAGAAGACAGCTGGTTGCCTTCAATGAAGTATGAGATTGCTGGAGCAAAACCAATTATAACTGAAATCATTAGTACGACAGCTGGTAAGGATCTATTCCCAGCATTCGATTCGATCGTTCCAAGTAAAGTGAATTCAGCAGTTGGTACGACATTGCAAGAATTGCTTGCTGGCCGTATCTCAGGTGCTCAAGCTGCTGAGAAAATTCAAAAGGTTCAAGAAGAAGCAGATAAAGAGAAGGCTGCTGCTAAGAAGTAATGGAAGTTTGACTGAAAAAATTAAAGAAGTTAACGGGTATCACCGACATGTGATACCCGTTCCTACTTAACACGTTGAAGAAACTGACATACTCAAGCATAAGTTTCGAACAGAAAGGAAGGTACAGATTCCCTATGAATAAAACACTTCGAAATCCCCTAACTTATATCTTGTTTTTACTTCCTACTGTCGTTATGTATACCTTGTTTTATCTGGTTCCCGTTTATGAAACGCTAACAGTTGGGTTTACAATTTGGGATGGGGTTAATGAACCTGTATTTGCTGGATTCTATAACTATGTGAAAGCTCTGACCAATGACGAAATTTTCTGGACGGCTTTAAAGAATAACATGTACTTTATTTTGTTTTCAATTTTCGTCCAGATTCCAATCATTGTTGTTATTTCATTTATGATCTCCGAAGTACGTAAACTTCGTGGATTTTACAAAACGATTGTTTTCTTACCAAGTATTTTATCAACAGCAGTTGTAGGAGTATTATTCTCCTTCGTTGTATTCCATCCAGATGCAGGAATTATTAATTTAACTCTAAAGGTTATCGGATTGGAAAGCTGGGCATTACCATGGTTAGGTGATGATCGGACGGCATTTCTTGCGATTCTAATTACCAATGCCTGGCAGTGGACTGGATTTTATGTCGTCCTTGTATTAGCAGCTATTTTTGGTATATCGAGGGAAGTTATGGAAGCTGCTGAAATTGATGGCGCAACAGCATACCAAAGAATGCGTTTAATAACTGTACCACTCATTAGACCGGTTATTATGGTTATCATCCTGTTGTCCATGACGGGAGCGATGAAGGCACTTGATATAGTTATCGTAATGACAAATGGCGGACCATTCAGCACTACTGAAGTTATGGGATCGCATATGTACCACTCCGCATACAACAGAAGTGAGTATGGTTATGCGAATGCTATTGCAAACTTAATTATGATTATTACGATTGGATTAACGATCATTTATAATGTAATTTCCAAAAAATTCGGGGATGTGGAGAACGGATGAAAAATACAGGAAAATTCATCATCCATCTGGTTTTGTGGATCTATGTGATCGTCACAATTTATCCGATTTACTTTGCTTTCTCCAACTCCTTTAAGAGTTCTGCAAATGTAATCGCAAGTCCATTTAGTTTACCGATTAAAACATTTGATTTTAGTAATTATATTGCAGTATGGGATTTAACGCCTGTTGCACGCTATTTTTTCAATAGTATGTACATCTCGGTAGGTGCTAGTGTTCTATCGATGATTATGGCAGCAATGACTGCTTATGTTATTAGTCGTATGCGTTATAGAATGATCAATAAATTTATTATGCTCTTTATTGGTGCAGCGCTTATGATTCCTGGGAGCTTTCTACTGATACCACTCTATCGCCTTACGGTTGCTTTAGGTATAGTAGATACACCGTGGGCGATTGTATTACCTTATGTGACCTTTGGGATCCCGCTGACCGTATTTATTATTGCTGCATTCTTAAAATCGCTTCCTGCAGAGATGGAAGAAGCAGGTGTAATGGATGGATTATCTGCGTTCGGTTTATTTTTTAAGATTGTACTGCCACTAACAATGCCAGCGCTAGTCACTGTATTTATTCTAAACTATTTGGGGAACTGGAATGAATTTATTATGGCTTCCTTCTTCGTGTCAAGTGATAAGATGAAGACGTTGCCTGTTGCAATGGTAGCCTTCCGTGATTCCATGCAATTGAATTATGGAAGATTGTTCGCATCCTCCATGTTCAGCATTGTTCCAGTTGTAATTGTATATACATTTTTACAAAATAGGATTATTGAAGGGGTTACAGCAGGAAGTATTAAAGGTTAATATAGTAATGAAGGAGAATTGTTTTTCACTTACGTAATCAGGCTGGATGGATGCAAGGGGAGACTTCAATTGATGAATCTAAGAAAAAAAGTGTATTTAGCATTCATAGCATTCATTATTGCTCCTCTTTTCATTGTAGGTGTTATTACTTACATACTTATGCAAAATATTATCGAGCGTAACTTTACGGATCAGACAGAGCTAACCATTAATGCGGTTGTTAGTAACATTTCATCCGTTTTTAAAGAGGCGAATACTTACTCAGAATTCTGGCGATTTCAGACAGATTTGAATAAATTATATGCTCTTCCTATTAGTGTTTGGAAGTCTCCAAACTTTGAAGAGAAGAAGTACGCAGAAGATATTATGATGAATACGTTCTTGACGTTTGGCCCCGTGAATCAAGCAATCATCTATAATTTATTGGGAGATTCTTTTTCTAATCAGAAGGAKAGACCAACGTCGATCAAATATGTTCCGTTCGAAAAACTTCAAGAACACCCCGTTTTTTCAGAAATGATTAGAGAGAATGGAACTCCGACATGGTTTGGTCCCTATGAATACCCAGATTTAACGAAGAATGAGACCTTATATACAACTTTTCGATTAATTCGAGAACCCGATTTTATGAATGTAAAGGGCTATTTGCTTGAGCAGATGAACTTAAGTGAACTGGACTTTATTTTTAGGGCATTCTTGCACAATCAACCACCTGAAAGTCGGTTTATGATCGTTAATCATGACGGATTAATTCTTCAAGATAGCGGTCATGAATTAAACAGTATGAGCATTTATGATTACATTATAGATGATATTGATTTAGCTTCCGAATATCAAACACAGAAAATGAGTTTTCGCAATGTAGAAAGTATGTTGTCGGTATATAACTTTAATCTCGAGCATGCAGGGATTAAAAATTGGAGTCTTGTCTATGTAACTCCCTGGGTCTATATCTCAGGAAAGACACTAGGTGTGATGAAGACCGTAGCGATCATTACGGTTTCTTGTTTGATCTTCGCTCTCTTGTTTAATCTATTATTTGTTAATCGATATATTCGATTTATCCTTAAGCTCGTATCTTCGATGAAGCAGGTTGAGCTTGGTAATTTAAACGTTCGCGTTCCTGTGAGTGGCAAGGATGAGACAACGGTTATGGCAAGAGGATTTAATAATCTTGTTGAGCGTATTAACTCATTAGTTCTAGAAGTAAAAATGGAACAGCAACATAAGAATAGAGCTGAGCTAATGCTTCTCGCAGCACAGATTAAGCCGCATTTTCTATTTAACACACTAGAGTCAATGAATGCGCTAGCCATTCAGAATGAGGGCAAAAAGGTAAGTCAGTTCATTTATCGATTAGGTTCCATGCTACGTATGTTTGAGCATAAAGAAGAAATACCGTTGTCGCTTGAGCTTGATTATCTCCAAAATTATCTGGAAATTCAGTCATTCCGATTTGAGAACTTATTCGAATATAGGATTGATATTCCAGCCTCTCTAGAAAGCTACTTTATACTTAAACTGACACTGCAGCCACTTGTCGAGAACAGTATACAGCATGGATTTGAGGGGTTTGAGCATGGTGGCAGAGTTACGATTAAGTTAGAAGAGCAGGAAGAAAATATTGTGATTTGGGTTGAAGATAATGGATTAGGTATCTCAAATGAAATATTAGAAAGATTTCAATATAAAACCACTCAAACCAAAATTCATAAGCAGACAGAAGCATCCGAAAGAGTTGGTTTAGGAATTATGAATGTTGCAGATCGCTTGCGAATTCATTATGGAGCGCCTTATGGCATTATGATCTGTAGTATGCCTTACCAAGGAACGGTAATCAAATGTGTTATTCCTAAATATAAGTCGGCAGGTGATGATGATGGATTTGAAGGTACTGCTAGTCGACGACGAAATTAATATTGTACGTAATTTACAGAAGGTTATTCCGTGGAGTAATTATGGATTTATTTCTGTGGATATAGCATCTAATGGGTTAAAGGCTCTGGAATATGTTCTAGAGCATGATCCTGATCTGATTCTATGTGATATCCGAATGCCTCATATGGATGGAGTTACTTTTCTCCAGAAGCTTAGAGATCATGGCAAAGAGTGCACAGTTATTATGTTAACGGGTTATCAAGATTTTGAATATGTGAGAACTTCTTTGAAGTATGGGGCAAAGGATTATATTCTAAAGCCGATTAACTATGCGGAGCTTGAGGTTGTTGTGGGTAAGGTTGCGACGGAATTGAAAAGTAAGAAGTTAGAAGTAATCAAAGAGAGAAAAAAATGGAGCAAAGCCATGATATTGGCTTATGAGAAATTTTTATTTGATGTTCTACTGGATTACACAACCGTTAGTAGCAGACAATTTTTGTTTGATGAAGAAAATAAGCTTGATAAGCTTGAATATACGCTGTTGCTCATTGATTTAGATGAATACTCTCATATCTCAAGACAATGGAATGAGAAAGAGCGCAAGTTAATCAACTTTGCTATACGAAATGTTCTTTTAGATGCCTTAAATGGTCAATCCCTAGCTTATGCAGTCTTGCAAACACGCGAGGGTGAATGGTGTATTCTTATTCAGCATGAGAAAGAAGATGTTTTTGTATTTGATGACGTGAAAATGTGGTCTGAGAAAATGCTGCAAGCGGTTAAAGAAAATGTGAAATTGACTGTTTCAGTTGGCATTTATCCTGTGCATGTATCGATTGAAATGCTAGCAGATGCATATAAACAGCTTCAAAGAACGGTTCATTTATCTCCGAAAAGTCATCAGATTATCATGCTGGAGGAGGAAGTAACACAGTCGAACGAATTAAATTATTCGATGTGGGGACTCGTGGAACAAATTGTATCATCGATTAAGAAACAAGAACGTGACCGAATGGAGCAAGCGTTCCATGAGCTAAACAATACGTTACGTGAGATATCAGGACAGTCGCTTCAGCGGGCTGAACAGATTCTACATTTCATGATCTTACATTTACTTCGGGAGATGCATGAAATTAACGTATTAACTAACGAGGATGAAAAATCAGTATGGAATATGCTTGAACGCTCTTTATCGATCAAAAGCCTGCTTGATATTATTCATAAGCTACTCAATGATTCGTTTAATTCGGGAACAAGTCGGAAGCCCAGCGATATGTTGATGGTTTCAGCGAAGGATTATATCGATAAGAATCTAGCTTCTGATCTAGGCGTTGAAGAAATTTCAGATTATCTAGGAATATCTTATTCATATTTCTCTATGCTTTTTAAGCAGACATTTGATGAGACTTTCCTTGAATATTTAACACGACATAGAATTGAGTTAGCGAAATCAATGCTACTAGTGAGTGATAAAAGCGTTGCTCAGATAGGGAAATTGGTTGGGTACTCTGAACGAAGATATTTTACGAGAGTCTTCTATAAGTTTACAGGTGCTACCCCATCTGAATATCGCGAGAAAAATACCGACTCAAAATCTATACTTCCAGATCTATCATCTTAGTTACAAGTAATGAGTAATGCAACGAATGAAAGGATGAGAATGATGCGTGCAGCAGAATTAACATTAAAGCAAAAGATTGGTCAAATGATCATGTGTGGGTTTGATGCAGTAGAGGCAAATCCCAATATTGAAAACCTGATTCGCGAGTATGATTTAGGAGGTATCATTTACTTCCGTCGTAATCTGCAGAATCCAGTTCAAGTAGCTGCACTATCTAATCAATTACAACAGATAGCTTCCAATTCAACAGATATCCCTTTGCTGATCTCAATTGACCAAGAAGGCGGAATGGTGACACGTATTGAAGAAGGTGTGTCGCTTATGCCAGGTAATATGTCTCTAGGAGCAAGTCGTGATCTAGAATCAGCTTACCAGACAGCCTATATTTCAGGTAGAGAGCTTCGTGCGATGGGGATCAATGTGAATTTTGCACCAGATGTTGATGTGAATAATAATCCCATGAACCCCGTAATCGGTGTGCGATCATATGGTGAAGATCCAAACTTAGTCGCAGACATGGGTTTAGCTGCAGTACGAGGATATGAAGCTGCTGGGGTTGCTGCAACGATTAAACATTTTCCAGGTCATGGTGATACAGCTACAGATAGTCATTATTCTCTGCCAATTGTTCCGCACAGTATGGAACGTTTACGTTCAATTGAGCTTGTACCTTTCCAGAAAGCGATTGATCATGGTGTTGATATCGTTATGTCTGCTCACGTCATATTTCCAGCACTTGAGGAGGGTGAGCTACCTTCTACGTTGTCACCACGTGTTATAGATGGATTTTTACGTCAAGAACTTGGATTTGAAGGCGTTGTCTGCTCGGATTGTATTGAAATGAAAGCGATCGCAGATAATTTTGGATTTGCCGAAGGAACTGTACTTGCGGTAGAAGCTGGTGTTGATATTGTACTTATATCACATGTTTATGAACATCAGGTAACAGGTATTAATGCCTTGCTTGAAGCTGTTCAAAGTGGGCGGATTTCAGAAGAGCGGATTAATCAATCCGTTGAACGAATTCTGAAGCTTAAAGAGAAGCTACAACAACAATCAACCAATTCTGTTTTGTCATTTGATCAAATAGGTCTTCCAGAGTGGAGTGAGCTAGCATCTAGTGTTTATGAGAAAAGTGTAACCCTCGTAAAGAATGAGGAGCAGCTTCCATTAGATCCTAGTAAACGAACGCTGGTTATATGGTCTGAGGTCCGTACGGATACCCAAGTCGTGGAGTTTATCGAACAAGAAGAGACGTTAGGTTATTATCTAGAGAAGTCTAAGCTTGAAGTTGATGAAGCGCGTATGGATCTTTTCCCGACAGATCAGACGGTTGTAGATATCCTAGAGCTTAGCAAGGCTTATGATCAGATTGTAATGGTATCTTATGATGCAACTTTCTCAGAAGGTCAGACTCAAATTGCTAAGGAGTTATCTAAGCGGAGTAAATGCTTTGTTGTTGTAGCAGGACGTAATCCGTTTGACCTTATGAAGTTCCCTGAGGTTAAAGGGTACATAGCTGCTTACGAGAATCGTCCGCTAGCTATGAAGGCAGTAGCGAAAGTATTAACGGGTGAGATCCAAGCACAAGGTAAATTACCTGTTTCTATTACAGATAATTATCCAATAGGCTGGTCGATCTAGTTTATTTAAATAGAATTAATTGAAAGTCTGCTAGCGAGAAATCGCAGTAGACTTTTTTTCTATGAGAATGTCATAAAATAGAAGGCTACTAAATATTTTAGTAATAGGACTTGTGATGGCTTCATTCGATTTCGAGAAGTAGAGGTGGTTTCTGAGATGTCTATTTTTTCAAAATGGTTCTCACGTAAGCAGACAACCGATAATTCGAGTAACCTAGAGATTGCTGAAACTATCACAGGGCAGCAAGTGGTTACAGATGAACCAGAACAAGATGCACTGATTGTAGAAGTGATTAATCAGGAAACTAAACCAATCGAGGAGGAAACAAAAATGGAAGAAAAAGAAGTATATGTAGCTATGAGTGAAGAAGTAGAGGTAGTTTCTGAGGAAACGGTAGAAGAGGATGCTGTCGTTCTAGAAGCTGAAGGAGCAAGTGAAGAAGTAGCTGAAGAGGAAGCTGCTGACGAAGCAACTGAAGAAGCAGTGGAAGAGGAAGAAGCATCGGAAGAAGCAGAAGTTGATGCAGATGCGGATGATAGTGAAGCTGCTGACGATGAAGCATCAGAAGAAGCAGGTGCTGGTGCCGATGATAGCGGTGAAGCTGAGGCTTCTGATGCAGATGATAGTAGCGAAGCTTAATAATATGAACATAGTATGGCGATAAAAGAGATGCGGGAGCATCTCTTTTTGCTATATGGTATAGTATAATTGTTTATATCTATGTCTAATTGTTCATAAGGAGTGTTTACATTGCATAGTAAATATATACCTAATCAACATGGTGCATGGGCGATGCTGATTATGCCTTTCTTATTTGGAACGTTTGCTGCAGATGCTCGGCCTTTACATGCACTACTGTTTGTGTGTTGGTTAATAATATATTTGTTTACTTTCCCACTTTTGCAGTTGATCCGTACTCGTAAGAGCAAACTCTTTCTCCGCCCGATTCAGATCTATGGTGGCTTATTGGTGATAGCAGGTGTGCCATTAATTATACTTAAACCAGCATTGTTATTCGTCGGACTAGCTTATGTTCCTTTGTTTCTCGTTAATGTGTTCTATGCTAAGAGTAATAATGAGAGAAGCTTTGTAAATGATCTAGTAGCTGTTGTACAGTTTTGCTCAATGGTATATGTAACCTATTGGATAGGTGGAGGCAGTGATTGGTCATTAGCATCAGATCTGTTCTTTATTTGTTTATTGTATTTTATTGGGGCTGTGTTCTATGTCAAAACGATGATTCGTGAGAAGAAGAATAAGGTGTTCTATATTCTATCCGTTGGATATCATGCGATTAGTTTAATCGCATTTGGTATTCTTTTTCCTATGATGCTTATGATTCCGATGTTGATTCTATTAGCAAGAGCTGTCATCTATCCGAAACTGAAGCTGAGCATCAAGCAAGTGGGAATAAGTGAAATTGTATTCTCTATTCTATTTTCTATTTTTGTCCTCGTTATGTATTCTTAAAATTTGATTAGAAAACTTTGGTATCATAGACTTATGATATCTAAAAATAGTAGAATTAGGTATTGCTAGTTTCCAGGAACTAGCTATTTACATACGGCGTAGAATAAATATTGGATTTGATGTAATTTGGGAGGGCTAACATCTTGAGAAAAAGCAGATTGATTATTTGGGTTTTAGTACTATCTATGTGTATGCAAGCATCCTTGGTATTTGCCAAACAAGATTCACAGATTAATAAGAATGTGAAAGTGCTTGTGAATGATAAGGCGATTTCGTCAGAAGCACCACCCTATATCCTAGAGGCAAGCGGAACAACGATGGTACCACTTCGTTTCATATCTGAAGCACTAGGTGCGGACATTAATTGGGATCCTAAACCTAAGAAGATTACAATACATACGTCAGAGAAAACAATATACTTAACTATTGGGCTCCAAACAGCTGAAGTAAGCGGTAAGCAAGTAAAGCTAGATGTCGCAGCTGAATTGCGTAATAATTATACGATGGTACCGCTACGATTCATTAGTGAAAGCTTAGGAGCTTTAGTGACATGGGATGAGCTAAGCAAAACAGTAGGCATTTATTCCTCGGGAAATAATGTGCCAGAGAAAGAACCTGGGAAAGAACCAGAAGAAAAACCTGGGGAAGTGCAGGGGACGAAGAAAGAAATGCGAGCTGCATGGATTTCAACGGTCTATAATATTGACTGGCCATCTAAACCAGGATTAAGTGTTTTACAGCAAAAAAGTGAGTTTGTTAAAATGTTAGATGAATTGAAGCAAATCGGTATCAATGCTGTTATGGTTCAAGTAAGACCTACATCAGATGCTTTATATCCTTCTAAGTTAGTGCCTTGGTCAAAGGTATTAACAGGTACACAAGGGAAGGATCCTGGTTATGATCCGCTTGCATTTATGATAGCAGAAGCGCATAAACGTGATATGGAATTTCATGCTTGGTTCAATCCATTCCGTGGGAATACGGACAATAAAATTGAAACTCTAGCCGATAATCATCCTGCTAAACAGCATCCAGAGTGGATTGTACCTCACAAAGGATTATTATTATTAAATCCGGGAATCCCTGATGTAAGAACGCATATTATCGATGCCATTATGGAAGTTGTTCGTAATTATGATATTGATGGGGTTCACTTGGATGATTATTTCTATCCATATGGCATATCTGAAGTTCCATTTCTTGATGATGAAACATTCGTGAAGTACAACCCTAAGAAAATTGCTGATAAAGCGGATTGGCGCCGAGATAATGTGAATCAATTCGTACAGCAGCTATCTACTTCGATTAAAGCAGCTAAAAGTGATGTGGAATTCGGGATTAGTCCATTCGGAATCTGGCGTAATGCAAAGACCGATCCGACGGGTTCGAGTACGAACGGACTATCTTCATATGATGATTTATTCGCTGATACTCGGACATGGATACGCAATGAGTGGGTCGACTACGTAGCACCTCAGCTTTACTGGAGTATTGGTTTTAAAGTAGCTAGTTATGATACGCTCGTTGATTGGTGGATGAAAGAAACGAGTAAGTATAATGTGAAGTTGTACATTGGACATGGTGCTCATCGTCTTGGAACCAATAGTACAGATTGGGCAACAAGCGATGCTATTATAGGTCAACTGAAATATAATACTGAGCGGCCTCAAGTTAAAGGAAGTATTTTCTTTAGTGCAAAGAATTTATTAAGTAATCAAGTAGGGATCAAAGATGCTTTAACAAGCTATTATCAATTAAACTAATAAATAACGCCGTCATTTGACCGAGAAGTCAGATGGCGGCGTTTTGTTGTATGAGCGGTAGCTATCTCTTCGTTATGAATGAGGATTATAACCAAAATGACGAGAGAGTTCCGTAGTTGTTTCTACGACTGTTTCGATCAAGTGGGTCAGATTTTCTTTCATTCGGTCTACAGGACCAATTAAGGAGACGGAAGCAGACACATTGCCCTCGCTATCAAAAATAGGAGCAGCTATACCAGTAACACCAATGTTACGTAAGTTGGAGCTTGTCTCATAGCCAAGTGTTCTGATTGCTTCGAGACGTTGCTTCATTTGTTCTGTATCCGTGATGGAGTGAGAAGTGTATTGTTTAAATGGCTCGCTTAGCACTTGATCAATAGTGGAAGGAGAACAATACGCCAGAATCGCACGAGAGGCACAGGTTGCGTATAAAGGGAAGCGCCGATGGGCTTCCACATTAAATCGAATGGGATATTGAGATTCGATTTTATCAATGTATATGGCGTCTAAGTCGTCAATGATACAAAAACAGACGAACTCTTTGGTATAGCTGGCTAATTTCTGTAAGCTTGGTCTTGCAAATTCAGCCCAATTATGGTTTTCTTTAACCTTCGTACCAAGCTCAAGTAAGGTATAGCCTAATGAATAAAGTTTATTATTGGGGTTTTGTTTAATGAAGCCTTCGCTTTCAAGTGTGATAAGCAGCTTGTGAACAGCACCTTTAGAAATCTGAAGTCTTCTACTAAGCTCGCTGACTCCTAACTCCTTATCCGAATTCAAAAAAATTTTAAGCAAAGTACAACTCTTCTGAACAGAAGTTAAAATAGACACCATCTCCCTAAGTAACTCTAATTATATTAAATAAACTATTAATTTAGAATTTATTAAATTAATTTAAAATTCTGTATTGAATATACCACTTTCTCATGCTAAAATCAATTATCGGTTACATATGGTAAACGGCGTTCACATATAGTGAACAGAAAATTATCTTTCTGGAGGGGTATAAATGAATAAGAGAAAAATGATTACAGCAATATCTGTATTAGCAATTTGCGGTTCTATATTTGCAGGATGTAGTAAAGCTCCAAGTGCTTCAGAAACATCTGCGCCAAGTTCGACACCTGCTGCTAATGCATCTGCAACTCCGGAAGCGATTACAAAAACGGTGACTCCAGAGAAAGAATTGGTTGTGGCAGGTAATGGAGCAACTGTTGAAAAATTAATGAAGGATGTTGTTTTTAAGAAATTTAATGAAAAGTACCCTGATGTTAAGCTGTCTTATGTGTCTGGTGTATCTACTGAATTGGTTGCAAAAGTAAAAGCGCAGAAAGGTTCTCCGCAAATCGATTTAACAGTTGTTGAAGGCGGCGAACAAGAAGCGGGTCGTGCAGAGGGATTATGGGATAGAGTTAATATTCAGGATATTCCGAATATGGCGAAAGTGGATCCTTCATTGAAAGTAAAGGACGATAGCGGTGTTGCTGTTAATTTTACACCAATGGGTATTTCATATAACGCTGAGACTGTTAAAGCAAAAGGATTACCTATTCCAGAATCATGGAACGATTTAACGAAGCCTGAACTTAAAGGCAACATCACGATGACTGAAATCTCCAGTAACTTCGGACGTTCAGCAACGATCATGCTTGCTTACGCAAACGGTGGTTCTGAGAAATCAATGGATGCAGGTTTCGAGAAATTGAAAATAATTGCTGGTTACTTGCCTACATTTGCGAAGAACGCTTCACAGCTTCAACAGAATCTACAAGATAAAACAGCAGCTTATACGACATGGACAATGGCAAGAAGCATCGTGCAAAAACAAGAAAGCGGTTTACCACTTGAGTTTATAATCCCTAAAGAAGGTTCAAACCTTGTACCAAACGTTGCAACACTTGTTAAAGGTGCTCCGCATCCAGTAGCTGCTAATCTATTCATTGATTTCTTATTGTCTGAAGAAGTTCAAACGATGTATGCAACTAAGTTGTACTACAATCCAGCTGTTAATGTGAAGCTTCCTGGTGATATTGCTAAATTGTTAGAGTTTGATCGCAGCAAAGTGAAGAACTTCGATTATGAAGTACTTAGCCAAAGCATGAAAGAATGGTTAAGCCGTTTCAATAAAGAAGTAGCACCGCTTGTAGGGAAAAATTAAGGTGACCCTATGACAACAACCAAGAAAATTGATGTAGAGCTGAGAAATATTCGCAAAAGCTTTGGTGACAATACAGTAGTTGAGGATTTTAATCTTCAAATTGAACAAGGTGAATGTATATCTTTCCTCGGTCCTTCTGGTTGTGGAAAGACAACAACACTTAATATGATCGCAGGCTTCCTTGATCCGAATCAAGGCGAGATTCTGATTAAAGGTAAACTCATGAATGGGATCCCGTCGAACAAACGGGATCTCGGCATGGTGTTTCAGACGTATTCTCTCTTTCCTCATATGACTGTTGAAGGGAATGTTGAGTACGGATTGAAGCTGAGAAAAGTACCTAGTAAGCAAATTAAGGAAAAGGTTGATAAGATTCTGCAAGTCGTCAAGCTTCCGCATTTATCTGATCGATTTCCGAAACAGCTATCTGGTGGACAGCGTCAACGGATAGCGATCGCACGTGCTTTGGTAACTGAGCCTTCTGTATTACTGCTCGATGAGCCATTAAGTAATTTGGATGCTAAGCTACGGGAGGAACTACGGGAGGAACTGAAACGACTTCAACAGGTGATTGGTGTAACGACAATCTTCGTGACGCATGATCAAGAGGAAGCTATGTATTTGTCCGATCGAATCGTAGTGCTTGATCATGGAAAGGTCGAGCAAATAGGTACGCCTTGGGAAATTTATAATAAGCCTGCTTCTGAATTCGTGCATGTATTTATTGGTAAATCCAATCGCATTCCGGGTGTTGTTAAATCCTCTAATTCCGATGTGATTGAGCTAGTAACCGAAAGTGGTAGCAAGCTGCAAGCTAGGCAGCGTAACTTGAATTTCCATGCAGATCAAGCTGTTTCTATTTATGTTCGTCCTGAGAAAATACAATTAGTCATCGCATCTGAGAGCGGTTCAAGAACTAGCGACGCAGATATAAATTCAATGCTGGCTGTTGTTCGTTATACGTCATTCTTAGGCTCATTTACAGAGTGCATTGTAGAAGTGGGAGGCAATTTAATGAATGTTCGCTTACAATCCTCTGATTCTGGCTTGAATATGGAAACAGGAACAATTGTAAAGCTGAGCTGGAAAATGGAAGATGTTTATGTCTTTCCAGTAAAGGAGAATTAGAGAGTGAATAAAAGAAGGTTTTCTGGGAAAGCCATTGCTCTGTTGCTCCTAGCTCCGAGCCTAATTGTAATATTGGGCGCGTTCATTTTTCCAATGGCATACATTTTCATGCTTAGCTTTCAAAATGAAGATCTTAGTTTTACATTTAAGAATTATTTGTTATTTGTTCAGGATCCGTATTATTTTCAAATATTATGGAGAACAATCAAGGTTAGTTTATTAACAGTAGTTGCGTGTTTGTTGCTTGGTTATCCAGTGGCCATGTATATGGCTAAAGCAACACCTAAAATGCGAGGCTTCATAACATTTCTTATTATCTCTCCTCACTTAATTAGCGTTGTTATTCGAAATTTTGGTTGGGTTGTTATTCTGGGACCCAAAGGCTTTGTCAATTCTACATTAATGAAGCTAGGTCTGATTGACGAGCCGCTTCGGTTAATTTATAACGAGCTCGGCGTTATCATAGGTCTGACTGATTCTGTAATTGTGTATATGATTCTCGCGATTGCTACGAGTCTATATAGCATTGATGGATCACTTTATAAAGCAGCAGATATTCTTGGAGCTACAAAGGCTAAGGCATTCTTTAGCGTGACAGTTCCACTTAGCTTGCCAGGTATTATTGCTGGTTCAACACTCGTATTTAGCTTATCCATGAGTTCGTTTGTAACACCAGCTCTTCTTGGAGGCACTTCTGTCAAAATGATGCCTGTTATCGCTTATGAAACGATCATGGTTTCACTCGATTGGTCACTTGGGGCTGCACTTGCATTTCTGTTAATTGTGTTCGCACTTGGTCTAGTTGCTTTGTTCACCAAGCTATTGGAGACGAAGAAGTATAAGGAGGTGTTCTCATCATGAGGCTCCGATTCTCATTGCTTGGCTTTACCACATTCATTGTCGTCCTGATGGTGATTTCACCACTACTCATTATTATTCCAACATCATTCACCTCAGTTGGTTACTTATCGTTTCCCCCTGAGGGCTTTTCATTCAAATGGTACGCCAAAATTCTGGAAAGACCAGAATTTATCGATTCATTCTGGTACAGCTTGAAGCTTGCAGTAATAACTGGCATTATTTCGACGGTCATCGGAACACTTGCAGCAATTGCCTTGCATAAATATAAGCTGCCAGGCAGAGGTGCCATTAATGGTCTGTTATTATCACCGCTTACCGTACCAGCTATTATTATCGGTATCGCAATATTGATCTTTTTCACTAAAATCGGCTTGGCAGGAACCTTTACAGGTCTACTTCTTGCACATATATTAATAACCATTCCGTATGTAGTTAGACTTGTGCTTACTGGCCTTAGTTCATTTGATTACACACTTGAGCGTGCAGCTTATATTCTTGGCGCGAGTTCATTTAATGTGTTTTGGAAAATAACATTGCCCTTGTTAAAGCCAGCTATACTATCAGGTGGAATGTTCGCATTCCTAACCTCCTTTGACAACGTGACCATCTCGCTGTTCTTGGTTACTCCGTCATCAACTACTTTACCAATGGCTATTTTTAACCATATGCAGGAGTCATTAGATCCTCTTGTGGCGTCTCTATCTGCTGTGCTTATTTTAATAAGCCTCGTATTTATTTTTATTATCGAAAAAGTTTATGGATTGGATCGTTTATTCGGAAGTAACACGCACTCTCACTAAGGAAGGCAGAATACTCAATGAATCTGGTTACGCAAATTCAAAACTACATGCCCGATTTGTTAATTCATTTGGAAGAAAGTGTGAATATGGACTCTCCTTCTGATGACAAAGCTTTAAACGATCTGATGATAGATTGGTATGAATCTTTGTTTGTGCAATTAACGAACGGACGCGTAGAACGCATAAAGAATGAAAAATTTGGTGATCGGTTAATATGCAGTGTGAAGCATGAGAATCCATCTCCATCTAACAAGCGAATTCTTCTTCTTGGTCATTGCGATACGGTATGGCCAAGAGGCGAAACAACTAGTCGTCCTTTTGAGATTAGAGATCATAAGGCTTATGGCCCTGGTGTATATGATATGAAGGCTGGACTGCTGCAGGCGATGTACGGAATTAAAGCCCTTATTGAGCTTGGACGTTTGCCACAAGGTAAAGAAATTGTGCTTCTGATCAACAGCGATGAGGAAATAGGAAGCACAACGTCTCGTGCTCATATTGAGGAAGAGGCAAGAAAATCAGATGCTGTACTCGTTCTCGAGCCACCAATGGAACCTAAAGGTGCGATTAAAACTTCACGCAAAGGCAATGGAAGATTCAAAATGATCGTTGAGGGACGTTCTGCGCATTCTGGGGTAAATCCGGAGGCGGGCGTTTCAGCAATTAAAGAAATGGCCATGCAGATTCTTAACTTGTACGAGCTTGAGGATGAACGTCTCGGCACAACGCTGAATGTAGGGATTGTTCAAGGCGGATTTGCATCTAATGTTGTTGCTGCTGAAGCAGAAGCGATTATTGATGTGAGAGTCGGGACCATGCAAGAGGCGGCTAGAATTGAGCATGAATTGCATGAACTTGTCAGCTCGCATCCTGAAGCAAAGATAACGATCGAAGGTAGCATTAGACGACCACCTATGGAAAGAACAGAGGAGATCGAGGCTCTGTATCAATTAGCGGTTGCTGTTGCGGGTGATGAGTTGCCTGATATGGCTCTTTCGGAAGCGGGAACAGGTGGGGTAAGTGATGGGAATTTCACTGCAGCCTGCGGAATTCCTACCTTAGATGGCTTAGGAGCGAGAGGCGACTTTGCACATTCGCTTGATGAATACGTTCGTATTGATGAAATTCCACAACGTGCTGCTTTATTAGCAGGATTGATTGAGCGAATATAACTTCATTAAGAAAAATACCCACCTTCACTTTAAAAGAAGGTGGGTATTTTATGCCACCGGATTTCTACCGCACTAAGCGGTATACAATCAAGAAATCTGGAATTTACATGCTTGTCACAATTTTTAGTCTTGTAATAGCATTTTGTTAGGCAAATAGTGAACCGATTTGATGTAACGTATGGTCTTAGTTTTGGCACGCATAACGATAGAATCGGTTTCTGCCCTCTGACCAGGAAGTAATCTGACCCCGTTGAGAGTATCCCCTGGAGTAATGCCTGTTGCAGCAAAAATCACATCCTCACCACCAACCATATCGACCATGTTCAATACACGAAGCGGATCAGCAATGCCCATAGTGAAGCATCTTTGTAATTCTTCTTCATTCATCGGCATAAGCCTACCCTGCAGTTCGCCCTCTAAACAGTATAGGGCCGCAGCAGCAAGCACACCTTCAGGTGCACCACCCGAACCAATATACATATCGACTCCCGATTCTGGAAAAGCAGTCGCCATCGCCCCAGCAACGTCACCAGCGCTTAGCAGCTTAATACGGACACCATATTCCCGAAGTGTTGCGATATGTTCAGCGTGACGCTCACGATCAAGGATAGATATAGTTAAATCGCAAATCGGCTTATTTAGAATATCAGCAGCTTTCTGTAAGGTAACCGGTAATGGATCGTTTAAGCTTAATTTCCCACATAATGCAGGTCCAACAGCAAGCTTCTCCATATACATATCTGGTGCATGTAGAAGATTGCCTTTATCGGCAATAGCAATAACGGCGAGTGCATTGTTCAGTCCACTTGCAACGAGCTCGGTTCCTTCTAGTGGATCGACTGCTACATCGACTTCAGGTCCAACTAAATTACCAACCTTCTCACCTATATACAGCATCGGTGCTTCATCCATTTCACCTTCACCAATGACGACTGTTCCATTAATCGGGACTGAATCAAGCATTCTTCGCATTGCTGCTGTTGCAGCACCATCTGCTTCATTCTTAACACCTCTTCCCATCCATTGTGAGGAAGCAAGTGCGGCTAGTTCGGTAACGCGTACGATTTCTAAAGTTAACTCTCTGTTCATAGTTCCACCTCATATACGATGTATTATTGCTTATTTTTATAATATATATTGTGTCATATATAATAATATAGTATATATTATAAGTAATCAAGGTATATAATACATCTTATTCAGCGCATTTGGAGGGGAAACCATGCAACAGAGATTAGTTCATTTTGAAGAAGGCAATAAGGATATGAAGTTATTATTAGGTGGTAAGGGTGCGAATTTAGCAGAAATGACTCGTGCAGGTTTACCTGTGCCGCCAGGATTTACAGTTACAACGGAAGCTTGCAGGCAGTATTTTGAGAAAGAGCAGTTGCCTGAAGGATTAATGGATGAAATTAATATTGCAATGAAAGAGTTAGAACGTAAGAAGCAACAACAATTCGGTGACTCCTCTAATCCATTACTAGTATCTGTACGTTCTGGATCGGTTAATTCGATGCCTGGTATGATGGATACGATTCTTAATTTAGGTTTAAATGATCAAACGGTAGAGGGCTTAGCAATTCATACAAGCAATGAACGATTCGCATTCGACTGTTACCGTCGATTAATTCAGATGTTCGGTAATGTAGTGTTTAATGTAGAGTCCTATCATTTTGAGAAGCTATTGCATGAAATGAAGAAATCAAAGGATGTTCAGCAAGATCAGGATTTATTGGCTGAGGATCTTAAACAATTAGTGAGTGAATATAAAGTGGCATTCGAACGGGTTGCAGGACAACCATTCCCACAAGATGTAATAGATCAATTAAGGTTATCAGTAGAAGCGGTTTTCCATAGCTGGAATAATCACCGTGCTGTTGTTTATAGAAGAATCAACCAAATTCCTGATCATCAAGGTACCGCAGTTAATATTCAATCTATGGTGTTTGGAAATTTAGGTACGGACTCGGGTACGGGCGTATTATTTACAAGAAATCCTTCTACAGGTGAAGATCATTTATATGGAGAATTTTTAACAAACGCACAGGGCGAAGATGTTGTTGCGGGTATTCGTACACCAAGAACGATTTCCGAGCTTAATGATGAAATGCCTGACATTTATCGACTATTGCATGATACAGCTAAGAAGCTGGAAGCTCATTATAGTGATGTACAAGACATTGAGTTCACGATTGAGAAAGGCAAGCTCTATATGCTGCAGACTCGAAATGCCAAACGTACAGCCCAAGCTGCAGTCAAAACCGCCGTTGATTTAGTTAAAGAAGACGTTATTAGCAAAGAAGAAGCTATTATGCGACTAGATATGGCACATTTGAACCAATTAATGCATCCTACGATTAATACAGACGAAGCACTGGAGCGAGTAGCAAATGGATTACCTGCTTCACCGGGAGCAGCATCGGGTCAAGTTGTTTTTGATGCGGATACAGCTGAGGCATGGAGTAAACAGAACAGTAAGGTAATTCTCGTTCGTTCAGAGACTACTCCTGAGGATATTCATGGAGTATTTGCTGCTCAAGGTATACTGACCTGTAGAGGTGGAATGACGAGTCATGCCGCAGTTGTTGCTCGTGGTATGGGTAAATCCTGCGTGTGTGGATGTGAGGCAATTGAAGTGGATATGAACGAGAAAGTCATGCGAGTGAGTGGACATGAATTTAGAGAAGGCGACTGGATATCAATAGATGGCTCAACTGGAGCAGTCTATAAAGGCAAAGTGGCTGTGAAGGAAGCAACATTATCAGAGGAGTTAACGGAACTGATCTCATGGGCAGATGGTATTCGTAGATTAAAGGTGTTAGCAAATGCAGATTACCCTCAGGATGCGGCTAAAGCAAGAGAACTAGGAGCTGAGGGTGTTGGTTTATGTCGGACTGAACATATGTTCTTTGGAAATGATCGTTTACCTGTAGTCCAGGCGATGATTCTAGCTGATGATGAAGCTGCACGTAGAGAAGCGCTTAATCAATTACTTCCTATGCAGCAATCCGATTTTGAAGGGATATTCGCTGCAATGGATGGGCTGCCTGTGACAATACGACTGCTTGATCCACCACTTCATGAATTCTTACCACATATGGATGAACTTACAGATCAACATACCAAGCTAGTAGTAGCTGGGCAGGAACAGACTAGAGAAGCAGCACACCTGCGTTATTTGATGAAAAAGGTACGTGCTTTACATGAAACAAATCCGATGCTGGGGCAGCGTGGATGTAGGCTCGGAATTCTTTATCCAGAAATATATGATATGCAAGTTGAAGCGATTTTCTATGCAGTTAAGAATTGTGTAGCTAAATCCATTGCTGTTATCCCGCTGATCATGATTCCGCTTGTTGGGCATGTGAATGAATTGAAATTTTTTAGAGATCGGATTGATAAGCTTGCTAAGCAAATTCTAGGTGAGAGGGTGGAAGCTTGTCCATATGAAATCGGGACGATGATCGAAGTTCCTCGGGCTGCATTAACTGCGGATCAAATCGTACCGTATGCAGACTTCTTCTCATTTGGAACCAATGATTTAACCCAAATGACGTACGGCTATAGCCGTGATGATGCGGAAGGTAAATTCTTATCTCACTATGTGGAGCATAAGGTATTGCCTAATAATCCCTTCGAGGTTCTGGATAGGGATGGCGTAGGTCAGCTTATTGAGTTTGCTGTTAGCAAGGCTAAAGCTCAGAAACCGAATTTTAAATCTGGTGTCTGTGGGGAGCATGGTGGAAATAAAGAATCGATTTACTATTGCCATGAAATTGGTCTAGATTATGTAAGCTGCTCGCCTTACCGTATACCGTTAGCTCGAATAGCAGCAGCTCAAGCTCAAATTATCGGTAGTTAATTGTTTCTTTGATAAAATTAAGCTATGATTATTTCAGTTAGAGAATGATTAACTTGGAGGGGTTATTATCCAATTAACGACCAGACAGTTAGAGATTGTTAAGCTTGTGACTAGTCAAGAGCCAATCACCGGTGAACAAATTGCAGAACAACTAGGTGTGAGCCGGCCGACGATCCGCTCCGATCTCTCCTTGCTTGTCATGCTTGGATATATTGACGCTAAGCCAAAGGTTGGTTATTTTCTAGCACAGGCAGCGGTTCCTGAGAATGTTAATCTTCAGAAACTAGTTTCTCTTAAAGTGAAAGATGTCCAATCACGCGCGATTATCGTTTCAGAAATATCTACGGTTGGCGATGCCGTTGTAACCTTGTTCTTGGAGAATGTTGGTAGTTTAATCGTGGCAGATGAGGAAGGCTCACTTCAAGGAGTTGTTTCACGTAAAGATTTGCTTAAGGTGACTTTAGGTAATTCAGCGGCTGCAACTATGCCGGTTGGTATGGTAATGACACGCTCGAATCTAATTTGCGTTGACGCTGAAGATGACGTGGTAGAAGCAGCACGCAAAATGATTTATCATGAAGTCGATAGTCTGCCCGTTGTGCACAAGCATGAATCAGAGGTAGACAAACCAAAGCTTGAAGTTATAGGAAGAATAACCAAAACATCTATGACCAAATTATTATTGGAGCTGGTATTAGGACATTAGCTTATCCATATAAGCTAGAATCCTAGGAGAAGTAGGGGGTATCGTCGTGCAGAATAAGCAAACGATTACGATTTGTTCAGATTCCGTTGGTGAAACTGCAGAGGCTGTTGTGAAGGCAACACTGAGACAGTTTCAAAGTGGAGATATACGAATCAAGCGAATGGGTCATATTAGATCGGAAAGTGAAATAACTGCCATCATGGAGCAGGTCGCTCAAGAAGGCGGATTCGTGGCATACACACTCGTTCAACCTGAACTTCGGGAGATGATGAAGCAGGAAGCGATTCGTCTGAGTGTGCGAGCAATTGATATTATGGGGCCAATGATGCAAGCATATATCGATACATTTAATGATGCACCTAGCAGGAAGCCAGGCTTGTTGCATGAACTTGATCGTGATTACTTTAAACGTGTTGAGGCGATTGAATTTACGGTTAAATGTGATGATGGTCGCGATTTAAGTGCAATCCTCAAAGCGGATATTGTTATTATCGGTGTATCCAGAACGTCGAAGACTCCGCTTAGTATATTCTTAGCCCACAAAGGCTATAAGGTTACGAACTTCCCGCTTATGCCAGAAGTGAGAATTGCTGAAGAGCTCTATCATGTTCCCAAAGGTAAGATCATTGGTTTATCCATTGATCCAGAAAGTTTGCTCAAAATCCGTACTGAACGACTCAAGACTTTGGGATTGCCCTATGGCTCACATTATTCTTCCATGACAAGAATCATTGAAGAATTGGAATTTGCTACATCACTAATGAAGCAATTACACTGCCCAATTATCGATGTCTCGAATAAAGCGATTGAAGAAACAGCCGGACTTATTCTAGAGTATATAAACATATAATGCTAACCCTGAATGCCGCCTCTCCCTTAGGAGAAGGCGGTTTTTTGTGATGAAACTCATTGTTAATCGAACGAATGAATTGTATACTTATAATATGAAAGCGATTACAAAACTTATATTTATACGATAATCTTATAGAGATTGACTTGTAGGAGGGATCACTCATGTTGCGATTATTTAAGCGTAAAAAACGAGAGCAATTAAGGAAGCCCTATGTTCAAGTAGAAGTTACACTTCAGGAAGTGAAGGAAGCTGTAAATAAATTTGAGGCATCCTTATCAGAGCTTGGTATGAGAAGGACGGTTCTTATAGAAGAAAATAATCGGATTAATTTTGCTTTAATGGCAGCTTATCTTGGCGGGATACCAACCAAAGATTTCTTTATGTCGAGAGAAACCTATGAGATTTTTGAGGAAAAGGATAAAGACATTGCGGTTTACTTAGATATGGTTCAAGAAGCCGTTGACGATTATATTACTGAACATCACAAGCTTCCCATAATAGATAATTGCTATGAACAACGTGTTAACTTCGACTTGCTTATCAATAATTATTACCTCAAAGAGAAACCATCTTTTCCTATATTCATTAGTAATCAACATGATCTAGTTACACACAATGAGAATTGGCGTCAAAATTAACGAACAGGCATGAATGAAGCCTCCCTGAGTGGGAGGCTTTTTGGCGTACTAGAATATATACCGTCAGATCGCATGATATCCACCTCACTGATTACTTTACCCCATATTCATTATAGACTCAAAAAAATGAGCTAAATAAATCAGTGTAACTGATTTGTAACCCGGCTATTGTTTACTGACAGTATTCGAATATATAAGGTGGGACATGTGGTGAGAGAAGTAGTTATAGCAAGTGCTGTACGCACACCTATAGGAGCCTTTATGGGAGGTTTCAGTGAGGTTACTACCGTTCAATTAGGAGCGATGGCGATTAAGGAAGCGTTGAAGCGGGCTTCGATTCAGCCAAATGAAGTCGATGAAGTGATTATGGGGAATGTGCTCCAAGCAGGAATAGGGCAGAACCCTGCGAGGCAAGCTCAGCTTCTAGCAGAAATTCCGTATGTAGCTCCGGCGACTACGATTAATAAAGTTTGTGGTTCGGGACTCAAGACGATCATGCTTGCAGCGCAAAGCATTAAATCTGGGGATGCAGAACTGATTGTTGCGGGTGGTATGGAGAACATGACACTCGCGCCTCATTTGCTTCGGAAAGCAAGAAATGGGTTTCGGATGGGAGACACACAGCTCATCGATAGTATGATGCATGACGGTTTGACATGTGCTGTGCATGACTTTTCCATGGGAATTACAGCTGAGAACATTGCAGAGGCCTATAACATTTCTCGTCAGGAGCAGGATGAATTTGCTCTACTCAGTCAACTTAGAACTGAACAAGCGAGATTATCTCAGCGCTTCGACAATGAACTAGTCCCAATAGAATATAAGGATCGCAAAGGTAACATCGTTCGAATGGATACAGACGAATATCCACGTAACGGCGTAACCATAGATATGCTTGCTAAATTAAAGCCGGCGTTCAAGCAAGAGGGTACGGTTACAGCGGGTAATTCCTCTGGCATTAATGATGGAGCTGCTGCGCTAGTTATTTGTTCTAGAGATAAAGCAAATGAGCTTGGTTTAACCCCACTAGCTCGCATAAGATCATATGCATCAGCAGGAGTTGATCCCAAGCTGATGGGTCTTGGTCCAATTCCAGCAACGCAAATTGCTCTCAAATTAGCTGGAATGTCCATTCAGGATATTGGTCTAGCTGAATTAAATGAAGCTTTTGCAGTGCAAGCCATTGCTGTTATTCGAGAGCTAGGAATTGATCCAGCCATTACCAATGTTAATGGTGGAGCGATTGCATTAGGACATCCAATTGGTGCAAGCGGTGCTCGTATACTCGTTACACTTCTACATGAAATGAAGCGCCAATCTATTGAAACGGGGCTTGCTGCTTTATGTGTTGGAGGCGGTCATGGTGTTGCAATGATAGTCGAACAAATCTAGTTACATTCGGGGATGTGTTGTAGGAGGACATCATACATGAACAATATTCAGAATTGGATGAAACAAAGAAGTCGCATATCTGCAGATCGAACGGCTGTCATTGATGGAGAAACAGGTGAAGCTTGGACTTACAAGCAGCTTTGGGACAGAGTGGAGTGCATTGCGGTTTATCTTCGTGACTGTGGGATCACACAGGGCGACCGAGTAGCACTATTATCACCCAATCATATTTGCTACTTGGACTTGTTATTTGCATGTGGTCAGCTTGGAGCTATTTGTGTTCCTTTGAATTGGCGATTAGCTTCTTCAGAGCTAGAGTATATTGTACGTGATTGCCAGCCTAGTTTGCTTGTCGTTCACCCGGAATTCTATTCTTTACCTACAGGAGACATCTTGAACCAAGGGTTACCCCTACTAGAAATTGATGAATTTAGGTATAAACAAGTGTTGCAATTAAGTGGTTCTGATTTTGCTGATCATAATATGCTAAAGGATACGAAACAGACTATTGCAACGTTTAACGCGAATGATCCACTTGCCATTATTTATACAGGTGGAACAACAGGTAGACCCAAAGGCGTTGTACTTAGTCACTTATCTATGTTCTGGAATGCTACGAATACCATTATTAGTTGGAATTTATCGGAACAAGAAGTTACGCCAACTTACTTGCCCATGTTTCACACAGGTGGACTGAACGCGTTATCCATTCCAGTACTCATGGCTGGAGGGACGGTTGTGATTGCAAGAAGCTTCGATACGAGCAGTGTTATTCGTTTGCTTAAGGACAAAGCGTGTACAATCGCTTTGATGGTTCCAACGATGTATCATATGCTCATTCAGACGAAGGAATTTATGGAGACTGATTTTCCAGCTATGCATACCTTCCTTTCAGGTGGTGCGCCGTGTCCTCATCCGATTTATGAAGCATTTGCTGCCAAAGGTGTAGCCTTTAAAGAAGGATATGGAGGTACGGAATCCGGCCCTAATAATTTCTATATTCGCCCGACAGATGCTGCTTGTAAGCCAGGCTGTGTTGGTAAACCGATGGTACTCAGTCAAGCTAAGGTTGTGAATACGCGTGGAGAAGAAGCAGCAGTTGATGAGGTAGGTGAGCTCCTGCTTGCAGGATCGCATTTATTCGAATTCTATTGGAATGAACCCACTATATCCTCACAAGCTTTTGACAATGGCTGGTTCCGTACGGAAGATTTAGGCAAGAAGGATGCGAATGGGGATTTCTATATCGTCGGAAGACGCAAGGATATGATTATCACAGGTGGCGAGAATGTATATCCAATCGAGGTAGAGACCTTGATTGCGGGACACCCTGCTGTATTGAGCGTGGCTGTTGTTGGGCTGCCTGACGACAAATGGGGAGAGATTGTGGCTGCGGTAATTGTCTTAAGACCAGATTGTACGTTGACAGAAGATGAACTGAGAAGCTATTGTGCAGCATCTATTGGCAAATATAAAATTCCGAAACAAATGAAATTCGTAAGCGAGCTGCCTTTAACAGACGTCGGAAAGCTAGATAAGAACAAAATTATACATTCGTTCAGATCGATTCATAATGGATAGAATGAAATTTTTCTGCGAGATGATGAATACTTGGTGATGACCAAGTATTTTTTTCTGTGTTAAGATAGGGTATGATGATATCTGAAAAATTTGATAATTTATATGAGGAGTGCGGATATGAACAAGGAGAGCATTATTTTATCAACAAAACTAACTTCTCCTACTTTAAAGAAGCATATGCTAAGACGTGCTGCATTGACGAAGAAATTGAAGCGTGTTTTGGATTATCCGCTTACGCTTGTTCACTCTGGTCCTGGGTATGGGAAGAGCACAGCATTATCGGCTTTTTTTCGCTTAGAGTCATATGAGTTCTGTTGGTATAGTTCGTCTGCTCATGATGATGATTTAGTTCCATTCGTAACCTATATGATTTATGCGATTCGTACGATACAGCCTGAATTTGGCCAAGATTTAATTAACCGTATGGCACAAGGCGAACAGTTTACGCTTGATCATGAAATATATGGCTTGTGTGAAGTCCTTATTAATATGCTTGATCAATTAGAGATCGATCTTGTGTTAATTATAGATGATTATCATGTTATTGAGCATTCGTTAGAAATTGATCGCTTTATGCAGCATTTCCTTCTCTACTTACCTAGTCGCTTTCATCTTGTATTATCCAGTAGAACACGTCCAAGCTGGGAAATTCTTAGAGCGATGAAGCTTAGAAACGACGTGCTTGAGATTGGTGAGACTGATCTAGCATTAACAGAAGAGGAAATCGAGGTATTATTTACGGATTATTATGAATTCGTCTTACCGATAGATGGAGCAAGGCAAATATTTGAGAAGACTGAGGGCTGGGTTATTGCAATCCAGCTTATATGGCAGCGGATGCTGCTCAGTAGAGGCGATGTAACCTCCGTTTTGACCGAAGACACCGAAACGATGGATGAACTCTTCCGCTTTCTAGCATTAGAAGTTTTTCACAAGCAGACGGATGAAGTCAGGCAGTTTATGCTGCAGATCAGTATTTTGGATGAAATGTCAGTGGATTTATGTGATCACATTTTCGCACGAAACGATTCCATCTTCTTGCTGGATCATTTAAGCGCGAATCATTTATTTTTACTGTCTATTGGAGAACGTCAATATCGCTTTCATGCGCTCTTTAAAGATTTTCTACTTGGAGAGCTTAAACGTAAGCCGAAAATATACATGGAGCTTCATCAGGCAGCTGCGCAATATTTTGAACGAATAGGCAAGAATGATCAAGCAATTTACCATTTGGGCGTCATCGGTGATGATTATGGGGTTGCCAAAATCCTGCAGAATTACGGCAGAACGATGATTAATCACGGTCAGCTTGAAAGCTTACTTCAGCGGATGCAGCGTATTTCAGACATTCTACGTAACCAATTCCAGATGCTATGGATCTATGAAGGCGAAATCTATCGTTATCGCTGCTTATTTGATAAAGCGCTTACTTGCTATGCGAAAGGTGAATTATTAGCGAGTAGAGTGAATGATGCGTTCATCCATAGTCTGGCATTAGAAGGGCAAGCAAGAATTTATCTCGATACGATTCAACCTGACAAAGGGGAAACCTTGCTTAAACAAGCGATTGAGTTGCTAGAAGCGGAACGTAACGTAGATCAGGATCATTTATTACGATTGTTTGGACTTATGGCAGAGAACTTGATTAATTCTGGGAGGGCAGCAGAAGCAGAAGAGTGGTATGCCAAGTGTCAGGAGCTGAGTGGAGATTTTCAAGATGAGTTTCTGGAGGCTAGACTACATCTTCGTACAGGAAGATTGAAGCAAGTGAAGAAGCTGCTTGATCTTACGAGGGAGCGAGAAGCGTTTAAGGATCAATATTTATCTCGTTCACACCGTGAAACGGATATCTTATTGTCACTCGTCGAAATGATGTTAGGTAATCCTGAACGTGCGAAGCAGCTCGCTGAATCAGGTATGATGCAAGGAATTAGGCAAAAGGCTCCGTTCGTAGAAGCATGTGGCTGGATACGAATGGGTCATGCTGCACAGATGATGCCAAGATATGAGTTCTCGATTGCGAATGATTGCTACAAAACCGCACTTGATATCATGGATCAGCTCGATATGCCAAGGGGCAAAGCCGAGCCATTGATGGGACTCTGCCTGTTATACGGTCGTGAAGGCATGCATGACTTAGCCATGCAGTATGGCAAGGATGCGATAGCGGAAACTGAGAAGGTCAAGGATGAATGGTTATCTTCACTCATTCGCTTGTCAATGGGGGTCGCTTCTTGTTCTGCTGATCGATATGAGGAAGCAAACATCATATTTATCGAATGTCACAATCGGTTTATGCATTGCGGAGATAGTTACGGGGTAACGGTATCTCTATTGTGGCAGGCGATTATTGCTTATCGTCTAGAGCAGGATGAATTATTTCCGAAGGTCATAGAACAATTTCTAAGAATGATGCAGGCGGGAGAATATGATTTTCTGCTCGACAGTAGAACATTGGTTGGACCTGTTGATACAAGGCAGATCGTCCCCTTATTGATCGAAGCCCAGAGGCTCGAAATTCAGCTGCATTATGTATCCTATTTGCTATCCAAATTAGGAATGGAGCACATGACCTATCATCCTGGTTATACACTGAGGATTGAAACACTTGGTAATTTTAAGGTATGGCTTGGCGACAAGGAGTTAATCGGGAAAGACTGGCAACGAGATAAGGCGAAGGAACTCTTCCAGCTTCTATTAATTAATCGTAGACGTTTAGTACCTAAGGATGAGATGATTGGGCTGCTGTTCGGCAGCTTAGATGATAAGTCAGCTAATCGTGATTTTAAAGTTGCCCTTAATGCACTGAATACTGCGCTTGAACCTGGACGAATGGCAAGATCGAATCCCTTCTTTATTCAAAGGCATGGTGTTTCCTATGGGCTCAATCTAGCTGCGGGGTTAGAGCTGGATATTGTTGATTTTGAGAGCTTGATTAAGGCAGGCCTTGAGGAACATAGTGGTGAACATGCTCTTCGATATTTGGATAAAGGGCTATCGCTTTATGCAGGAGATTTCTTGCCAGATCGTAGGTTTGAAGATTGGTGTATTGAAGAAAGAGAGCGTTTGCAGGTGTTATTTCTTCGAGGAAGTGAGCGTCTTGCTAAGCTATGTGTAGAAATGAAGTCTTATGATCTTGCTATTCACTGGTGTGAGCGGATGCTCGAGAAGGATGCATGCTGGGAGGAAGCCTACCGACTGCTTATGCAGTGTCATTATGAGCTTAATAATCGTAATCAAGCGATTAAATGGTATCAGAGATGCTGCAGAACGATTGAATCCGAGCTTGGTATTGAACCCATGAATGCAACAAAGCAATTGTATAACCAAATCATGCAAACAGATGTAACTCATTTGTAACTGTCCCCTTATATGATGTGGACAATTAAAGTGTTAGGGGGATTGAATCAATGTCAGTGAAAAAATGGGCAACTAAGGGCAGCACGATGATGATGGGTATAGCACTATTGTTATCAGCTTGTAGTAGTGGAACTACAAGTAGCGGGGGATCAACTGCAAGTACACCTTCACCAGCAGCAACGGCAGCAGCGACAACAGCACCAGCAGCTCCAAGCAAGACGATTAAAATCGGTGTATTAGCGTCACTTACAGGTGCTCTCGAAAGTTATGGTAAACAAACGTCCAAAGGCTTCGAGCTTGGAATTGATTATGCAACTGGGGGTACCAAAGAGGTTGCTGGAAGTAAAATTGAGTTCGTAATTGAAGATACAGAAACAAAACCAGACGTTGCAGTTAAGAAAGCAACGAAGCTGCTTGATCAAGATAAGGTGGATTTTCTAGTAGGGTCATCCAGTTCAGGTGACACACTTGCGGTTCTACCATTAGCTTTAGAATATAAGAAAGTAATGGTTGTTGAACCAGCTGTAGCAGATAGTATTACAGGTGCTGCTTGGAATAAATATGTTTTCCGTACAGCACGCAACTCTTCACAGGATGCAGCAGCAGGTGCAGCAGCAATTGCGAAGCAAGGAGTTAAGATTGCTACGTTCGCTCCTGACAGCGCTTTCGGTCGTGATGGAATTAAAGCTTTTAGCCAAGTTGCTAAGAAGCTTGGAGCTGAGATTGTGACAGAGCAATATGCAGATGCTACAGCAACTGACTTCACAGCTAACATACAGAAAATTATTAGTGCTAAACCAGATTATTTATTCATCGCGTGGGCGGGTGCGAACTCCCCTTGGAAGCAATTGCAAGATATGAAGGTTCAAGAGAAGGGGATCAAAATCTCAACAGGTGCACCAGATATTGCAGCACTTAAAACAATGAATGATTTGGTTGGTATGGAAGGCTTCTCCGTTTATTACAATGAACTGCCGAAGAATGACGTGAACAAATGGCTCGTGGATGAACACAAGAAACGCTTCAATGGTGAAGCGCCAGATCTATTTACCGCAGGTGGTATGGCTGCTGCGATTTCAATTGTAGAAGCAATCAAGAAAACGAATGGTGATGTTGATTCAGAGAAATTGATTAAGGCGATGGAAGGCATGTCATTTGAAACACCAAAGGGAACGATGACATTCCGTCCTGAAGATCATCAAGCCTTGCAATCTCTGTATGCAATTAAACTAGAAAAACGTGATGGTGTAGATTATCCGGTTCCGGTTCTGATGAGAGAGCTGACGAAGGAAGAAACGACGCCTCCTATTCTTAACAAGTAGAAATGTCTTTGCCGTCGATTTAGACGGCGCATTTCTGCGAGAAATTTCAGAGAATTTATAAAGGAATCATATAAATTCTCAAATTTCAAGAAATAAGACAGAAAGTGGGTGTTCGCATGCAACTGATCCTGGAAACAAGCAAACTCAGTATTGCCTTTGGTGGACATATGGCGGTTAGCGAGGTTAGCTTGCAGGTTCCGAAGCAGCATTTTAAATCGATCATCGGACCCAATGGTGCGGGCAAAACGACGTTCTTTAATTTGATAAGCGGACAATTAAAGCCAACTGAAGGGCAGGTATTATTTAAGGGGGCAGATATTACACATCTGCCCCCTCCTGCTAGAACGAGGCTTGGAATGGGTCGCTCTTTTCAAATTACGAATGTGTTCCCAAGCTTAACTGTGTTCGAGAATGTGCGATTAGCTGTGCAATCAGCAGCAGGTGTTCGATTTAATATGTTCTCACGCGCCTCAAAATTCAAGCAATTCGAAGAAGAGGCTTATCATCTGCTAGAAACTGTTTTCTTGGCAAGTAAAGCCGAAGCACTAGCCAAAAATTTAGCACATGGCGAGAAGCGGAAGTTAGAAATCGCTATGCTGCTTGCGCTTAAATCGGAGCTGTTGCTGCTAGATGAGCCGACAGCTGGGATTTCTGTAGAGGAAGTACCTGCCATATTGGATGTAATTAGACAAATCAGAGATAGACGGGATCGAACGATCCTATTGATCGAACATAAGATGGAAATGGTGCTGGACTTGTCTGACAGTATAACGGTATTGTTCAATGGTCGTTTACTAGCTGACGGCACGCCACATGATATTATGCAGAACGAGCTGGTACAGTCCGCTTACTTGGGAGGATTATACGATGACGCTTCTTAAAGTGGATGGGATTGAAACCTACATTGAGCAATATCATATTCTGCAAGGTGTTTCATTTGAAGTTACGAAGGGTGATATAACCGTCCTATTCGGCAGGAACGGCGCAGGCAAAACAACTACACTGCGTTCGATTATGGGATTAAATCCACCTTCGAAGGGTCAGATTCTGTTTGGTGGTGAGCGAATTGATTCCATTCCAACACATCTTATTTCCCGCAAAGGCATTGGCTATGTGCCAGAGGATCAAGGAGTTTTCTACGATCTTACTGTTGGAGAGAATATGAAGTTAGCCATTCGCAAGAACGATGCAGGTGCAATGGAAAGACAAGAATGGGTTCTTGGTTTATTCCCAGATTTGCAAACCTTCTGGCAACGTAAGAGCGGTCTGTTAAGCGGAGGTCAGAAGCAAATGCTGGCAATCGCTAGAGCATATGTCAATGATAATGAGCTGCTTCTGATAGATGAACCAAGTAAAGGACTTGCTCCAATTATGGTGGAGAAGGTTATGCAGGCGATCGAACAAATGAAGTCGAAGACAACGGTGCTGCTTGTAGAACAGAATTTCTTCATGGCAAGCATGATTGGCAATCGATTCTACATCATGGACGAAGGCCGAATTGTACATCAAGGTCAAATGCAGGAACTTAAAGATGATCGGGAATCCCGTCAGAAGTACCTGGGAATTGCCTAAGGAAAGGAATTACAGTCGAATGGAATTAGTCAGTCTCGTCATTAATGGCCTAGCAACCGGTATGTTGCTGTTTCTACTGGCATCTGGTCTGACTCTTATATTTGGACTCATGAGTGTGCTGAACTTTGGACATGGTGCTTTGTTTGCTTGGGGTGCTTATGGTGGTGTGTGGCTGTATAAGCAAACAGGCAGCTTTCTTCTAGCGGTACTCGGAGCCGTAGTGATCGGTATGCTCTTAGGGCTAATCATTGAGCGAATTATTATTCGACCAGTGTACGGTAATCACGTTTCACAAATATTAGTAACCTTAGGGCTCATGCTAGTCTTAAGTGAATTGCTTAAAGTGTTCTGGGATCCTAATCCAATCCCTGCAATTGTTCCCCCTTACTTAGATGGGAGCTGGATGCTTGGCGATGTGATTATTATCAAATATCGCTTATTTATTATCATAGTTGGCTTACTAGCCTTTGCTCTTTTGCAGTTCTTACTGAACAGAACCAAGATGGGTCTTGTCGTGCGAGCAGGAGTGATGAACAAAGAGATGGTCCAGTCCCTTGGCGTCAATATTAAGCTCGTATTCTCACTTGTATTTATGCTTGGAGCAGGACTTGCCGCTTTAGGAGGGGCACTTCTTGCACCTTACTCTGGTGTTATTTTTGCTGAAATGGGCATGCAGTTTGGAATTCAGGCGTTTATAGTTGTCGTGATTGGTGGGATGGGCAGTATAAGAGGATCTGCACTAGCTGCAGTGCTCGTCGGGCTATCTGGTGCACTAATGGCCTACTATGTGCCGGATTTATCGCTTGCTGTCAACATGTTGCTCATGGTTGCGGTTCTGCTATTTAAGCCATCGGGTCTACTCGGAGCGAAGGGGTGAAGCTATACATGTTGCAAAATAAGCTTAGTGAATTTTCTAAGTCTAATATGGTACTACTTATTATCGGCGTTATGTTAGTGCTTCTTCCTCTTGTGAATGATTCCCGGTCGCTAATGATCTTGATGACGCAAATCTTTATTTTTGGTATTTTTGCGATGAGTTATGATGTATTGCTCGGGTTTACTGGGATTGTGTCATTTGGACATGCGGCATTTTTTGGGATTGGTGCTTATGCAGTTGGCGTATTTATGGATATGTTCGGACCTTCGATCGGCATGCTTATTCTTGCCTTTGTAGTGGGTGCTATACTTGCTGCCATTCTAAGTTATCTTGTTGGGATCTTGTCTTTACGATTGAAAAGTCACTTCTATGCCATGCTTACGCTAGCGATTTCGGGACTTGTGCTTGTAGTCGCAGAGAAATGGCGTTCCGTGACCAAAGGTGGAGAAGGATTTACATTCCAGATTCCTGAGGTCTTAATGAATCGCACTACACTTTATTTAGTTACGTTAGGTGTTATGGTTATTATTTATTTATTGCTTAAGAGGATTACGATTTCACCGCTTGGTAAAGTGCTGCAAGCTATTCGTGAGAATGAACAGCGTACTGAATCGCTCGGATATGAAATCGTCCATTATAAAGTAATTGCCAGTGTTGTCGCTGGCGTCGTAGCTTCTATGAGCGGTGGGTTATATGTCATTACATTAAAGTTTATTAACACTTCTGTATTATCCGTGGACGTGACATTAAATGCGTTACTTATGACTATTATTGGTGGTGTAGGTACACTTGTTGGTGCTGTCCTTGGATCAGCAATTATCGAACTAGCCCATCACTGGTTAACGGAGCTTGCTAAAGTTCACCCGATTTTTGAACGCTGGATTATCTTCTTTGGCTTACTCTATATTGTGGTCGTTATGATATTCCCACTTGGTATAATCGGAACGATTAAGCTGTGGTATAGCAAACGATTGGTAAAGCGGCAAGGAAAGAAGGTCGATCTGACGTGGCAGATTCCTACTCCTCCCAAGTAATGTCGTCGTTCGTGCTTCGCTTTAGCCCGCTTGAGTGTGAGGAGCTAGAGGATCATAAGTGGAGAATTCGTGTAACACATGTGCAGAATCAAGATGAGGTGACAGTTAGTACACTTCAGGATGCAATGGACTATATCGATGATGTACTGAAAAGAGGATAACAGTAAATGGAAATATCACAATTGAATGCGATTCAGACTCAGTTAATTGGAATTGTGAGTACGGGTGTCTATATTCCTCAGAATTTTATGACAAGTGAACAAATAAGTGAAGCATCTGGAATACCTCAAGAGGTGCTTGAACGTAAGATGGGCATTAAGCGTAAACCAATACCAAGTGCGGATGACCATAGCTGTGAGATGGGGATTCGCGCAGCTCGCGAAGCGATTACCAAAGCGGGAATTGACCCACTTGAGATTGATCTGGTTATTTATATTGGAGAAGAGCATAAAGAGTATCCTGTCTGGACTGCGGCACTGAAGCTTCAGCAAGAAGTTGGAGCGCTAAATGCATGGGGATTCGATGTAGCACTTCGTTGTTGTACGACCATTATGGCGATTAAAGTAGCGAAGAACATGATGCTTGCTGACGACGCTATTACCACGGTGCTGCTTGCTGGAGGTTATCGCAATTCAGATTTGATCGATTATCAGAATCCTCGTACCAGATTTATGTTTAATTTATCAGCTGGTGGGGGCGCAATGATTTTACGAAAGGATCAGAATGGATTAACTGACCAAGATGCAAATGTGTGTGGTGAAGTGCTTGCCTCTCATATTATTACGGATGGATCTTTCTCAGAGGATGTAATCATTTGCGCAGGCGGTACGAAGCAGCCTATTACACAGGAAGCATTAGAGCAGAGATTACAGTTCTTTGATGTACCAGATCCTGAAGGGATGAAAACAAGGCTAGATACCAAGTCTATGGAGAATTTCGTATCTGTCATTCGAGAATCCGTCACTAAGAGTGGCTATCGCCCAGAAGATATCGACTATTTAGCGATTCTTCATATGAAGAAATCCGCACATGATTATGTTCTTCAAGAACTCGGTCTGACAGAAGAACAAACCATCTACTTAGAAGATTATGGTCATATCGGTCAGTTTGATCAGATTTTGAGCTTAGAGCTAGGGGTGCAGCAAGGCAAAATTAAAAGTGGCGATTTAGTTGTCCTTGTGTCCGCTGGGATTGGATATGCCTGGGGGGCAACAACAATCAAATGGAGATGATGATGTGATGATAGAAGTTGAATTAAAGTCCATCAATTTATCGAACGGGGAAACACTTGGTTATCGTGAAAGAGTAGGCGGAAAGCAGGTATTATTACTTGTTCATGGCAATATGAATTCCTCTAAACATTGGGATCTGGTGCTTGAGAATTTAGATTCACAGTATAAAGTCTATGCTGTTGATCTACGGGGTTTTGGGATTTCTACTTATCTGAAGCCAATCGATAGCTTGCAGGATTTATCAGAGGATCTCAAGCTGTTTGTGGATGCAATAGGGCTAGAACGTTTCTCGCTAGCTGGTTGGTCAACAGGTGGCGGGGTGGTTATGCAATTTGCCGCTGATTATCCGAATTACGTAGAGAAGCTTATTCTGCTTGATTCCATGTCAACACGTGGTTATCCGTTCTATGAAACCGATGAAAAATTTGTCTCGGATTTATCTCAGCGGATTAAGACAAAAGAACAAATGGAGGTAACTCTACGCACGAAGGTCGTAAATGGTGCAAACTTGCGAAGAGATAAGGAGTTTATGCAATTCTTATTTAATGCTTCGGTATATCCGTTAAAGAGGCCGACACCTGAACGATATGAAGCTTACTTGGACGATATTCTGACGCAGCGGAACCTACCTGAAATCTATCATAGTTTAAATAGCTATAATATCAGCAATGTGGATGGTGAGCTTACAGCTGGCTCTGGTGCAATCAATCGGATTATAGCTCCCGTGCTTGTCCTGTGGGGTGATCACGATGTCGTCGTTCCAATGGAAATGACGAATGAGATTATGGATGATTTTGGTGATCGCGCAAGATTAGTTGTGCTGCATAATTGTGGACATTCTCCGTTAGTCGACGATATTGAGCTACTATGTTCAGAAATAACTAAGTTTCTCTGCGAATCAGCTTAAGGGTTCATCTTAAGGATCTATCTTAAGCAATTATCACAAGTATGCTACCTCATATGAATGACTAATTTAAGAAGATTGGAGACTGAGGAATTGATGAGATTAGCTGATAAAGTAGCTATAGTCACTGGCGGTGCAGGCGGAATTGGGCTAGAAACTGTGCGTTTATTCTTAAGTGAAGGTGCAAGCGTTGCAATGGCTGATTATAACGATGCTGCAGGCAATAGCGCTGTGGAGCAGTTGAAGAGTGAGGATGAAGTTGTAAGTGATCGATTACTGTTCGTTAAAGTGAATGTAGCCGACGCTAGCAGCGTAGAGTCGATGGTTAATACAGTTGTTGAGCGGTTTGGTTCACTTGATATCTTGATCAATAATGCGGGCATCACCCAAGACAGTATGCTTAGTAAAATGACACTCGAACAGTGGCACAGTGTGATCGATGTGAACCTAAATGGCGTGTTCTACTGTACGAAGTACGCTGCACCTCATATGGTAAAGAAGGGTAAAGGCAAAATTATTAACACTTCTTCTATCGTTGGTGTGAATGGGAATATTGGACAGACAAATTACGCTGCGACCAAAGCTGGAATTATCGGTATGACGAAGACTTGGGCCAAAGAGCTTGGCTTCAAAGGTATAAATGTAAATGCAGTAGCACCTGGGTTTATTGAAACAGGGATGACAGCTATCATGCCAGATAAAGTGTTAGAGGGGATGAAGGATAAGGTTCCCCTTCGTCGACTTGGTCAACCACAAGAAATTGCTCAAGCCTACTTATTCCTTGCTTCTGAGGAATCAAACTATGTGAACGGTACAGTGCTTGAGGTAGATGGGGGTCTCGTCATCTAATGTACGGGAATAAAGTGAATGTACTTACGGCTGATCAAGCCGTCACGCTCATCGGCGACGGGAAAACCGTCGCCGTTAGTGGTTTTGTAGGATGCGCGCATCCTGAAGCACTAACAGCAGCGCTGGAGAAGCGCTATCTGAAGGAAGGATATCCGCGCGAGTTAGCCTTGGTATATGCGGCAGGACAGGGGGATGGCGCGGATCGTGGGCTCAACCATCTGGCGCATGAGGGCTTAGTCCGAAGGGTTATCGGCGGTCACTGGGGGCTTGCGCCTAAGCTGGGCAAGATGGCGCTTGAGGACGCCATTGAAGCCTACAATTTGCCGCAGGGTGCAATCGCTCACTTGTTTCGCGACATTGCTGCTGGCAAACCAGGTACGATCACTCATGTCGGTTTATATACATTCGTCGATCCACGATATGAGGGTGGTAAGTTAAATAAAGTGACAACCGAGGATTTGGTTGAACTAGTTACGATTAGCGGCAGGGAGCTATTGCTCTACAAAGCTTTTCCGATTGATGTAGCGCTGATTAGGGGAACGACAGCAGATGCTTATGGCAATATAACAATGGAGAAGGAAGCCGCAACACTTGAAATGCTTGCAATGGCACAAGCCGCTAAGAATTGTGGCGGGATCGTCATCGTACAGGTCGAACGTATGGCATCAAGTGAATATCTAGATCCCAAGCAGGTGATTATTCCAGGTATTCTTGTTGATGCGATCATCGTTGCATCTTGGGATGAGCATCAGCAAACTTTCCTAGAGTTATATAACCCGGCATATTCAGGTGAAACGCAAGGAATTGTAGCTAAACTAGAACCTATGAAGTTTGATGAAAGGAAGATTATTGCCAGGCGTGCTGCTATGGAAATAAGAGCAGGGAATGTGATTAATCTAGGTATTGGGCTACCTGAAGGAATCGGCTTCATAACGGCAGAGAATCAGATTCAAGATTACACGTTATTGTTAGAATCAGGTCCAATTGGTGGTATTCCTGCACGTGGTCTTAGCTTTGGGGCATCGACAAATCCAAGTGCGATCATCAATCAACCTTCGCAGTTTGATTTTATTGATGGAGGTGGGATTGACATTGCTTTTCTGGGAATGGCTGAAGCGGATCAGTTTGGCAATGTAAACGTGAGTAAGTATGGCTCCAAAGTAACAGGGTGCGGCGGGTTTATTAACATTAGCCAGAACGCCAAGAAGGTTGTGATTTGTTCGACTTTTACAGCTGGAGGCTTGGAAGTTGCTATGGATGAGGGTACTCTTCGTATTATTCAAGAGGGTAAGCATCAGAAATTCGTTTCATTAATAGAACAAATTACATTTAATGCAGCTTATACAAGTGTACGAGGAATAACGGTGCTATATATTACAGAACGTGCTGTCTTTCGTTTAGATGGGGATACGCTAGAGTTAATAGAAGTAGCTCCTGGAATGGATATCGATAAGCATATTTTATCTCAGATGGCATTTAAACCTCGAATTTCTCCTGATCTAACAACGATGGAGCATGCTATATTTCAATGATACGGAATTCATATTACTAGGTCTCGTGAAATTCTAAAGCTTATATTCTGATAATTTATAATTGACGTAATAGTATATCACGGTATAATGTTACTATATTACTTTACTGATTTTACGCTTTTATGCAATAAAGGTTAAGACTAGTTGTTATGTTAAAGAGGGGGAAATACAGAATGAAAACTAAGAAATCGATCATGCTCATTATGATGACTCTTATACTTGCAATATTTGCAGGTTGTGGAGCCAAAAACACTACTGAAGGTGGTAAAGCGTCAAGCACACCAGCTCCAGAAGTAGCAGCAACTAAGGCACCAGAAGCCACTAAGCCAGCTCCTGAAGCTGCTAAGAAAGTAAATATTGGTATTTCACAAATCGTTGAGCATCCATCACTTGATGAGGCGCGTAAAGGGTTCCTTGCGGCTCTTAAAGATAATGGTTACATTGAAGGCGAGAACCTGGTAATCGATTATAAGAATGCTCAAGGTGACGGTCCAACTCAAGCAACAATTGCACAGAAATTCGTAGCAGATAAGAAAGATCTAATTTTAGGAATTGCAACACCTACAGCACAAGCAATTGCTCAAGCTACACAAACATCAGCAGACGGTAAGAATATTCCGGTTCTGTTTACTGCAGTAACAGATGCTCTTGATGCGAAGCTTGTTCAAAGCAATGAGAAGCCAGGTAGCAATGTAACAGGAACAGTTGATATGCATCCTGAAGCAGTTTCCAAGCTTATGGAGTTTATTGCTAAGAATGTAACAGACGTTAAAGCAGTAGGAATCGTATCTAACCCAGGCGAAGCAAACTCAGTTGTTAACGTGAAGATGGCTGAAGAAAATTTAACGAAGCTTGGTTTGAAGGTTGTCAAAGCTGCAGCTACTAACAGTAATGAAGTGCAAACTGCTGCACAATCCTTAATCGGTAAAGTGCAAGCAATCTATGTTCCTTCTGATAATACAGTTGTAGGCGCACTTGATACAGTTATCCAAGTTGCTGATAAGAATAAATTGCCTTTATTTGTAGCTGAGAAAGATTCCGTGAAAAAAGGCGGCGTAGCTTCCTACGGATTTGAATACTACGATCTTGGTTATGCAACTGGCAAAATGGCAGTTGATATTCTGAAGAATGGTAAGAAACCTGCTGATATTCCAGTTGGTTATGCTGAGAAAGTGAATCTTGCTATTAACTTGAAAGCAGCTGAGAAGCAAGGCTTGAAAGTGACAGATGAAATGAAAGCTGAAGCTAAAGCGAACAATTACTTATTCGAGTAATTGGATAGTTTGGCAATTGAGCAGTTTGAACATAGTTTTCAATAGAGAGTAGTCTATCCATAGGCTACTCTCCCTTGTATTTTATTAAACTTGAGGAGGATAACAACATGATTTACAACATGATTGAAGCACTGCAAGGACCTCTGCAATCAGGTGTTTTATATGCTGTAATGGCATTAGGCGTGTATTTAACCTTTCGGATTCTTGATTTTCCAGATCTTACCGTTGATGCTAGCTTTACTACAGGTGCGGGCATTGCTGCACTGACGATTACGAACGGAGTTTCTCCTATCCTTGCGATGATTCTCGCATTTGTAGGAGGCGCGATTGCAGGTGCAATCACAGGTCTACTTCATACGAAGGGTAAAATTAATGCACTACTTTCTGGTATTATTATGATGATTGCGCTCTACTCGATTAACCTCCGGATTATGGGGAAATCGAATTATTCCTTACTTGGAATTGACACGATGTTCACACAAATAACGAACGTGTGGGTGATGCTAGGTATTACGGCAGTAATCGTAATTGTTATTAAATTCTTGATTGACTGGTTCTTGCACACAGAGCTTGGTCTTGCCTTGCGTGCGACGGGTGATAATTCGAAGATGATTCGAAGCTTTGGTGTTCATACGCATCGTACGATTATTATCGGAATCTCACTTTCGAACGGGCTTGTTGCTCTCTCTGGTGCACTAGTAGCTCAATCACAAGGGTTTGCAGACATTACGATGGGGGTAGGGATGATCGTAATTGGTCTTGCTTCCGTTATCATCGGGGAGTCCATCTTTGGTGCCAAAACCGTCATTCGTGCCACAATAGCAGTTGTCTTAGGTGCAATTATTTATCGTATTATTATTGCGCTTGCTCTACGAATTGAATGGCTGCAAGCAAGTGACATGAAGCTAATTACAGCTGTAATCGTTATTATCGCTTTAACGCTTCCCATGCTTCAAAGATCAATTAGGCAGAAGCAGATTGCGAAGAAGCGTGGTCAAGAGCTTATGGAACAGGGTAAGCTTATGGTTAATGATGGAGGTGCTTCATAATGCTAGCTATTAAGAATGTATCCAAAATCTTTAATCCGAATTCTCCTGATGAGAAGATGGGGCTTGCTAATATTAACCTACATCTTAAACCACGGGATTTTGTAACTGTAATTGGAAGTAATGGAGCAGGTAAATCTACTTTAATGAATATTATTTCGGGTGTACTAACTCCGGATGTAGGTTCAATTTGGATAGATAATAAGGATGTCTCGTTATTGCCTGAATATAAACGTAGTAAATGGATGGGTAGAGTATTCCAAGATCCAATGGCTGGAACTGCTCCATCCATGACTATTCTAGAGAATCTTGCTTTGGCGTATTCGAGGGGTAAGAATAGAGGACTTTCGTTCGGCGTAACGAAGAAGCGTAAAGCTATTTTTCATGGGCAATTAATGAAGCTTGGTATTGGTCTAGAGAACAGATTACATGCCAAGGTTGGGATGTTATCAGGTGGTGAAAGGCAAGCGTTAAGCTTGCTGATGGCGACATTTACTGAACCTCAAATTTTGTTGCTCGATGAGCATACAGCTGCACTTGATCCGTCTAGAGCAGAGTTAATTACAAGACTCACGCACGAAATAGTAGAAGAGTTTCATTTAACAACTTTGATGGTAACACATAATATGGAGCAAGCAATTAGACTTGGTAATCGCTTGATCATGATGGATAAGGGTAAAATAATTTTGGATATTGATCAAGAGCATAAGCAAGGCTTGACAGTAGAAAAGCTGCTTAAAGAATTCGAGAACATTCGCGGCGAAAAATTTACTGATGACCGAGTCGTATTGGGGTAGCTAATTTTTGTGAAATATGAGAAAATAGGTAGGAATAGTTTGAATTGATAAATAATAGTCAAGGAGGCAATAACAATGTCTGAAGAAAGATCCTTAGGGTTTGATACATTAGCCGTACACGCTGGTCAAGAGGTAGATCCAACTACCTTATCACGAGCAGTACCGCTTTATATGACAACGTCGTATGCTTTTCGTGATACGGATCATGCAGCTAACTTATTTGCGCTTAAAGAATTTGGTAACATTTATACTCGCTTGATGAACCCAACTACAGATGTTTTCGAGAAACGTATTGCTGCACTTGAAGGAGCACCAGCTGCACTTGCTGTAGCATCTGGTCAATCAGCGATTACCTATGCGATCCTGAATATTGCAGGGGCTGGAGATGAAATTGTCTCAGGCAAAAGCTTATACGGTGGCACATACAATTTATTCGCGATTACACTTGCTAAACTAGGTATTAAGGTGAAATTCGTTGATACAAGTGATCCAGAGAATTTCCGTGCTGCAATTACGGATAAAACGAAAGCAGTGTATGCCGAAACGATCGGGAATCCAAAAGGTGACGTGCTTGATATCGAAGCAGTAGCTAAGATCGCACATGAGAATGGTGTTCCGTTTATCGTAGATAATACATTTCCAAGTCCATATTTACTTCGCCCAATTGAGCATGGTGCTGATATTGTTGTACATTCTGCAACGAAATTTATTGGTGGACATGGTACCTCGATTGGTGGCGTGATTGTAGACGGTGGTAAATTCGACTGGACTGCAAACGATAAGTTCCCAGGATTAACTCAGCCAGATCCAAGTTATAATGGTGTTGTTTACACAGCTGCTGTAGGACCGATTGCGTACATTATTAAAGCACGTGTTCAATTACTTCGTGATATGGGTGCAGCTATTTCTCCATTCAATTCATTCATGCTTCTACAAGGTCTTGAGACTTTACATCTTCGTATGGAGCGTCACAGCTCGAATGCGCTTAAGGTTGCTGAGTATTTAGAAGCTAATGATGCAGTTGACTGGGTTAACTATGCAGGACTTCCTAGTCACTCATCGTACGAGCTTGCGAAGAAATACTTGCCTAAAGGTCAAGGGGCTATTATGACTTTTGGTCTCAAGGGTGGAATTGAAGCAGGTCGTAAGTTAATTCATAGCGTTAAATTATTCTCACATCTTGCTAACGTAGGTGATTCTAAGTCACTTATCATTCACCCAGCAAGTACAACACATCAGCAGCTTACTGAAGAAGAACAGATTGGTGCAGGTGTGAATCCAGGTCTTATTCGTCTATCGATTGGTACAGAAGATATTAACGATATTATTTATGATCTCGAACAAGCGATTAAAGCGAGTCAATAATAGATTAATTATTAAAGAGAGGACACCTCATAGTCTAACGACTAAGAGTGTCCTCTTTTAAGTTTATCATTCATTTTTGGCTCAATACCAAAATCAGTGCTTGAACAAAAAACCTTGCTCTATAGCAAGGTTTGTCTAATGATGAAGTAAGTTTTGAGGTTTATCTATGTTTGGAAGATTTTTATTTTCTGATTGAGGTCATTGGCATTATTTCGTAAGACTTCAGATGAAGCGGCGATTTCTTCCATAATAGCCGTCTGTTCTTGCGTATAGGCAGACACATCCTTCGCTCCACTTGCGATTTGGCCTGATATAGCTGCGATTCCTCTAGTTTCATCAAGGGTCTTCTGAATTTGTATCGCTTGTTCGGACACGACCTCAACAATAACCTTAACAGCATTAGAGGTATCACTTACCGCATCAACAATGTCAGTAAGTGCTTGGTTGACCTGCTCCCCTTTGGAAGCTTCTACACTAATAACATGGACTTGACCAGTAATTTGATTTACAACTAGGCCGATTTGGGTTTGAATTTGCTTAATTAAGTCATTGATATTATCAACTGCAGTCGTGCTTTGCTCTGCAAGCTTGCGAATTTCAGTGGCAACTACAGCAAATCCCAATCCTTGTTCCCCGGCTCTAGCGGCTTCAATCGAAGCGTTTAAGGCAAGCAGGTGGGTTTGATCAGCTATTTCTCGAACGACGATTGAAATATTATTAATTTCCTGTGCGTGGGTATCTAACTCATTCACAATTTCAATGGAACGTTCGCTAGATTTAGCAAGCTCTAGCATACCTTGTACAAGAGAATGAACGATAACCTCACTTTCTACGAGTGTTTGTGACATGTTCTTGGTAATACTAAATGCTTGATCTGCTTTGTTACTCACATCCTGAGCTGCATCTGAGATGCGCTCAACTGTAACAAATGTATTCTGGGTCGAAACAGCTTGAAGATCTGCGCCTTTGGATATATCGATAATGGTATCGGAAATGCTTTCGACTTGATTGGCTGCTTGAAGAAGTGCATTACTTAAATCTGAAGCATTTCGATTTGTACTAGTAGAATTGTTTGTAATTTCTGAAATAATTTGTTTCAGATTATTTAACATGGTTGTGAAGGAAGCGTAAAGAATATGAATCTCATCACTTGAACGATGTTCAGGTATGATGATATTCAGTTTTCCTGTAGCTGCCTCATTGACAGCCGACGTTAAGGTGATGAGTGGCTTCACTAAATATCTAGCTGCAAGCCAGCCGAGTAGGCCCGTCCAAAAAATACCAAGCGCTAGGATGATACAGATATACAACCATTCTTGCATTCGGGGAGCTATATAATCTTTGAGAACAAAAATGAAAAAACCGCTTGTACCGTATGTGACTAGTGAAACGCTAATAATGCCAAGAACCATTTTTTTAATGACGCTGAATTTCATTTCAAACTCCCCTTTAATATAATCAGCTATATGAATTTATAGGATACCAAATCTATTATAAATCATTTTCAGAATATATAAACTATTAAATGTATAAAATTCTAAATATTACTGATAATATTCGACAACGGTTGACACATTATAATGTGAAAAACCGTTTATTTCTATGATAGGAGGTTGAATTATGTCACATAAACAACAAGGACATGGTCGTCAGAATACGACGACTAAAACGTCTGATCGCAAAGGTAACAAAGGGAAAAATCATAATTAATTAACAGTGTAGATGAGTAAGGATGGGCTACCTCATGTGAATGAGATAGCCCGGCAGATTAATTTAAATAAACCCATACTTAACATATCCTCTCTAACGTTATACACTATTATATGAATAATATTTTTTTGGTATGGATTAGTCGTCCAATTGAAGCCGGAACGATGTATATTTTTAATACTAACTAGGAACTGTAGAATCTGAGGGAGAGTAGACATGAAGCCGATAATCGAAATAGCTGAGCAAATAGGAATCGAAGCAGATGATTTGGATTTATATGGTAAATATAAGGCTAAAATAACGAATACAGTTTGGGAACGTGTGCAAAATAAAGACGATGGCAAACTGATTCTAGTAACAGCAATGAATCCCACACCAGCAGGTGAAGGCAAGACGCTGACAACGATTGGATTATCCCAAGCACTTAATCAAATTGGTAGACAGACGATTGCTGCACTACGTGAACCTTCATTAGGTCCTTGCATGGGGATGAAGGGCGGAGCTACAGGCAGTGGTAAGGCGCAGATTGTACCGGCGGATGATATTAATTTGCATTTTACAGGCGATCTGCATGCGATTTCTTCAGCCCATAATTTGCTTGCTGCAATGATTGATAATCATATTTTTCATGGTAATGCCTTACAGATAAATCCACAGCAAGTGCTATGGAAAAGAGCTGTCGACATGAACGATCGTGCCCTTCGCAATATCGTAATTGGTCTACAGCAAGGCGGCGTTCGAGAAGATGGGTATATGATTACAGTAGCCTCAGAGATCATGGCTATTCTTTGTTTAAGCGAGAGTCTTACTGATTTGCGTAATAGACTAGGCAATATAATCATAGCTTACAAGTACACAGGTGAACCTGTAACAGCGAGAGATTTAGAGGCTGATGGTGCGATGACGGTATTACTTAAGGATGCACTTAAGCCAAACTTAGTACAGACGATTGAAAATACACCTGTATTTGTACATGGCGGGCCTTTTGCCAATATTGCACATGGTTGTAGTAGTGTAATTGCAACTAAGCTAGCGCTAAAGCTTGCTGATTATGTGGTAACAGAGGCTGGATTTGGTGCAGATTTGGGTGCAGAGAAGTTCTTTCATATCAAATGCCGTAAAGCGGGTCTTAAACCTAGTGCCGCAGTGCTTGTTGTTACTGTCAAAGCGCTTAAATATAATGGTGGTGTTTCAAAGAATGAGCTTTCTTTCGAGAATGTAGCAGCTATTCAAGCTGGATTTGCGAATGTTGAGAAGCATATTGAGAATTTACGTGCTTTTGGAGTTCCAGTAATCGTAGCAATTAACCACTTCGCAACAGATACAGATGAAGAAATTAGTCAATTACAAGCGTTATTACGTCAGTTGAATGTTAGCTCTGTTGTTTCTCGTGTTTGGGAACATGGAGGACAAGGGGGAACTGATTTAGCTAGACAGCTAGTAGAATTAATCGATCGTGAGCCTAGTCAATTCCATTATCAATATAATGAACAGGATACGATTATTTCCAAAATTGAAACCATAGTTAGGCAAGTTTATGGTGGTGCAGATGTCCATTTGACGATGAAAGCAAAGAAGGCAATCCGGCAAATAGAAGCAATGGGAGCGGATCGATTGCCGCTATGTATAGCCAAAACACAATATTCTTTCTCTGATAATCCCAAATTAATCGGACGACCAGAAGGGTTTACCATGCATATTAAGGATATCCATCTATCAGCAGGAGCGGGATTTATCGTTGTGTTAACTGGTGATGTGATGACGATGCCAGGATTACCTAAAGAGCCGCAAGCTGTTAGATTAGATATTGATGCTGATGGAAATGTTTTGAATTTAGATTAAGGATCTATCGGACTAACAGCAATCTCATGCTAAATTGGGGTTGCTGTTTTTTTAGTGCTACTATAAATGTGAAAAAGGAGCTTACCCCTTAAATAGAAAATTCTACTTTTGAGACATCCCCTTCTTCTTGGTTATATAGACTTCACCTTGCTTATTATCTAAATTTGGTGCCACTGCGATTCAGTAAACCGAACCTCACGTTAAGCTGTCCTCTAATTTCTTCACGCATTTTTTCCTTGCTAATCGTCGTTTGTTCCTTCTGGGCTTCATTACTTTTACGGATTTCGTAAGTTTGCATACCATCTTCGATCTTATTGGCAATTTCCACAAGCAATTCCACATCAGCAAAAGAATACATGCGAGTCCGCCCCTTGGTACGCTCTGGAAATATGAGTTGGCGTTCTTCATAGTAGCGAATTTGTCTCTCCGACAAGCCAGTTAATTCACTAACGATACCGATCGATATGACTTTCTTATCTTTATAGGATATTGCCGACATGTTATTCACTCCCTATTGGAACCCTTATTGATGTTTCGAATTCTTGATATTTTTAATGTAGCATAAATTTGAAGATCCACAAAACTTAATGTCATATTATCTTACATATAATGATATCTATAGCGGAAATAAAAATATATTATGTTAGATTATCTAACATCTTTGTGGAATTGATATATATTTTATGAAAAAATGAAATCATTCAATAACGAAAACTAATCGGAGGTTTTGAAGATGACAGTAAAACATTATACCAGAGAAGACATTGTACGCTTAGCGCAAGAGGAGAATGTTCGATTCATTCGATTGCAGTTCACTGATTTACTCGGAACCATTAAGAACGTAGAAATTCCAATTGGTCAACTACCAAAGGCACTCGATAATAAAATGATGTTTGATGGTTCCTCAATTGAAGGCTTTGTAAGAATTGAAGAATCAGATATGTATTTATATCCAGAGCTTGATACATGGATGGTATTCCCTTGGACAACAGGCAACGGTAAAGTAGCACGATTGATCTGTGACGTGTACAACCCAGATCAAACACCTTTTGCTGGAGATGCTAGAGGTATTTTGAAAAAAGTACTTAAGCAAGCTGAATCCATGGGCTTTACAGCAATGAATGTTGGACCAGAGCCAGAATTCTTCTTGTTCCAATTAGATGAGAAAGGAAGACCAACACTTGATGTGAACGATCAAGGTGGATACTTCGATCTAGCACCAATCGATTTAGGAGAAAATTGCCGTCGTGATATCGTGTTAACACTTGAAGAAATGGGCTTCGAAATCGAAGCTTCTCATCACGAAGTAGCACCTGGTCAACATGAAATTGACTTTAAATATACGAACGCTGTAAACGCGGCTGACCAAATCCAAACGTTCAAGCTTGTAGTGAAGAATGTAGCTAAACAACACAACTTACATGCGACATTCATGCCAAAACCATTGTATGGCGTAAACGGGTCTGGTATGCACTGTCACCAATCATTATTCCGTGGTAATGAGAATGCATTCTACGATGAGAGCGATGAGCTTGGATTAAGTGAAACAGCCAAACAATACATGGCAGGAGTTCTAGAGCATGCTCGTGGCTTCGCAGCAATTACGAATCCGACAGTTAACTCCTATAAACGTCTTGTACCTGGTTATGAAGCACCTTGTTACATCGCTTGGTCCGCTAAGAACAGAAGTCCACTTATCCGTGTACCAGCTAGCCGTGGATTAAGTACTAGAATTGAAGTTCGTAACCCAGATCCTGCAGCTAATCCTTACTTAGCACTTGCTGCAATGCTAGCAGCTGGACTTGATGGTATTAAATGTAAAATGAAGGTTTGCGATCCAACGAACCAAAATATTTACTTGATGAATGAAGAAGAACGTAGAGAAAAAGGTGTTGACAGTTTACCTTCTTCCTTACAAGAAGCACTTGATGAGCTAAGAGGCGATGATGTTATTGTCAAAGCACTAGGGGAGCATATCGTTTCACACTTTATCGAAGCCAAAGAAATCGAATGGGATCAGTTTAGGGTGCAAGTTCATCCGTGGGAACGTGATCAGTACATGACTGCATACTAAGTCATACATTTTACAGCTATCAGTAGAGGGTGGTTTGACATGACAATGAATAGATTACCGTTAAAACAAGGACTATACGATCCAGCTTTTGAACGCGATGCGTGTGGGATCGGATTCATAGCGAATATTAAGGGTGTAAAATCAAATGCAACCGTCAACCAGGCATTAGAAATTCTATGTCGCTTAAAGCATCGTGGGGGCCAAGGTTCAGATCCGAGTACAGGTGACGGTGCAGGAATTCTAACACAAATTCCTCATACTCTTCTTGTTCAGGAATGCTTGAAGGAAGGGTTTACCCTTCCGGAAGCTGGCGCTTATGGAGTAGGGATGGTGTTTCTGCCACAAGTGGAAGCAAGTCGCCTAGCGTATGAACATATGGTTGAACGAATTGCTACTGACGAAGGTCAAGTTGTGCTTGGCTGGAGAACAGTACCTGTTGATGACTCTGTAATGGGTAAAAGTGCAAAAGCAGCTAAACCTTATATACGTCAAGTATTTATTGCGGCTGCATCTGACTTCAACTATACAGATGAGCTTGCATTTGAACGTAAGCTATATCTCATTCGCAAACGTATTGAATTCGAAGCGAATCGTATGGAGTTGCCGGATACAGATAAGCTTTATTTTACGAGTTTGTCTTGTAAGACAATCGTATATAAAGGTTTGCTATTACCGGAGCATTTGGCGGCATTCTATCAAGATCTGTCCCATCCTGGATTCGAATCTGCGCTAGCGCTCGTTCATTCTAGATTCAGTACGAATACATTTCCAAGCTGGGAACGAGCGCATCCGTATCGGTATATGATTCATAACGGTGAAATTAATACAATTAAAGGTAATGTAAACTGGATGCGGGCGCGTGAACGTGCCTGCGAATCCGATTACTTTGATGATATGGCTAAGGTTCGTCCGGTTATTGATGAAGATGGTAGTGATTCATCGATGTTTGACAATGTTCTGGAGTTTCTAATGCTTACGGGACGGTCTATGTCTCACTCTATCATGATGATGATTTCTGAGCCTTGGGAAAAGGATGCAAGTATGAGCGATGAGAAAAAAGCGTTCTACGAGTATCACAGCTTATCCATGGAACCATGGGATGGTCCTGCTGCTGTTGCTTTTACAGATGGGACACAAATTGGTGCTGTCCTTGACCGCAATGGACTAAGACCAGCACGTTATTATATCACCAAGGATGATCGCATCATTATGTCGTCTGAAGTTGGTGTAATTGATATTGATCCTGAGAACATCATTCGTAAAGATCGTTTGCGTCCTGGGCAAATGCTGCTTGTTGATACGGAGCAAGGACGAATTGTACCTGATCGTGAAATTAAACAGCGTATTGCTGGAGCGCATCCGTATCGTGAATGGCTAAAAGAACAAATCATTCATCTAGATGAATTACAGGATTACAGTAATGAAAGTAAGCAACCGGTTTATGAAACGGTTTCGCGTCTTCAGCATGTGTTCGGATATACGAATGAAGAGCTGTATAAAGTTCTGGTTCCGCTCGCAGTTCGTGGAGAAGATCCAGTCGGATCAATGGGGTATGATGCACCGCTTGCGGTATTGTCTCAGAAGCCACAACTACTGTATAGCTATTTCAAGCAAATGTTCGCACAGGTCACAAATCCGCCAATCGATGCTTTTCTGGAGGAAATGATTGTATCTGTTGAAGCATTAATTGGACCAGAAGTTCCTTTACTTCAGCAAGAAGTAGCAAAGCTACAACGAATTCGTTTGAAGACACCTGTTGTGAGCAATAAAGAGCTACAACGTATCAAGTATAATCAAGAACAATATTTGAAGGTTGCGACCTTATCTATGCTATTCCCAGTTTCGGATGGCGAACAAGGGATGGAAGAAGCATTACAACAGTTATTAGCTGAAGCAAGCCAAGCAATTGAAGATGGAGCTACGCTATTGATCGTATCTGACCGAGGTGTGAATGCAAGCTTAGCACCAATTCCTGCCTTATTGACAGTAGGTGCGCTTCACCATCACTTAATTGGTTGCGGTACGCGTACAAAGGTTAGTCTGATCGTAGAATCAGGTGAACCACGTGAAGTTCATCATTTGGCTATGCTGCTTAGTTATGGAGCCAATGCGATTAATCCATATTTAGTGTTTGATTCTACGCTGCATATGTTGATGAATGAGCAATTAGAAACAGAAGATTTGGCCGAACCGATTACTTATGATCAGATGGTATACAACTATTTAAGTGGAGTGACCAAGGGAATCCTGAAGGTTATATCCAAAATGGGTATTTCTACAATTCAGAGCTACGTTGGTGCTCAAATATGTGAAATTGTTGGTATTCGCCAAGATGTTGTTGATCGATATTTCACTTCGACACCAACAAGAATCGGTGGCATTGGGCTTGAAGTTATTGCACGTGAGACTTTAATCAGACATAAGAAGGCATTTGCTGTAGATAATGGAAGACAGCCACAGCTTGAATCTGGTGATGATTTTCAGTGGAGACATAATGGTGAAGAGCATTTATTCAACCCACAAACGATTCATACCTTACAGCACGCTTGTCGTCAGAACGACTATAGCTTATTTAAACGATACAGCCAGTTAGTTAATGAAGAAACACAAACAAGCAATAATCTTAGAGGCTTACTAGAATTTACATTTGCTCGAGAACCAGTACCAATCGATGAGGTTGAATCGGTAGAGAATATCCTTAAACGCTTCAAATCTGGAGCTATGTCTTATGGCTCAATCAGTAGTGAAGCACATGAGGCACTTGCGATTGCGATGAATCGAATTGGAGCTAAGAGTAATTCAGGTGAAGGCGGAGAGGATCCTGCACGTTACATCGCAGATGATAATGGAGATCTTCGCAGCAGCTCAATTAAACAAGTAGCTTCAGGTAGATTCGGCGTAACGAGCAATTACCTTATCAATGCGAGCGAATTGCAGATCAAGATGGCACAAGGAGCAAAGCCTGGTGAAGGTGGGCAGCTGCCAGCTCGTAAGGTGTATCCATGGATTGCAAAGGCTCGTGGATCTACACCAGGTGTGGAGCTTATTTCACCACCACCGCATCATGACATTTACTCTATCGAAGATCTAGCTGAACTAATATACGATCTGAAGAATGCGAACCCAGTTGCAAGAATTAATGTCAAATTAGTTTCTGAAGCTGGTGTTGGAACGATCGCAGCAGGTGTAGCCAAAGCAAGAGCAGACGTTATTCTCATTAGCGGATATGACGGTGGAACAGGGGCAGCATCACGAACAAGTATTAAGAACACGGGTATGCCTTGGGAGATCGGTCTTGCTGAAGCTCATCAAACACTTGTACTTAATGGATTACGCAGTAAAGTGACACTTGAAACAGATGGTAAGCTCATGACGGGGCGCGATGTGATTATTGCAGCATTGCTTGGTGCAGAAGAATATGGTTTTGCAACAGTTCCGCTAGTAGTCCTAGGATGCGTAATGATGCGAGTGTGTCACATGGATACATGTCCAGTAGGTATTGCAACGCAAAATCCAGAGCTTCGGGCTAAGTTTAAGGGAGACCCTGATCATATCGTTAATTTCATGCAATTTATTGCTGAGGACGTTCGTGAGTGGATGGCGAAGCTTGGATTCCGTACCATTAATGAGTTGGTGGGACGTACGGATTTATTGACTACCAAAGAAGTTCCAGCTCATCTTAAGGCCTCGAGCCTCGATATAACACCATTACTTTATCGACCTGTTATGGGTGATACGAATGGCATTGAATATAAAATTCCGCAAGATCATGAATTGGATCAAACATTAGATGTTCAGAAGCTTGTAGAGCTTGCTAAACCATCCCTTGATCATCAAGAAAAGGTACATGTAACGTTACTGATAAATAATATGAATCGTGCTGTCGGTACAATTTTGGGCAGTAAAGTGACTACGCTTTATGGTGCTGAAGGATTGCCGGAAGATACGATCAGAATTGATTTTAAAGGAACGGCAGGGCAAAGCTTTGGTGCATTCATACCGCAAGGAATGACCTTCACTCTAGAAGGGGATGCCAATGATCATGTAGGTAAAGGATTGTCCGGAGGCAAAATTGCCGTATATCCACCAACTAAATCAAGCTTTCAGCCAGAGAAAAATATTATTATCGGGAATGTTGCTTTGTTCGGCGCAACATCCGGAGAAGCTTATATCCGTGGTGTAGCTGGAGAGCGCTTCTGTGTTCGTAACAGCGGGGCTAATGTTGTTGTCGAAGGTGTTGGTAACCACGGTTGTGAATATATGACTGGTGGAAGAGTAGTCGTACTTGGTGAAATCGGTAAGAACTTTGCGGCTGGAATGTCGGGTGGAATCGCATATGTATATGCTGATAGCATTCAGGCAGTTGAAGCACAGTGCAACCTACGAATGGTGTTGCTTGAGCCAATCCAAGATCGTGAAGAAATGACTACCGTCAGACAAATGATTGAGAATCACGTTCAGTTTACTCATAGTACACACGCACAGAAAATTCTGCAGCATTGGGAACGAAATGTGAAGCAATTCGTACGCATTGTGCCTACGGAATACAAACGGATGCTCAAAGCCATTGAACGATTCCGCCAATCAGGTGTTCCTGGTGAAGAGGCATTGTTAGCAGCATTTCAAGAAAGAAAGAATGCTTGACTAACATCGGATTAAGAAGGAGGGGACACGTATGGGAAAGCCAACTGGATTTATGGACTACAAGTCGAAGCATATGCGTGAGCGGGCTCCTCTAGAAAGGATCCAAGACTTTCGAGACCTGTATATACCGCTGACGGATGGAGAGCTTGCGCAGCAAGGAGCGCGTTGTATGGATTGCGCAGTTCCTTTCTGCCAAACCGGTGAAGTGTTTAGTGGACAAGTGACTGGCTGCCCTGTTCATAATTTGATTCCAGAATGGAATGATCTTGTCTACAGAGGACAATGGCGCGAAGCGCTTGAGCGTCTACAGCAAACGAATAATTTCCCTGAGTTTACAGGAAGAGCTTGCCCTGCACCATGTGAAGGTTCCTGTGTTGCATCCTTGTACGACTCACCAGTGATGATCAAAAATATTGAACGAGCGATCATAGATAAGGGCTTTGATGAAGGCTGGGTTGTACCGGTCGTACCAAGTAAGCGTACTGGTAAAAGCGTTGCGATCATTGGTTCTGGCCCGGCTGGGCTCGCATGTGCAGACGAACTGAACAAAGTCGGACATTCCGTTACAGTATTTGAGCGACATGATCGAATTGGTGGACTGCTCACCTACGGTATTCCAAGAATGAAAATTGAACAGCATGTCGTAGAGCGTCGTGTGGAGTTATTACGTAAAGAGGGCATTATATTTGTAACGAATACGGAAATTGGTAAGGATATTACGTTCGAAATGCTGCAGAAGCAATTCGATGCCACTGTCGTATGTATTGGGGCAACCAAGCCACGCGATCTAGAAGCGCCAGGAAGAGAGCTCTCAGGTATCCATTATGCGATGGATTTCCTACATGCTAACACGAAGAGCTTGCTGGATTCTAATCTCGAAGATGGGCAGTATATTTCTGCTGAAGGCAAGGATGTATTAGTTATAGGTGGTGGAGATACAGCCATTGACTGCGTATCAACAGCGCTTCGTCATAACTGCCGCAGCCTTACACAGTTTGATATTCATGTTCGCAAGCCAAACGAACGTGCAGAAGAGCAGAATCCATGGCCTCAGTGGCCAATTGTCCATAAATGTGATTACGGTTTGGAAGAAGCAACTGCGATTTATGGTGAAGATCCACGTGAGTTCGCAATCAAGACACAAGAGTTTATTAGCGATGGTTCTGGTCATGTGACAGGTGTTCGAAGTGTGCAAATGAAGGTGACTAAGAATCCTGATGGGAGTATGCACCGTGAAGAAATTGCTGGTTCCGACAAAATATGGGATGCACAGCTCGTATTACTGGCTATCGGCTTCAGTGGTCCAGAGGAAGGACTCTTGAATAAAATGGGACTTCAAACAAATCGTAGATCCAATATTGACACAGTGAGTGGACAGTACGCTACGAATGTTGAAGGTGTATTTGCGGCTGGAGATGCACGTCGCGGTTCAAGCTTAATTGTCTGGGCTATACAAGAAGGGCGAGAGGCTGCCAAAGCATGTGATCGTTATTTAGTCGAATGTGCTAGCTCTAAAGTGTTCATTAATCAATAAACGTAAGCATATGCCTTTGAAGGAACTTGTACCAGTAGAGCATATGCTTTCGTTCTATATTGTAGGAGGGTTATTTATGGAGGCAGGATATATACAGAATTTATTTGCAGAGCGAATTGGGGGAGCCCAGTTCGGGAAGGATACGGAAATCTACAAGTTTGAGAAAATTAAACGTGCGAAGCAAGCAGCACTTAAAGCACATCCTGAGATTGAACTAATTGACCTCGGTGTTGGGGAACCGGATGAAATGGCTAATACAGAAGTCGTTCACATTTTATCTGAGGAAGCAGGCAAGAGGGAGAATCGTTTCTATTCCGATAATGGAATAGCGGAATTTAAAAAGGCTGCGGCGATCTATATGGATCAAGTATTTGGCGTAAGTGGTATTGATCCAGAGACAGAGGTAAATCATGTCATAGGTTCCAAATCAGCATTAGCGATGCTTCCAACAGCCTTTATTAATCCTGGTGATGTTACGATCCTACCTACACCTTGTTATCCAATTCTAGGTACGCATACCGAATATTTAGGTGGAGAAGCGGTTTACTTACCGATTCATGCGGACAATCAATTTTTGCCTGATTTAGACTCACTTTCTCCTGAGGTACTAAGTCGTGCCAAGCTCTTATATTTGAATTATCCTAATAATCCAACAGGTGCTTATGCTACAAGGGAATTCTTTGAGAAGGTTGTTCAGTTTGCTAAAGAACATAATCTTATTGTTGTTCATGATGCAGCATATGCAGCGCTTGTATTTGATGGCGAAAAGCCACTAAGCTTCCTATCGATTCCAGGTGCGAAGGAAGTGGGCGTTGAGCTTCATTCATTGTCCAAATCTTATAATATGACAGGCTGGAGAATTGGATTTATTGTTGGGAATCCACATGTTGTGAAAGCATTCGCAACGATTAAGGATAACAGCGATTCAGGTCAATTCATAGCGATTCAGAAAGCAGCGGTCTATGCACTATCTCATCCGGAAATTACGGAGACAATTAGTGCCAAATATTCGAGAAGACATGAAATACTTGTTGATGCTTTACGTAGTCTAGGATTCCAAGCTGAGAAGCCCAAAGGCTCCTTCTTCTTATATACACGAGTACCAAAAGCAGTTGTCGGTGGCCCTGAGTTTCAATCAGCAGAAGATTTTAGCCAATATTTAATTCGTGAAAAAATGATTTCAACTGTTCCATGGGATAATGCGGGTCATTATGTGCGATTCTCAGTCACGTTCCAAGCGCATAATGAGGCAGAAGAACAGCGCGTTATATCGGAAGTTAAGCGTCGTCTTTCCTCTGATCGTTATTTGTTCTAATTGGGGGAATGTCAGTTGAATAATCAGTTGAAATATACTAAAATGCATGGTCTAGGCAATAACTATATTTATATAAATGAGTTTGATGAACAGTTAACTGAAGAAGAATTAGCTCCGCTTGCTATACAGCTATCCAATGTGAATTTTGGAATAGGATCAGATGGTATGATTCTTATTGGGCCTTCTCATGTCGCCGATTTTCGGATGCGAATTTTTAATTCCGATGGTTCAGAAGGTAAGAACTGCGGTAATGGTCTAAGATGTGTAGCAAAATATGTGCATGATCGAAACTTGACAGAGCAAATCAATTTCTCGATTGAGACACTTGGTGGTATCATGCATGTTGTTCTGGAGACAGATCAAGAGAAGCAAGCTGTTCAGTCAGTAAAGATTGATATGGGGGAGCCTCGATTGACTAAGAAAGAGATTCCCATGCTAGGCGATTCGGATAGCAAGACAATAGATGAATCGATTGTTATCGACGGACAAACCTATCATATGACAGTCGTTTCTATGGGAAATCCGCATACCGTTATGTTTGTAAATGACATAAATACGATTGCTGTTGAAGAAGTAGGTCCACCTATTGAGCACGCCTCGATGTTTCCAGAAAGAATCAATGTGGAGTTCGTGCAAGTACGAAACACACGAGAAATTGATTTTCGTGTATGGGAGCGTGGTTCAGGAATTACGATGGCTTGCGGGACAGGCGCGTGTGCGGCAGTAGTAGCTGGAGTACTTAATGGCTATTTGGATCGAACTGAATCCGTAACCGTTCATCTACTTGGTGGGGATTTAAACATAACCTATGCTGAGAATGGTCATGTCTATATGCAGGGACCTGCTGCTTTTATAAGTGATGGTATATTCTATCGTCAATAATTGAGTCTATCGTCAATAAATGAACAAGAAAACAAACGAAATCCACCATTTTACACGATTAATCAGTGTGAATGGTGGTTTGTTGTTTAAAATATAGTATGATTATAAGACTACTAAAAATGATTTAGTTTTAAAGGAGAGAATAGAATGCAGGATGTAATATCAATGGTTCCACTCTGGAAGCTAATTGGAGCTATTGCAGTATTTGTTATTGTTTATACGTTAATCATTCTTGAGAAAATGAATCGGGCTTTGCTAGCAATAGCAGGCGCCGTATTAATGGTTCTCATAGGTGTAGTAGATGTGCACGATGCTTATGTGAAGCATATTGAATGGCAGACGATCTTCTTGTTAATCGGGATGATGCTAATCGTTGCAATTACGAATAAAACAGGACTTTTTCAATATTTATCTGTCAAAGCCGCACAGAAAGTGAAGGGTGACCCGATCAAGGTCCTATTGATGTTGTCAGCGATTACGGCACTTGGTTCTGCTTTCTTAGACAATGTGACGACAGTTCTATTGATGGTTCCGATTATTTTTGCAATCACGAAGATCTTGAAGGTTAACCCAATGCCTTACTTGGTTTCATGTATTCTTATGAGTAATATCGGTGGTACAGCCACACTTATTGGAGATCCTCCTAACATTATGATTGGAACCTCCACGCACTTAAATTTTAATGATTTTATTGTAAATTTAGGACCGCCTGTACTGATCATTATCGTTGTTACACTTGGAATTTTACGGGTGGTTTATAGAAAGGATTTATCTGTTGCTGCTGATCGACAAGCAGAACTAATGAGTATCGATGCGAGCAGTTATCTGAAGGATAGAGCGCTTCTTATCAAAAGTGTTGTCATCCTATCACTAACCTTGATCGGCTTTGTACTTCATAGCGTTATTCACGTTGAAGCAGCCGTTGTAGCGCTAGCTGGTGCAACGATTCTAATGCTCATTGGTGTGAAAGATCATGAAATTGAAGGTGTTTTTCGCTCAGTAGAGTGGGTCACAATATTCTTCTTCGCAGGTTTATTCGTACTCGTTGGAGGTCTTAAGGATGTTGGGATTATTAGTTACTTAGCAACTAAAGTCATCGAGATTACAGCTGGTAATGAAACACTTACCTCTATGCTAATTCTTTGGGTATCTGGAATCGCATCTTCAACGATTGATAATATTCCATTTGTTGCAACGATGATTCCGCTCGTTCAGGATATGGGTGCACAAATGAATTTAGCGGATCCGAATATGCTTAATCCTGTTTGGTGGTCCTTAGCTTTAGGAGCTTGCTTGGGGGGCAACGGTACTTTGATTGGTGCTTCTGCTAACTTAGTTGTAGCTGGTATGGCTGAACGTGAGGGACACAAAATTTCTTATTTAAAGTTTCTTAAAATTGGGGCTCCCATTACGTTAGTCTCACTAGTTATCGCGTCGATATATGTACTAGTCGTATACCATTAAGAGCATGGCGTCACTTCGAATAATCAAATGGTGCTACTTACTGGTTATCCATTGCTATTCAAAGTGATGCTTTGACTCAAATCCATAGTTATTCCTTAATAAAAGCTAGTGACTGCGTTAATTTGTGTATTTGAATCAATTTCATAACTGATCTAAATGGTTATATTGAAACTATATATAGACAAATTAAAGCGTTTTGATCTGAAATTGATTCATTTATGATAGAATAGACGTTGTAAATGAAATAGTGATGAGAGGTGCAGTACCATGAAAACAATCACCGTCAAAGATATAGTTGATAAATTTCAATTGGAAGTGCTTGCTGGACAATCTGAATTGCATCGAACTATATCAAGATCAGTTGTACATAGGCCTGGCCTCGAGTTTGTAGGTTATTTTGATTTTTTTCCACAAGAACATGTACAAGTATTAGGTGAGAAGGAAATCGCATATTTACATACTCAGACCGAGAGTGAACGTGATATTCGAATTGGCAATGTAGTTAAATATCACCCGCCATGCTTTGTTGTAACTTGGAACCAAGGTGGTCTTGAATATTTAATCGCTCATTGCAATAGGGAAAGTATTCCGTTACTCCGCTCACCGAAGCCTACAAGTATTTTTATAGAGCTAGTGGATTCTTACTTAACCAAGTTATTTGCTCCTGAAATGCAAATCCATGGGGTATGTGTGAATGTAGCCGGCATTGGGATTTTGCTAAGGGGTAAATCGGGTATAGGTAAAAGTGAGACTGCCCTAACACTTATTCGTCGTGGACACCGACTAGTCGCTGACGATGCAGTCGTGCTTAAAAAGGTGAATCCTGAGACTATTATTGGAACACATAACGGGAAGACCCGAGAATTCCTTGCTTTGCGTAGTATAGGGTTAATTAACGTTGCACGTATTTACGGAAGAAGCTCTTTTCAGGATGAATCTCGGATTGTGCTCGATATCGAGCTAACCCAGTGGAAAGAAAGTGAGCTCTATAATGATTTGGAATTAGAAACCAAACACGTTGAGTATATGGATGTTCGTATTCCGCATATTCAGATTCCACTTCAGCCCGGAAGAGATATTGCAGCCTTAGTTGAAGCCGCTGCTAATAGCTACTTCCTTCAGCTTCAAGGTTATAGTGCCGCAGAAGAATTCATGCAGCGCTTGAATAGTTAGTAATGAATAAAAGACGTGAACAGAAACTAAAGATTCCTTAGCGGAGTCGTTTCTACCACGTCTTTTATTTGTTCTCTTGTGTCAAAAGGGGCTCAATAACAAAATCAGTGCTTGAAAGATTTAGAGCTTCAAAAGGACTTAGCATTGTAAGAAAAAACTTATGATATAATGGTATAAATTAGAATAAAAAGCGGAAATTTACTATTTACTTAATAAATATGCTTCTTAAGGAGGGGAAGGTATGGAAGCTTTTAGATTACCAGATGATTTACTTATGGGTTCAGCAACAGCAAGCTTGCAGATCGAGGGTGGCGATACACAGAATAGCTGGTACCAATTTTGTGAAGAAGAGAAGATTAAGGATGGTTCTCATTGCATCATTGCCGCTGATCATTGGAATCGATATGAAGAAGACATTGCTATCATGAAGCAGATGCATCATGATACGTATCGAATGAGTATAGAATGGAGCCGAATAGAACCCGCTGAAGGACAATATAATCAAGAGGCTCTGGATCATTATCGAGCTGAAATTACCATGCTGCTGAATGCAGGTATCAAACCACTCGTGACCCTCCATCATTTTTCGAATCCACTATGGATAGAAGAAATAGGAGCCTGGACAAATGCCAGAATTGTTAATTATTTTACCAAGTATGTGAAGGTCGTAGTACAAGCGCTTGGAGATTTAGTATCCGATTGGGTGACAATCAATGAGCCGAATGTGTATTTATTTCAGTCTTACATTGAATTAACTAGTCCTCCAGCTGAGCCAAGCATTACCTCCTTTTTTAAAGGAACTAAGCTGATGATTGAAGCTCATATTGATGCTTACAGGGCCATTCATCGAATTCGTGGTGAGCAGCATTATCCAGGCAAGACGCAGGTTGGTGTTGCATTTCATATGCGAGTGTTTGATATCGAGAAGAAGAAGATTCGTTCAATCCTTTCTCGCAAATTAACCGATTATACCTTTCACACCTTATTTCTAGAAGGAATGATCCGAGGTAATTATAAATTTCCTATTCACAGCGGTAAACAATATATAACACAGAGAAACGAGCTCTATTGTGATTTCTTCGGCCTTAATTACTATTCGCGTGATATCGTTGAATTCACATGGAATCCACTCTTGGTATTTGCTAAGCAACTGGTCAAGGAAGGGGCGGATACGAATGACATGGGCTGGGAGATATATCCTGAGGGATTATACCGAATATGTAAGAAGGTATTCGCGCAATACCAGCTTCCAATTTATATTACTGAGAATGGCATTTGTGATCAAAAGGATGAGAAACGAGCTAAGTTTATTTATGATCATCTTCGGGAAATTGTACGATTAAGGGATGAAGGTATACCTGTGCAGAGATACTATCACTGGTCGACAATTGATAATTTTGAATGGCAGGAAGGATTAAGTCAACGATTTGGCCTTGTCCAAATTGATTATGTAACACAGGTAAGAACGATTCGTGATAGTGGATATTTTTATGCGGAGATTTGTAAGCACAAAGCAGTTACGGCTGAAATGGTAGATCAATATCTTCTTAAACGGTTAGCAAGATAAATAGGAGTACCTTACATTGTTCCTTACAAGATACATAAAAGCTCGATCATCTCCGTATTTGTCGGTGAGATCGAGCTTTTTGTGTTTGTGCTGCATAAGCAGTTCGGCTTTGGTCTTGGTTGTCTTGGTCGTTGTGTTAAAAGCGATTTGTGTACCACTTCGTTTCATTGCGTTCAGGTCATACCCTTTGTTACGAGCTTGTTTATCACGTTGTTTTCTTGATAAACTACGGGACATGGCTATCAACTCCTATTTGGTTTATGATTGTAGTTTACAACTTTTCGAGTGAATATAAAAGTGTAAATGATATAATATGGATCAATGATTATGGAATCAAGTAAAGGAGTACAGATGAAGTGACATCTCTATTAAGTATTCATAATCTTACCAAGACGAGAACGGTTGGAGACAAGTTATCTCTATTCTCGAATGTATCTACGCAGGTTAATAAGCATGAATTGATAGCTGTATTAGGGGCTTCTGGGCAAGGTAAAAGTACGTTGCTACGGATTCTTGCTATGCTTGATTTACCTGATAGTGGGCAAATTCGCTTACACAATATTCCCTCAGATCAATGGGACATAAGGAAATGGAGAATGAAGGTTTGTTATGTGGCTCAGCAAGCAGTGATGCTGCCAGGGACTGTAGATGATAATCTGAAGGCAGTCAGTCATTTGCATCGCACCTTGTTTGATCAACAGCTTGCACTTCAAATTATGGAGCAGCTCGGACTTGATTATTTGGACTGGAAGCAGAATGCTGAATTGCTATCAGGAGGAGAGAAGCAACGAGTCTCCTTGGTACGCTCTCTTTTATTGCGACCCGAAATTATTCTTTTAGATGAAGTAACAGCTTCACTTGATTCACAGAGCAAGCAGGCAGTAGAGAATTTCCTTAAGCATTGGCATCAATCTGAAGGAACTACACAAATTTGGGTGACGCATGATATCGAACAGGCTCGCCAATTAAGCGAGCGGATCTGGTTTATCGGTGATGGAACGCTGCTGGAGGATGTTAGTAGTACCTCATTCTTCGCTCATCCTTCCTCGGTGCTAGGAAGGAAATATTTACATATGGTTGAGCAAGGAGACGCAGAATGTCTATAGTTGCCTTATCGTTTACACTCATTTTTATTATGATTACGGTGCTAGTCTCTGTTTGGCAAAAGCTAGGCCTTGAGAAAGACATTGTTGTTGGTACAATTCGTTCGGCAGTTCAACTGCTTATCATGGGTTATGTCTTACAATTTGTATTTAATACAGATCACCCCATTTTCTTGTTTCTTATACCATTATTCATGATTTCGATCGCATCTTGGAATGCAGCTAAGCGTGGCAAGAGCTTGAAGGGTGTATTATGGCGAATTGGAGCCGCTATCGCTGCAACTGAAGTTTTGACGATGGGCTTATTCATTGGACTCCATATTATCGATCCAACTCCACAATACATCATCCCAATGAGCGGCATGATCATCGGTAATGCCATGATCGTATCGGGTTTATTTTTGAACCAAATGAACCGAGAAGTGGAGTCATCGCGCGGAGAAATTGAAACTTTGTTATCGCTAGGTGCAACAACTAGGCAGGCGATCCAAGTATCTCTTAAACGTTCGGTTAAATCCAGCATGATTCCTACAATTGATAGTATGAAGACTGTAGGGCTTGTACAGCTTCCGGGTATGATGACCGGTATGATTGTAGCTGGAGCAAATCCGGTTGAAGCAGTGCGCTATCAGATTTTAATTATGTTTGCTATTACTTCGGCAGCGGCAATTACAAGTATCATTCTAAGTCTACTCTGTTATCGTCTCTGGTTTACTAAGGATCTTCGTTTGCGCTGGGTGGAGTCAAAATAAAGACTGAAGAGGAAGTGGAATAATGAAACGGCTGTTTTGGTTAGGATGTATATCCTATTTATTAATAGGACTCGCACATGTTGTGATTGGTGCGGTATTGCCTGAGATCGTAAGCCATTACGAAATAAGCTATGGTGTTGGTGGACAGCTAGTGTTTACTCAATTTGCTGGCTTTCTATTTGGTGTGCTTGCTGTGCCATGGTTGTCTAGTAAATTAGGTAAGAGAGGCACAATTGTATTTCTTCTAGGATGCTTAGCTGTATCGGAAATTGCTTATGGTTTCCTTCCAATCTGGAACTGGATGTATGTAATAGGCTTTGCTGCAGGCTTTGGGTTTGGCGCAGTCGAAGCAGTCGTAGGTGCACTCATAATTGAGTCTATGGGAGATAAGAGAGCTGTAGCGATGGGCCGAATCGAGGTTATGTTCGGTGTTGGTGCGTTACTCATGCCGTTAATTTGCAGTTGGCTAATTATTATGGGTTTGTGGCAGCTGTCATTTATATTCATTGGGATATCCGCATTTGCTTTGGCTATTGGGTGGGCGATATTACCTTTAGGAAAGTTTGATCTCTTAATTGCAAAGTCAGCGAATGGAGTACGAAGGGTAACTCCAAGCAAATATTCTAAACCAGAAATAAAAATATTAATTGTATTTATTGCTTTCTTCTTATTGTATGTGGGGGTGGAAATGAGTATTGTTAATTTCGTTCCTGTTATCATGGCCGATCGGTTAAGTCTTTCGCCTGCTGTAGCCTCACTAAGTATCACTTTCTTCTGGATTACGATGGCAATCGGTAGATTCTTTGCAGGTGCTATTGCAGAAAAGATTAAATATGCTTATTACGTATTATGGAGCACTCTTGGTTCGTTAATCATTTTTGCTACGATTGGTTTTACTACGAAGATTTGGTCTTCTTTTATGGTCATCATGATCGTTGGATTATTGATGTCAGGTATTTTTGCCATCGCTCTCATATTTGCTAATAGGGTTCTTCAAGGAAGAACAGAGCGAACTACAAGCATTCTAATCGCTTCAGGTGGAGTCGGGGGTGCTCTCTTACCCCTAGCAACGGGCTGGATAATTGATCGATTTAGTATCGATGTTGCGATAGGAGCTTTAATTGGTGGGTTTATACTCTTATTTACTTTAAGCTTTGTTGCGTTCAAATTAGATACGGGACGAACGAAAAAATTGGAGGTATAGTAGATGATCAAAGGAAATAGGATTCAGCTAGAGCAAGAAATCAATGATTTTATTCAGACAGAAGCTCTGGTAAATGGCAAATATCTGGTCGAGGCGCAGCTACAAAGTAGTTCTTATAACAATGATCATCCTTATATTCTGTACATGGGCTGTGGTTTAACCAATAGTCCTGCATTCATTCTAGGTATTTGTAATCAACATGAAGATTCAGGGGCTGTGATTATCTCACATCAATATAAACCAAGGTCTTATATGATAGCCTTTACAGAAGCTGTTAAAGGTTTGTTTATGGATGCTTCTATCGAACATAAACGAGCGATTATTATTCATTTTGGACAAGTCTACAGAAGGTTGATTGAGGATTGCTTTGGGGAAGGGAATCACGCAGATTTACTTGATCTAAGTCTTCTTGAGGTGTTCGAGAATGTCAATGAAATCGAGGAGTTCTTACAAAGAGAACGCTTATAAATCTAATGTATGAGCAGTAGGTTAGTAGATTATCATGAGATATTAATGGTTTTCTAATAAGGTAGTGTTTGTTCAGTTATGGTGCGGGTTTGACTCCTTCGGGCTAGGAAAATGACGATTTGGGCTGTGTTATAGTTGTGACAGAAACCAAATACGTACTCAGGGAGGCAACAACAATGAAAACACAATTTAAATCTTTGAGTAAACTAGTTCTTGGTGTTGTGATGAGCGCGGCTTTGATTATGCCAACTACTGCATTTGCTGCGACAGATGTGAATAGCACCAAAGCGCAAACAACAGCAAGTACAAATTCAATGACATCGGAGCAAAAAGCGGACGAGCTAATTAATTTTGCTAAATCATTAGAGGGTAAAGTTAAATACGTTTATGGTAAGAACGATCCTAGTAATCTGATATTCGATTGTTCTTCATTTACCAAATATGCGCTTAAACATATCGGGGTCGATGTGAAATGGGGAGCGAATGCACAATATCAGCAAGGCAAGAAAGTTGCTAAGAGTGATTTGAAAAAAGGAGATCTAGTTTTCCTAAGTGTTAAAACTCCGGGTAAAATTGGACATGTTGGTATTTATATGGGTGATGGAAAGTTCATTCACAATACAACAGGTAAAGTATATGGTGTGACAACAGGAGATTTGAACAAAGGTTACTGGAGCACACGATATGTTTCAGCTGCTCGATATTTCTAAGACAAGCCTAAAGTCTAAAGAAATCACAATGAAATGAAATATAAATTGCAGGGGCGGAAGCTCCTGCTTTTTTGTGTGTATGAAAGCTTTATGAAAGCTTCTTCTTAATTATAGTTTCTTCTTCATTATGTTCTCACAAGCGGCTAAAGATTATTCTTGATTGCTATCATTCTCAATCCATTCGAACATTCGTCTTACTGCTTGATCATGAACTGGAGCTGGAAAATGATGACCATAACCTTCGTAAGTGTGCATGTCCACATTAGCACCTAGTTCGCACATTTGGTTATACATATTAAGGCCCTGACTGTAATCCACCTGAATATCAAGTGTCCCATGCATAATAAGTACTGGACAATGGATCTGTTCTGCCATGTGTATTGGTGAACGATATAGATATGAATCCGGTAATTTGGCAGGCGTGCCTCCAATTACACGCTTCAGCATTCTTCGTAAATCAATTCGCTGTTCATAGGTCGTTGCCATGTCTGATACGCCGCTCCACAGGATTAACTTGTGAATGCCGACGGACTGTGCAGCCATATGTGCTGCATTAATGGCTCCCCGAGAAAAGCCCATCACCGATATTTGATCCGAATCCACGAATGGCAAGCTTTGGAGCAATCGATAGGCAGCAAGAACATCTTCATTGTCAGCTCCGCCAAATTCGTCCTTACCGTCCCCATCTTCAGTCCCGCGATAGGAAGGGGCAAAGACAATATAGCCATAACTCGCGAATTGCTCTATCCACTGTGTCTTAACCATGCCGACCTTACCAATTCCACCTCGGCAGTAAATAAGTGCAGGCAGCTTGACGGATTGGACGTCTACCTGGTGCTGATGAATTGAATCTGCGAACTTCTTTATTGGGAGTTCCAATGAACCATTGAACTGTTGAAGTAATTGGATTAAGGCGGAATTAGATAGCTCATATTCATTCGGGATCCCTAAATAGCCCTTAACCCTTAATCCACCTGATAGGTAAGTTACATGATAAATCATAATATTTCTCTTCCATTTCGTGAATCAAATTGATCATACAGTTTACAGTAATATATCCCTTAGGAATTAAAAATACAAGGACTTGAAGGTGATGAAGCCGACTCTAAAATGAACTTGACGATCGTTGAATCTAGCGTTACGATATTAAAGATACATCCTTATTATGTAAAAATTGTAATAGATTTAAAATTGTTCATTGTTTTGAAAAAGAGGAGGAAATGTGAACATGAATTTAAGTCTTAGTCTTAAAAACAACGCACTCAATCATCCGAATAATTTATCTTATTATTTTCAAAATGAACAAGTTACGTATCAAGAGCTCGATGAGAAAGTGGATCGATTCGCCCATAATCTCGCTGCTAAGGGTATTGATAAAGGAGATATTGTTGCTTTAATACTTGGTAATTCACCAAGTTTTGTAATCGCTTACTATGGTGTAATGCGTGCTGGTGCAGTCGTCGTACCGATCAATCCAACCTTTAGCTCAAGAGAATTGTCATACATACTTACTAGCAGTAAATCTAAGATGGTAGTTGCTCATTCTGCCTTACATCCGTTACTTAGTGGTTTAAAGGAAGGGCTAACAGATCTGGAATCCATCATTTATGCTGAGCCTGTAGAAAGCGAGCTATCAATTGACATGTTACTGGGTGAAATGAACACTCCTGATGAGCTTCCGGATGTGGATGAAGATGATGTGGCAGTTATTCTATTTACTTCAGGAACTACAGGGAATCCTAAGGGAGCCATGCTGACACATAAGAACTTATCATCGAATGCGGCTGCCTGCTGTGAATTATTTGAAATGATGCAAGAGGATCGGATTATAACTGTTCTACCTTTGTTTCACGTTTTCTGCATGACAGTTTGTATGAATGCTTCCATCGCTTGTGGTGCGTCAATGATCCTTATTCCTAAATTCAGTCCTATAGATGTGATTAATACCATTCGGGAAACAAAAGCAACGATATTCGCAGGCGTTCCGACCATGTACAACTATATGATGCAGCTTCCTGATGCTAGTGCTGCTGATTTTGCTTCGATACGGCAGACTGTTTCAGGTGGAGCACCTATGCCTGTATCATTGTTAGAGAAGTTTGGGGAAAGATTTCAAGTTGAAATACGAGAAGGCTACGGACTCTCGGAAGCTTCTCCTGTTACAACGTTCAATCCACGTCATAAACGTAAACCAGGATCAATCGGAACTGATATATCGGGTGTAATCAATAAGGTCGTTGATAGTGAAGGCGTTGAAGTTCCCCGCGGGGAGATTGGCGAATTGGTTGTCAAAGGACCTAATGTGATGAAAGGTTATTTAGGTAAACCAGAGGAAACAAGTCTAGCCATCAAGGATGGTTGGTTATATACAGGTGATCTAGCCACAATGGATGAGGAAGGTTATTTCTATATTGTGGATCGAAAGAAAGATATGATTATTGTGGGCGGCTATAATGTCTATCCAAGAGAAGTCGAGGAAATATTGTATCAACATCCCTCTATTGTCGAAGCAGCGGTTATCGGAGTGCCTGACGAACTGCTCGGTGAAGTTGTTAAAGCCTATGTGGTCAAGAAGGAAGAAGCTTTATCTGTAGAGGAAGTTAGACAATTTCTTCAAGATAAATTAGTGAAGTATAAAATACCGAGGCTCGTAGAATTCCTTAATGAGTTACCTAAGAACAGTTCAGGTAAGATTCTTAGGAAATCTTTGCGAGGAGCACAGTTTGAGACTGAAGAAAAAGCTGCCAATTAATTGGCGGCTTTATTTAGTTGTGTGGTCCAATTACCGTACATGCACTTCTAGGCAGCTGTCCACATACAATGAGAGTAATCTCCGCGTATGCATATTTCAACGTACAATTGGTACTTTGACCACACCGATCACATGATTATAATCTGCCCGCTCGATTTAATAATGGCATAACCGATACGTTTCCCCACTTCAAAACGAAGGAGTGATTTTTATGGTTAGTAATGACCAGCCATCCAACCAAGCAAGTCTGGCAGTATCAGCGGGGCGCATTCGCTTCACTGGCCTGGCGTGCCTCATCGGCGGGTTGCTGTGGGTAGTACTTGTGAGCGTCGAACAATTACAGGCGGTACCTTCAATAGTCAGCGATTTATTGATACCTATCCCAATGTTGCTGGGCTTGGCGTGCGGACCACTGGGCCTGCTCGTACTCCGTGCCAGCGGGAGCGGCCGGATGAGACGGGTCGGACTCATTGGCACGTCTATCAGCCTACTGGGGGTAAGTTCTTATCTGGCAGCTGCTTTGTCAAAATACGTCGTAGGGTATGAGATGGAGTTCTTTTATCCCATAGGTGCATTACTGGTTGGAGTCGGTATGATAACACTGGGGATTGCGGTGTTCGTTGCGCGATCGTTGACGGGATGGCGTCGGATGGCGCCGCTTTTCGTTGGATTGTACTACGTAGCGATGATCCCGTTCCAAATCGTCTTCTTTATTATCCCTAACGGGGAACCTTCGCCAATTCTGCTCGGGTTCTGGAGCGTCACATGGATTCTGCAGGGATATGCCATCTGGTCTAGTGCTTCTTCATCTTAGTTTGCTGCATATAGGACTAATTTTTCATCATTAATTCAGTTAGGTGATGGAAAAACTGCAGGGAATCGACCTTTATAATTCATCCTTCGATAAGGTGTTTGTCATTGGGCATGGGATCGGGACGATTGCCAGCCACTATCCAGATAAGTCATTTACAGTCAGAGGCATGTCATTGGAGATCATGTTTAGGAGTAGATGAATAAAGAAGAGAAGGGCTGGCAGCGAAGAGGTCAGGGGTTCGAGCCCCCTATTCTCCACCACACCTTAAACTTAAACGGCAGAGATGCCGTTTTTTTGTATTGATTTGATTTTGTTGCAGCACACCAGACATGTGGAGTGTCTAATATTAATGGTACGAAAAGAGATGTGACAGTATCGCTCAAGGAAGTTGAAAGATAGGCAGACGAGTCATGCGAGTGCTGTTCGCTGTTGGTGCGGACGAACAAATAGTTGAGATGTATTGGCGGAAATAGTAAAGAGGGGCGTAGCCCCCTCTCTTTTTTTACTTCTATAAAAGAATACCTATTAATCTCGATATCATAGGAATTACTTTCATCCATCGGCATACTCTACAGTATTGTGATCTGCATGCTGATTTATATTTTTTGATAGTGATTTAAGAGATTCCCTACTCTATCTTGGATAATTTGTTTTAATGATTCAGGCTTTACTGATATAAAATAGTTAGCTATAAACTCCACTTCTCCTGGATTATAGAATCCCGTAATGACTGTTTTATTACATTTTCTATTTTCATAGAAGGATAATGTTCTTTATAAAAAATATCCGTGGCTTGTTCTAAAATTTCTACTTCAAAGTCAATAAGGGTTACTTTTTTCAAAGTATCCATATCTCGGGTTACAGTTCAGACAGGGTTGCATGGTGCTTTCTTTTTCAACTGATAATTAAGATATGGATTAAGAACTACAACGGGATAACCCATGGAAGAAAAGTAAGAGACAAGAGGTTAGTAGTAGTTGTATTTGTTTCCAAAACCACATAGGGATGCTGGTCAGTCATCATTTCTAAATGCTCTAATAAGGGAAGTGCAGCAGAAACGCCTTGTGGTTTATGGGGAAAGAGAATGGTTTACAGACAATGGAATTATAGGCGGAGAAAGCTGCAATTACGCTTATGTCTTTAGCAACATCAATACTGAGAACAGGTTGTTGCATAGATCTTCCTTTGATTAACACTGGTAGCATGGGAAGGTCGTTCTCCAAAGGTTAGTAAGCTAATACGGGTTCGCAGTCACCTCCTCTCCATATGGAAGGCTAGCGACCGCAGAGAAAGCTATTTAGTTGTTACTTCAAAACACTTGAACACTACCGAGGCGACTTAATTGCCCCGTACATGCACATCTAGGCAATTGCCTACATACAATGAGAGTAATCTCCGCATATGCTCCCTTCAAAGTGCACTTTGAAGACCAATGCGGGCGCGAACTTCTCAGGGGGTGACTGCTGTGCCGGGCTTGTTTACTATGGTCGCGTTATTTTTCAAGGAATTGATGCTCCTTGTATCGTATGTTAAGAACAACGCATTTCCCCAACCCTTAACAGAGGAAGAAGAGGAAAGACACCTTAGGCAAATGGCAGAGGGCAATGCAATTTCGCGCAATCTCCTGATTGAACACAATTTAAGGCTGGTTGCTCATATTGTTAAAAAATTCGATAACACAGGTGAAGATTTAGAAGATCTGATCTCCATCGGAACCATTGGGTTGATCAAAGCAATTGAAAGTTTTCAGCCGAACAAAGGAACGAAGCTGGCTACATTTGCTGCCAGATGTATTGAGAATGAAATACTTATTATCCTTGGTACTGAAGCAGATGATGTCGTCGATAAGGTTCAACTTAAAATTGAAAAAAGCAAAATTTATCGCAATCTCGATATATTGGATGAGCGTGAGCAAGAAGTGATTAAAGGGCGATTTGGTTTAGAGTTTGGCGGCGATGAGCGGACGCAACGTGAGATCGCAAAGGAACTCGGTATCAGTCGCTCTTATGTATCGAGAATTGAGAAGCGGGCGCTTATGAAGCTGTATCATGAGTTTTATAAGGCGAAGCGGTAGAGTTTATTTTATGTATTTACTAAATGGGATTCAATCACTCAGTTATCTGTGGATTGGATCTCTTTGCTGTGTACATAAGTATGTAACCAGAGGGCTTGCCAATATGTCACTGATCAGATAGGTGATGATATTAGTTATGTTTGAGGCCACCAACATGTTAAGCCTCTCTTATCAACCGTGAATAACTCGAGTATTGGGGATGTTAAAGTACAGTATTGAGTAATATATTCCCGCATACGGTGCATGTGGAGTGTTGCTCACTGTTGGTTAGGGAAGACTAACAGTTGAGATGTATTGGTGTATACACAATGGAGCGGGTAATATCCGCTTCATTTTTTTGTAAACACGTCGATAGGGAGTACAAATCTTAACAAAAGGAATGACAATGCTAAGTATACATCTCGTTCTTAGTCAAAATAAAAAAGCACCGCTCTTCAAAAAGGATGCTTGTTAATTATATTCAAATATTTACCTCAAACAATGTAGAAAGCAGAGCGAAATTCAGGTATCCACTCCTGCTTCTCCTCTACTTTTTCTCTTTTTTTACTGGGGAGAAATATTTGTAAATATAGGGCAAGTATGTAAACAAACTTCTTTATGATGACTTTTGGTATGGACCTTCTCTAGTTCTTTTATAAAGATTCAACTAAAAAGTACAGCCTATATCATATTTATTAGAGGAATTTGTAATACATTGTAGAATAATGCATTTAGGAAAAAAAGACTATCCCAAAGGAGAAATATTTGTGAAGAGCTATAGGGAAAGTCCTGAGGTTTGGGACAAAGTATGGGAAGGTGATACTTATTCTCAGAAAGATCTTAGAAAGTTAAAGGCCCAATTTAAAATCAGAATGCTATTAAGTAAAGTAAAACCTAAGCATAATTGGAATGTTATCGATTTAGGATGTGGGGGTGGTTACTTAAGTGAGGAATTATATAGAAAAGTAAATTGCCAAATTACAGGCATTGACTTTTCGATAGAAGCAATAAATCTTTCAAAAGAGAGGTTAAGTGATTTACCCATTAAGTTTATGTATTCGAACCTTACAAAAACTGAAATGTCTAGTAAAAGTGCAGATTTGATAATATGTAGTGGAAGCCTCGAACACGTAAAAAATATTGAGTCAGCCTTAACAGAAATATCAAGGTTGCTTAAACAAGGTGGAATCCTGTACATTACTACGTCAAATAAATACTCATTTGTAAATTTACAACGGATTGTAAAACAGAATCTTAGTGTATGGAAGTATGGGTATCAAAAAAATTGGGATATGAAGGATTTGACAAAGTTACTCCTTAAGAATCAAATTGAAGTAATAGAGAAAGAGGTTATTACTGAAATAGGTGACCTTAAATTATCTGGTTTTTTTGATAAATTATTCTCGAAAATCTTTCCAAACTGGGGACGATACTTTGTTTTAGTGGGAAGGAGATTCTAATGAGAGAAATTGTTATAGGTGCAATAGGAAGTATACTTGGAGCAATTATAATTTTACTTTTCCAAAAAGCATATTTTGGATGGGGCAAAACTCCTGGTATATATAAAATGCTTAGATTTTCTAAAGAATTTTCACTTGCTGGCGGAATTAATTTCTTTTCTTCAAGAAAGGCATATGCAAAATTTAAAGATCATGGAACACAGAAAGAATACTTAAGTAGAGCGAATCAGAGCATTGTTTATGTTGGTTTTTGGTTGGCTCATGGAGTTGGTATTGGTGATATTATTTCGGGAATTAAAAAGTATCTAGAAAACGATGTAAAGGTAACTATCGTTCTTATTGACCCTTCTTCTCCTGTAATTAAGCATAGTTCACTTTTTTTAGGACAGGATACCACAGAAATAATATCAAGGATAAATAATGCAATTGAAAATTTTAGTCAGTTGTACAGTGCTCTTTCTTTAGAAGCTAGGAAGAATTTTGAATTAAGATTACATAACATACCATTAACGGCATCTGCATTTCTACTTGATCACCAAAATGAAAGCGCGAGGGTTCTTGTTGACTTTAAATTATACAATCATAGTCGTGATGATAGTTTTGGTATTGAAGTTCAAGGAAGACAAAAAGATTTAACAAAAAGATTTATAGATTCATATCTTAAAGTGTTAGAAAACTCAACACTGTACCAATTTACAAAGTGAATGTGTGCTATCACCAATCCTCTTAACACAACTCAAAGGTTTTTATGTAAGAAGAGAAGAGATCAATGAGAAAGTTTCAATTGTGGTTGCTCTCCTGAACGAAAGCCAATTACTTTATGATGTGATTTTTTATTATAAGCATAACTTAGAGCAAATACCATTCCTTCGGTTTAGATTTGTACTCCCTGTCATCTCAACACATGTGGAGTGTTGCTCACTGTTGGACAGGAAAGACTAATAATTAAACAGATATTTGAATAAAAGTGGTCGTACAGTTTTATGGAAAAATGTAATACACATCTAATCACAATCAACCACACTCATCACAGAGATCTGAAATCATCAGTTCAAGTCGGATTAAAAGCACTATCTTTATAAGGTAAAAACCACTACATCTTTATCTAATGTCTGCCATCACCACCGAAACCACATCGAAATCGTCGTGTTGCTGAAATTCAAGGGCGATTGAGAGTTACATGAATAGAAGGGCAGTATTGTTTTAAAAAGAAGAAGCAGGCTCCCGATAAGGGATAACCTGCTTCACTGCGTTTACCGCTCCTAAATTTGCTCTCAGTGCAGGGACACCTCTGCGTATAATGATAATACTAATGCTAAATATAACCATACCGTCATGCAAGTAAAGCCTGAGAATCTTTTTTACGATGAGTGGTAAGGACAATTTAGGATATTTATCTTAATCTGAAAGAGGGTTGTGGATGAAAAAGATTTTTCGCTAGGAGTTAGATTTGTTGAATGTTTACAGAACGCACTTCTGGCGATTTTTTGTGTGTTGGATTGTTCTAGATTAAATACAATCAGCCTGATATGAATTGAAAATGATATAATAGGCTAAAGATTTGTTATGGAGGGCATATTTAAATGACTATAGTTGAGGAAATAAGAAACCGATATATCGATGAATACAAAACGAAAGAATATAGATTAGAATCAGATTTCAAAGAAGATGGGCAAAGAAAAACGGATTATCATGGTAGAGAGTTGCTTGAGTTGTTGCAGAACGTAGATGATGCTGCAGTCAATGCAACATTGAGTGAAGTTGATGTCCTACTCGAATACAAAAATAATGTTTTCACTGTAGCTAATAACGGGACAGTATTCACACAGGAAACTATCAAACGATTGTGTCATGGTTCTGCTAGCAATAAATCTGATGATTTTATCGGAAATAAGGGAACAGGTTTCCGATCATTATTAAACTGGGGGAAGCAAATCGAAATTCATTCCGGAGGGTTCCACATTGGTTTTTCTCAAGAATTTGCTGATAAAGAATTTAGCAAATTGATTGAAGAATCTGAAATTGTTAAAGAACAGCAGCTGAACGTTCCAAATATTTCATTCCCAGTTCTCCATTGCCCATTTGAAGCGGATAGTATTGAAACAAGTTACGACACTGTAATAAAAATCATAACCGATGAATCTTTTCAAAGTGACCAGCAGAATATATTGAATCAGATTAATAGATTTGACTATAAAACTTTGATTTTCCTTCCGAATATTAGAAAAATAACTATCAAAACAGACGAGTTTGATAAAGTCGTGGAAAAGGTAAGTAAAGAAAAAAGAATAATTGAGATACATATAGGAGAAACCGTTGAAAAGTACCTATTCTACCAAAATCCAGATGAGCCATATATTAATGCGGGAAAAAATGAGAAAAGAAAAATAAGGTCTGCGGTAGCAATTTCATTAGACAAAGAAGTGGACTATTTTAGAGATACATTGTATTGCTTTTTCCCAATTAGAAACTTTCCTACACAGTTGAATTGTTTGATGCACGCTACTTTTGAATTAAATACAAGTAGGGATGATGTTCCCTTGAATGAAATTAACAAGGAGGTATTTAAGCATTTATTAAAGTTTATTAAAACAATAAGCGAGAAGGAACTCATATTCCAAAATGATAGACTATTAGCCATCAAGACTTTGACACCTACTCATAAGAATAGCAAATTGTGGGATGAAAATGGCTTTGATTTATTCAAGTATTACTTGGAACTACTGAAGGCTTGTAAAGTTATTCCCACGGTAAATGGAGATTTTGTTTCAATAACTGATAACCCCAAATTGATCACTTCAGCTTTTCCTGATTGTTTTATTGGTGATGAATTTGGAACTTTATTAGAATATATGCCTACGACAGATAATGATGATTTATTAAAAGTCCTCGCTGAGAAAAATAATGTTGAATTAAAATACAGTGATGAAGAATTGTGCAAGATAATCAACCGGGCTGCGAATGGTTGGGGTATATCAGAAAAAATTGAAACATTTATTTGGTGGGGGAAAGAATATAAGGATTCTAAATTGTTGCCAGATTTATTATGGAGTACACAAGAAGATTTTATAAAAGCAAATGACACAGTGTACTTTGTGCGTGGCAGGAAGCTCGATATTCCTGAGTGGGCTAATATTACTCAACTAGATAAAGAATTTGAAGAAGAGCTAAAAAGACAATTACAAGATATCGAAAAGATAAAAAAGGACTTAGCAGATGAAAATATTATTGAGAGAGTAATTGCACGAAACTCAGGAAGCAGTTGGAGCTTAATGCCACAGTTGAGATTTAGAGATGCAGATTTGTCAACTATTTTATCTCCAGTGAATAGTTCAGTTGATGATTATGAAAAGGCTAAGAAATTTACTAAATGGTTGTGGGAAAATTATTCTTCAAATCCAAACTGGCAACCCCCTGAAGAAATTAGATTCAATTTACCGAGTCAAAAAGAAACTGTTGAACGTTCAAATCATTTATATTTCGATAAACAATACGGCAATACGATTGGTGATGAATTATTTATTGACGATAAATATAAAGCATTTGTGAAAATTAATGAAATCGGAATCGATGAGGATAGTAAAGTTGATTTGAAGATATTTATTGAAAAACTTGGTGTACTTCAATTTCCTGAAATCAGCAAAAAAATCATCAATGACAATAAATTCAAAAGAATATTTACTGGAGAATACTTATCTGAAAAACTTCCAGGACGTGAAGTGGATGAAAGAGATCCACGGCTCAGCAAGGTTGAATTTAATACTATAGACAATCTGAAAGAAATATTAGAAAAAATGTCTATAAGAGATATTGTGTTTTGGATAAAATCAGACATCGCATTGCAAAATGAGCTAAATCAGAAGCATGCAGGGAATGTTTCATTTTACTTTATAGCAAAAACACAAGCGTATAGACAACAATCGTATCTGGATTATATACAAAGCTATATCAAATACATTTTTGAAAATACAAAGTGGTTTGAAATTGATGGAGTGAAATTTGCTCCAAATGAATGTATATTTGCTTATTCAGGTTTAGATATTTCAAGTGTGTCATCAACGATCACGATCCAACATATCAAAGAGCTTGGCGATGAGTTGGGTATTAAGCAAAAAGAATTAAAAGAATTCTTGGTTAAAATAGGGGTAAAAGAAAAAATAACAGAACTGCAATCAAATGATTTCTACAACGTATTACTGAAGTTGCCACAATTAGATCAAAGTGGACAAATATCTGGTAAAATTTACCGTGAAATTGCAGAGCTAGATGTGAATCCTTTTGAAGATTCCAAGCAATATCAGAAGTTTGTCAATCAAGGAATGGTGTTTACACAAAACCATAATGGGAAAAGTTATCACTTAGCAAAAGAGTCTTATTTTAGCAGTAGTATCCAAGTTAACGTTGGTAACTATCATATTATGAAAACTCCTTTGAGAAATGGTAGTTTTAAAATATTTAATAGTGTCTTTGGGGTTAATGAGTTTAAGGAGCGTTATCATGTCGTTGAAGAAAGCATTAGAACTCATGAGGACGATGCTCTATTTCAAAGTAACTTTAATGATTTTATTGTTTACGCTAGAGCATGGGGCGAAAAAAACACGAATATTAAAACGAAAATCGATAATATTCGAGTGAGTTTAGTTTCCCACGTTGTGCTAGTGGATAATGGGGCTGAACAAGCCGTATCAACAAATTATTTACTCATAAGGGGCATAAAAAACTGGTTGATTTATTTGGACTCTACTCAAGAGATGGATCAGCGACAACTTTCAAGATGTATAGAGGAACTATTTGCTCAAGTAGCAAACACGACAAGTAATGAAATTCCTAATCAATTAGGGGAATTGTATCGAGATAGCGAAGGTCGAAAATTCCTAGTTGAAAAGTACTTTGGTTCCCTTGATGTAATAAATCAAATATCAAAGAATTCAATACGCACAAATATTGCTGAAGTGCTTTATTTGAATTATGACTCAGAAGAACTAGACAATATTGATTACAACCAGTTCAATAGTATCGATAATTCTGTGCAGTTTATTGTCTTGTTAAAAAATCATGATTTAGATATTGATATATTAAAAGAAAAAGGCTTTGAATACGATATTGACTTAAGTGCATATTGGATAAAAACGATAAAATCATTTGTTAAAAGTAAATTTGAAATCTATAAAGCCAACTTATTTCTAAAATATGCTGGTTATAGTCAAAGTGAACAGAAAAACTTTGTAAAGGATATTAACAAGTTTATAAACTTCAATCCACAAAAGGAGGAAATATCAAATACTGTTGTCTTTGATGTGGAATCTTTTATAGCTAACAAATTCCCAGAAATCTCAAAGGTTAATAATGGAATAGATCTAGATGAATTGTATAACAAAAACTTTGCTCTATTGAGTAGTAAGATTAATGATTCGAATTTCAATGACTTTGTTGATGAACATTTTGAATTGAAATCGTTAGTTTATTTCCTTAACGATGAGTATGTGAACTACATCAATAAACAATTTGAGGAGAATCAAAATAGACATAAAATATACAATTCAGTAAATATATTGGTAGCACCTACTTCAGATATAGAGCCATCTCTATCGAAAGCAGTTGTTCATCCAATCGAACCTAAAGTAAAAACGAATCAATCTACCTATATTAAACCGCAAACAAGATCATCGATAGAGAAAAGTGAAGTTACAAAGAGCAAAAATGGTAAGCATGCTGAAAGACTAGTACGTAACAAACTAAAAGGAATATACGATACATTAAGATGGACATCAGAAAGTTCTGATATTCCAGCAGAGCGGAATCATTCATCTATATATGATATGGAATATCAAAGAGATGGAAAGACTGTATATGTTGAAGTCAAAGCTGCGGTTAATAACTTCTATATGTCTTCTGCTGAGTACGATTTTGCACATGAACACGCAGACTCATATGAGATATATTTGGTTGATTTAGAAAATAAGCATATTGACTGACCACATAGCATTGACGAATTTGAAGCTTCAAAAACGGCAACCCAGTATAGATTTTCCTATAATATCAGTAGTTTGATGTTTTTGGAAATGTAGATATAGGGTAGTTTAACTCATATAAAGAACTAACTCATACAAGTATAACAGATCAAACAAACCATTAGATGAGCAATCTTCTAGTGGTTTAGCACGTTATCTAACAAAGGGTTTTAGTATTAATTACGATAATTCTTTTAGACAAACACCACTACATCAAAATGTCTGCGACTGCCACTCAAGCCATGAGGTATGCGGAAACATATTGATTATTTATGAGGGGAGATCGGGGGCGAAAGTGATCACCTAGAATCATAAAAAGATCATTTAATAAAGGTTTGTTTCTAAAAAAATGCCTTCTCTCAGCATAATAGATCCTACCCTTCTACCCATCTCAAAACAGGTAGTTATGGGATATGTTTTGGTTCTCAACTTGTAAAATAACATCGCTTCGTGTCCACAATCTCAAGAAATTCGATAATACGGGTGAAGATTTAGAGGATCTCATTTCGATTGGAACCATTGGTTTGATTAAAGCGATTGAGAGCTTTCAGCCAAACAAAGGGACTAAGTTAGCGACGTTCGCTGCGCGCTGTATTGAGAACGAGATCCTCATGCACCTTCGCTCCCTGAAGAAAACCCGGAAAGACGTCTCACTTCATGACCCCATTGGAACGGATAAAGARGGTAAYGAAATWACTYTWATTGATATCCTTGGTACTGAAGCAGATGATGTCGTCGATAAAGTCCAGCTTAAAATTGAAAAAAGCAAAATTTATCGCAATCTCGATATATTGGATGAGCGTGAGCAAGAAGTGATCAAAGGGCGATTTGGTTTAGAGTTTGGCGGCGATGAGCGGACGCAACGTGAGATCGCAAAGGAACTCGGTATCAGTCGCTCTTATGTATCGAGAATTGAGAAGCGGGCGCTTATGAAGCTGTATCATGAGTTTTATAAGGCGAAGCGGTAAGGTTGATGGATCGCAAACTTTATTTAATAGGGCAGGACGATACTATTGAATACACATGATTAGCTATTGCTCAGTAGGATAAGTAGGTTGTGCATTTTAGGGATGGGCGGTTGCAGTAGAAAGCTTAGTTAATGAATGAAAAGACCGGGATTCCATGGGATATGGGTTTCCGGTCTTTTGTGCGATTAGCAGGGCAATCGACCAAGGAGTGAAAGTCGCCATTACACCGCGAGGTGGTGGGTGGGGGACAAATTGCGTTGCTTAGAAACGAATTATGCTTGAAGATAGAATTCTTATCTTATTTATTATTCATGCTGGACACCTCTAGTATGAGGTTGGTCTCTCGGTTTACATGTACATTGTTAAGACTAACTTTAGGTTTGAGTTGGTCGCTTTCTGAATACCATTGATACTTATTACGAATGAAAAACTAAATATTTTTAAAATTTTAAAAATTCAAATAAATATATTGACTAATAAAAAAAGAATCCATTATAATTAATTATAGATAGATTATCGATAATTTATAAATTTTAATTATGTATTAGTGATTCTAAACGCATTCATAAGAAATATTGGAGGAAATATGAATGGGAAAATCAAATGGGAATCGTGTTTATCGTAGTGGAAATGAATTAATCAATCAAATTAATCAAACGATGGTCCCGACAGGGGGGCTAGCCTGCTGGCATTTAGGTCAAGAAAGTATGGTTGTAAAGGGCAATGGGCACATCATATATTTTGATCCATATCTAACTAATTATGTCGAAGAATCTGGACTCGCCGGTCCAAAAGGCAGTTGGAATAGAGACTTTATCTCACCACTCCATCCAGAAGAAGTTTCGAACGCCACGCTGGTTCTCATTACCCATCATCACCTTGATCACCTGGATCCAACTTCGATCGGCCCCATTGCCAAGCATTCAGATAAAGCTATTTTCATCTGTCCATCGCCACACGTATTATTAGTGCAAAATACCGGAGTACCACTAGAGAGAATTATCCCTGCAAAAATTGATGAAGTTATTGAGCTCGATGGTATCCGCATACATCCCATACCTGCAAAACATGAAGAATTCCTGTTAGATGAATATGGTCATCATCAGTTCTTGGGCTATGTTATCGAGTTGAACGGATGCACATTCTACCATGCTGGGGATACCGTTAGTTTTCCAGAGTTACCTGATATTCTAGGGCAATTTTCTATTGATGTTGCATGTCTTCCTATTAACGGGAGGGACTGTAAACGCTTACGTAAAGGGATTGCCGGAAACATGAATTATAGAGAAGCGGCTGATTTAGTTGTAGAAATTAGAGCCGATTTATTCATTCCTTTTCATTATGATCTTTTTCACTTCAATACAGAGAATCCGGCATATGTAGTGGATTACCTCTTCTCCAATTACCCCGGACAGAAGTTCAAAATGATGGTTCCAGGTGAACGAATGTTATATCTAAAGGAGAGATAGTATGAACAGGTTACAGCAAAAAGTGGCGATAATCACAGGAGGAGGTACAGGTATAGGACGGGCGATTTGTGAGGAGTTCGCCAAGCAAGGTGCAGTTGTTGTGGTTGCCGGTGAAAATGAAGAAAATATCAAGGAAGTAGAGCAGTTGATTCGGGGAAAGGGAGGTGAATCATTAGCCCTAAAAGTAGATGTTTCTAATTCTAGGGAAGTAAAGCAAATGATAGAGTTAGCATTGAATAAGTACAAACAGGTGGATATCTTGGTGAATTGTGCAGGAATTCAGTTGTATGGTACGAGTGAAACAATGCATGAACAGGATTGGGACCGAGTGATAGATGTGAATTTGAAAGGAGTGTTTCTCTGTACAAAATATATTCTCCCTATCATGAAAACTCAGCGGAGGGGATCTATTATCCATATCAGTTCAGTAACTGCACACACAGGTCATCCAAACTTGATTGCCTATACTGCGGCAAAAGGGGGCATAGAAGCGATGACGAGAGCCACTGCAATTGAATTTGCCAAGGAAGGTATTCGGTGTAATTCAGTAGCACCAGGGACAGTCAATACGCCAATTTTACAAAGGCATTTGCAAAATCATACGGATGACCCCGAGATGGCTTGGAAAGACTTTCAAAATATTCATCCGATAGGGAGAGTTGCCGAACCAAGGGAAGTTGCTCAGGCATGCGTCTATCTTGCTTCTGATGAAGCGGCGTTTATTACGGGAACGACAATTATGGTAGATGGAGGATATACGGTTCAAGGTATATTACCATAAAGGTCGTTAGTTAGAAATAAAAAGGAGTAGGTTTAATGAAGATTATCGATATACAGTGTTTTATTGTGGATGCTAACTGGAGAAATTTGATATTTGTAAAACTGTATACGGATGTCGGTATTACAGGAGTTGGTGAATGTACGTTAGAGACAAGAGATAAGTCAGTTATGGCAACAATTGAAGACTTCAAACGTTACGTAATCGGTCAAGATCCGAATGATATTGAAAAAATTTGGAATACAATTTACAGAGATGGATATTGGGGTACAGGACCTGTTGATATGACTGCCCTTTCAGGAATTGAACAGGCGTTATGGGATATTGTAGGGAAGAAATATAAGACACCAGTTTATCAGCTTTTAGGTGGGAAAGTAAGAAACAAGCTTAAGGTTTATGCGAACGGTTGGTATTTTGGTTTAACTACTCCGCAGGAGCATGCGGAAAAAGTGGGGCAATTGATCGAAAAAGGGTTTCAGGCTTTTAAATGGGATCCGTTCCGTATTGCTAGTCGAGAAATATCCCATGAAGATCTAGAATATGCAATAGAGTGTGTAGCAGCAGTCAGAAAAGTGGCTGGCCCAAAAGTAGACTTGTTAATCGAAGGGCACGGCAGATTTAATGTTGGCACAGCGATAAAAACAGCGAAGGCACTAGAACCGTTTCATCCATTTTTCTATGAAGAGCCAATACCACCAGATAACTATGAAGCTTTAAAAAAAGTCGCCGATCATGTAAATATCCCCCTTGCGGTAGGGGAGAGATGTTACAGTTTATATCATTATCGTGATTTGCTTAGCCGACAAGCGGTTGAAATAATTCAACCCGACTTAAGTCATAGTGGTGGCATTTTGTCACTGAAGAAAATTGCTGCTATGGCAGAGACGCATTATGTTGGAGTCGCACCACATAATGCCAGTGGTCCTGTACATACGGCGTCCACGATGCAAGTGGATATTACTTTAAATAACTTTGTAATCCAAGAATACTTCCCTTGCGATGTGGAAAAATGTCCGTGGATAGACACTATTGTAGACAATCCACTGATTCCCATAGATGGATTTGTTACGTTAAGTGACAGGCCAGGAATTGGACTTGACATCGTAGAAGAGGTCATTAAGCAGCATCCACCAAAGGAGGGACCAGTTTATAGTCTGTTTAGTAAGGATTCCTTTTTGTTGACAGGTTCGGGGGCAACGGAGGATTCTTCTGTATGGTAACTATTTAAACGAGGTGTTTGAACTCGTTTTTAACTACACTGTATTATCGATAATTTATCGCTAACGTTAAGGGGGTGTTTAAAATTGGGGAGATACCAAGTTATTGAAAAGAAAAGGGGGAACTTGCTCTCCATCGTCCTTATAGATGAGGAAACCAGATGCGAAGCGGAAATTCTTCCATCAGTCGGAAATAATCTATTTCGATTGCAGATTGATAATGAGTCTCTCATGATGTATCCGAGTGAGATAGAACAGTTTGAAATATCAAGACATGCATGCTATCAATATGTAATTCCTGTTTTATTCCCGCCTAATCGAATTTTTAACGGTAAGATGGAATTCCGGGGGAATGATTACCATTTCCCAATTAACGAGGAACCTCATCATCTTCATGGCGACTTGTGCCATAAAGAATGGGAAGTAGTAGAAATGGGAGCGTACGAAGAGGAGGGCGCATTCGTTACATCTGTTTTTGATCTAGAAAAACACCCTGACCTTTTGTATTTCCCTCATCAATACATCTTTACCCTCACCTATCGTTTGAAGAACGGACAGCTATTGATAGAAGGGAAGGTTATTAATGAAGATACACATGAAGCACCATTCTTTCTTGGATTTCATCCCTACTTTTCTTACCCCCTATTGGAAGAACAAAATATGGAATTGATTATCCCTGCGATCGAAGAATGGCCCATTGATTCTCTTGCATTTGTGACTGAGGGGCCTCAAGCATCTCTTATTTGTCAACAACTTCAGAATGGCTTGAAAGTAAGTGACGTACCTAGCATGGGGGGGTGGCTTGTAAAACTGGATACAGGAAACAGACTTTGCAAAATTAATTTTTTAACACGTAGGTTACAGGTGGTTTATGAGCTAGATCCAAACTTTCCATTCCTATTATTGTTTAAGCCAAACTGGGGAACAGGTATCTCATTGGAGCCATACACATGTGTTACTGATGCATTTAATCTGCCTTTTGCTCCCGAATTAACAGGATTGAGATCTTTAAAACCTAAGGAAATTTTTTCTTGCAAATTCAGTATCTCCATGGATCGCATTCTGGATTAAAGTCCATGAAAGTAAGACTGAAGATTGGAGGTTAATCATGACTCAAATGAAAATGACGGAAATCAACAAGAGTACTCCTTCTCGAGTTGAGTTAGGTTTGCTAACTAGAGTTTCAAAAGCAGGGGAGTTGGGAATCTTTTTCGCTCTGGTTATATTGGTAACCATCATGTCCTTTGCGTCCGAGTACTTTTTATCCCCAGATAATATTCTCAATATTCTACTTCATATCTCGTCGATTGAGATCATGGCAGTGGGGATGACGATTGTAATTGTTGCTGGAGAAATCGATTTATCTGTCGGTGCAGTGCTTGGTTTATCCGCAATGGTTACAGCAAGAATGATGACAATGTATGAACTTAACCCTTGGTTATCTGTTTTTCTGGGTCTCGGGTTCGCTAGTTTAATCGGTTTAATTAATGGTTTAGTCATTGTTAAACTAAAAATAAATTCATTCGTAACGACAATGGGAATGATGAGCATTGCGAGTGGATTAACTCTTCTACTAGCGGATGGTGGGGACAACATTCCGATCAAGTCAGACTCAGTGAATTTTTTAGGAAGCGGATACATTGGTATTATCCCATTTCCAATCATTCTGATGATCGTGGTTGTTATCCTAGGTCAAATTTTTTATACCAAAACCGTATGGGGAAAAGAAGTAATTGCAGTAGGAGGAAATGCAAAGGCAGCTAATCTTTCTGGAATTTATGTCGGAAAAGTAAAAATCATGGCTTTTATCATATCAGGATTCCTTGCTGGTTTCGCAGGGATAATAGAGGCTGGTATTGTCAATAGTGCGACTCCTGTCGCAGGCCAAGGAGCTGAATTGTATGTCATTGCTGTAGCGGTTATTGGTGGAGCTAGTTTGGCAGGAGGAAAAGGTAGCGTCATTGGAAGTCTTATTGGAGCACTATTGATAGGAGTATTGCGCAACTCCTTTGTTATGCTTAATTTTCCTCAATCATTTCAAATCATGTCCCTTGGAATATTAATCATAGCTGCGCTTCTTTTGGATCGACTGCGTTCGAGAACAAACTAGAATCGGGTTTCAAAAACAATATTGAAAGGTGGATTCCTATGTTTAAAAAAGTACTCTCTTACTGTTTGCTAGTTATTCTTATGGTTTCAACGTTAATTGCTTGCGGAAAGCAGCCAGAGTCTACAAGTAGTACTCAAGAGGGAACAAATCCGAAGGAAAGTGTATCAGCCCAATCGACTGCTGAATTACCTGAATCGATAAAAAAACTAATTGATGGTTATGTGAAGCCTGTTAATGGAAAACCCAAAAAACACTTGAGAATTGCGATGATTGGAGCGGAAAACGGACCCTTTTGGTACGATGTTAAAGCGGGAGCAAATGTGGCAAACACTGTTCTCAAATCACTGGATGCTCAAGTAGATTGGATTGTACCTGCTGGGGCAGAAAAACTACAAAGCACAGATGTTATTGGCCCTGGAATTGAAACCGCGATTGTCAAAGGATATGACGCAATTGCAGTAATTGGACCGGATGACAGTATTGTTCCTTACATTCAGAAAGCACGTAAAAAAGGGATCCCAGTTGCTACCTTTAACACGGATGCGCGAGCGTTAACTGCTGATGATCGCTTTGTATTTGTCGGTCAAAATTTGTATGAAGCAGGGAGAAAGGCCGGCGAGATTACAGCGGAAGCAATCGGTGGAAAAGGAAAGGTAGCGATCATTACAGGCTTCTTCAATATCCAAGCATTACAAGATCGAGTGAGTGGTTTTACGGACTATATGAAAGAAAAGCATCCGGACGTTAAAATTGTAGGTGTTGTAGAAAACAAAATACAAGATCAAACTTCATATGGACAGACAATAGATTTCTTGACTGCGAACCCTGATTTAAAAGCAGTTTATGTAACAGTGAATGATACTGGAGCAGGAAAAGCTGTCATGGATAAAAAAGCAGATGTCAAAGTAATCGCCTTTGACTACAATGCTCAAGAAATCGAAATGCTTAAAAATGGTGGATTGCATACCATAATTGGTCAAGATCCATTCGCACAAGGCTATAAAACAGCAATTCATTTGTTTAACTATTTGGTAGATGGTACGAAGCCAAAAGATGTAAAAGATTACACGGGTTATCAAGTGATAACCAAAGAAAATGCAAGTGAATTTGAGGAATTAGTGAAAACTTATGAGCTTTTCTACAAGGTTAAATAAATAGTCTTTCGGAAAGGAGGACTTATATGTCTCATCTTCGAATTGAACAGGTGGGAAAGCGGTTTGGTGGAGTTCAAGCGCTCCATCAAGTGAGCCTAACATTTGATAGCACACAAGTGACAGCTCTCTTAGGTCATAATGGAGCGGGTAAGTCAACGCTAATCTCGATTCTTTCTGGAGCAAGCACACCTGATGAGGGAAGAGTAATTTTGGACGGAGAGGTGCTGCAGTTAAAAAGTACCGTTGATGCACGCAGAAAAGGAATCGTCACCATTTATCAGGAACTGTCATTAATCCCATCACTTAGCGTTCAAGAAAACCTCTTTCTTTATGAAAGGTCCAAATCCATCTGGGTAAACTACGGTCATCTATTAGCTAAATATCAAGAGGTTTGCCAAGTTCTTAACATTAATATACCAATAGCTACACCTGTTCACGAATTAAGTCGTGGACAATGCCAATTGGTGGAAATTGTCCGATCCGTAATGAATACGGCCAAGTTTATCATCATGGATGAACCTACTGCATCGTTGAGTAATTTTGAAGTATTACGTCTGTTTGAAATCATTGAGGATTTGAAATGGTCAGGGGTTGGGGTAATCTTTGTTTCCCATAAATTGGATGAAGTTTTACGGATTTGTGACAAAGCCAGCATCTTGAGGGATGGTCAGTTGGTTGCAGAAATAAATCTAGAAAACGTAGCAGAAGATGAGCTTATAACGGTTATGCTCGGCCAAGAAAGTGTACCACAAGAAATTCAAACACGAAATAAGGTTGTTCAGAGCACGCAGAATCCAGTTCTTCAAGTTTCGGACCTCAACATGGGGCAAAAGTTAAAAGATATAAACTTTGAATTATTCCATGGAGAAATCTTAGGAATAACTGGTCTTGTCGGTTCTGGAAGAAGTGAATTAGCGAAAAGTATATATGGTGATCTTAAATATGATAGCGGTATTATTAAATTATATGGGAATAAAGTACAGTTTAATAGACCAGAGGATGCGGTGAAAGCAGGACTTGGTTTCGTCTCAGAAGATAGAAAAGGCGAGAGCTTAATATTAGAGCAGAGCATTAGACATAATATGTTACTTCCTTCGTATAAACACTTGCATAGACTAGGCTTTCTTAGAACAGGAAGCGAAAAGACAGTCCATGATTATGTAGCCAAACTCTCCATCAAACTCAATAATATTCACGACCCAGTTGGAAGTTTAAGTGGTGGAAATCAGCAAAAGGTTGCACTGGCAAAATGGATGATGGTAAAACCACAAATACTAATTCTTGATGAGCCTACTCATGGTGTTGATATGCGATCTGTAAAAGAAATACATCAACTTATTAGAGAATGGTCTGATGAGGGAATGAGTGTCATCTTGATTACTTCAGAATTTAAAGAGGCTAAAGAAATTTGTGATCGGATTCTAGTCATGCACGGTGGCCGAATTGTCTCAGAGGTCACACCAGATACTTCAGAAGAAGAATTAATGAAATACGCTAGTGGTCTAAGAAATGAAACATTACTGAATAGTCAATGTTAATGAGGAGAAAAGAGGAATGATTATGAATGTCGGTACTTCCAAAGAACTTGTTTCCGAAATTATTTGTCGTAGACTACGGACAGATATTATCGTAGGAAAATTAAAGCCAGGAGATCGATTGGTTGAGTTAGAAATTGCGAAACAATTTAATTCTAGTCAGGCACCAGTGAGAGAATCTCTGCAGAGGCTTCAAGAACAAGGGTTAGTAAAGATGGTTAAGCATACTGGAACCTTCGTTTCGGAAATTTCAATCGAGGAGATGAAAGAACTGTTCGAATTACGCAGCCTAATCGAGAAGAATGCAGTAGAAAATGCCACTTACATGATGCGAGAAGAAGATGAACTTGACCTTAAGGCATCTGTATCGCGTATGTTAGAAGCAGCGTCGGAAAGTGATTTATACAAATTGATCGAATGTGATATGGAGTTTCATCAAAAGCTAATTCAGTTGTCTGGAAGAGATACCTCTTACCGTATTTGGCAACTTATCGATGGACAAATCAGGCGGTTTTTAACCATTTCTCATCCGAAGTTTTTTAGAGATCTAAAGGAAGTGGCGCAAACTCATGAAGAACTGCTGGAAAAAATACTCTCTGGAAATGTAATTGAAGCAAGAAAAGCTTGTGAAGATCACATTTTATTGGTCTGGAAAAAGATAGAGAAGTTAAAGGAAAATAGAATGAAGGGGGAAAACTGGAATGCGGATGATTCGCTTTTCATATGAAGGAAAACCGATTATGGCAGCCGTAACAGATGATTTGAAGGTATACCAAGTTCCATATGGTGATTTCTTGGAATTGATAGCTGACGTTAGGGTAAAAAAACAACCAGCCTTGGAACTAGTAAAAAGATTCATTGATCAGAGGAATGAGATCTTGGTTGATTTAGATGAAATCGATTATTTACTTCCGGTAGAAGTCCCTGAGGTATGGGCGGCTGGTGTAACGTACGAAAAGAGTAAACATGCAAGAAACTTTGAAGCAACCAGCGGAAAATTAGATTCACTTACCTTTTATGACAAAGTATATGATGCAGAGCGACCGGAAATATTCTTCAAGTCTACTCTTTCGCGTACGGTAGGGCCAAAACAGGCTGTCGCCCTTCGAAGCGATTCTAGGTGGCAGATTCCGGAACCTGAACTTGGACTGGTACTAAGTAGAGAGGGGGAAATTATCGGATATACAATTGGTAATGATATGAGTTGTCGGGATATAGAGGGCGAAAATCCATTGTATCTCCCGCAAGCAAAGGTATGGAATCAGTCGTGTGCTATTGGTCCAGCAATCCGTTTAAAAGAAACGGTGGAAAACCCTTATGCTCTCGACATTATATGTAGAATTATTCGGGGAGAGGCACTGGTTTTTGAGGGGCAAGCTAGCACAAGCCAATTAAAACGTAAATTGGTAGACCTGGTTTCCTATCTGATGAAGGACAATATTATCCCGGATGGTACAATACTACTCACTGGAACTTGTATAATTCCTCCTGATGACTTTTGCTTGACGCATGGTGATGTTGTGGAAATTGAAATTAGCGGCATAGGACTTTTGCGCAATTATGTGATAGAAAAGGAGAAGGTAGTACATGACAGTATTAGTCAATCCAAGGGTCTATCATAATTATATTAACGGGGAATGGGTCTCAACTGTAACAAATAATGTCGGAGCAAGCATGAACCCTGCAAATTTTCAAGAAGTGGTCGGGTATGTTCAAATGTCTAGTGAAGAAGATGTTAATCTAGCAGTACAAGCGGCAAAAATAGCATCGCAAGAATGGAAAAGGCTTTCCGCACCAGAACGAGGCAATTATCTCTATAAAATTTCGAATATTATTGAAATTGAAATTGACAGAATTGCTGAAACTATGACGAGAGAAATGGGAAAGACAATATCCGAGGCGAAAGGTGAAGTAACTCGTGGGGTTGCAATCCTCCGCTATTATGCTGGCGAAGGAATGAGAAAGGTTGGGGAAGTAATCCCTTCAACTGATCAAGATGCACTAATGTTTACGACCCGATGTCCTTTGGGTGTAATCGGTGTGATCTCTCCCTGGAATTTTCCTGTTGCCATTCCAATTTGGAAAATGGCTCCGGCACTGGTTTATGGAAATACAATTGTCTTTAAACCTGCTCTTGAATCATCGGTAACAGCAGCTCTTATAATCGAATGTTTCCATAAAGCAGGATTGCCTAGTGGTGTTGTAAATTTGGTAACGGGTAAAGGTACAGTGATTGGTCATGCCATTACTAACCATTCGGATGTGAATGGGATAACCTTCACTGGATCCAATCATGTTGGTAAGCAGATTGGCATTGGAGCATTTAAGCGTGGTGCTAAGTACCAACTTGAAATGGGGGGGAAGAATCCGATTATAATTGCGAATGATGCAGATTTACATCTGGCAGTAGAGGCGACTATTAATGGAGGCCTCCGCTCAACTGGACAAAAATGTACGGCTACCAGCAGGGTTATCATTCATTCCGATATCTACGAAGAATTTAGAGATCTTTTGATAGCCAAAATAAAAGAAGTACAGGTAGGTAATGGACTGGATTCTTCTACGTGGATGGGACCATGTGCTAGTGAAAAACAGCTTGAAACCGTCCTAACCTATATTAAAAAGGGCAATGAGGAAGGAGCCAACCTTCTCTTAGGGGGAAAACGTCTAACAGGAGACAGGTATGATAATGGTTTTTATGTAGAACCGACTATTTTTGATCAGGTGGTTCCTTCTATGACAATTGCTAAGGAAGAAATATTTGGACCGGTACTTTCGTTAATTAAAGTAGATTCTATTGAAGAAGCATTAACAGTAGCAAATGATACGGATTTCGGTCTAAGTGCTTCTATTTTTACTAGGGACGTAGGCAATATTTTGAGCTTTATAACCCAAATGGAGGCAGGACTAATTCGAATCAATTCAGAGACGGCAGGTGTGGAATTGCAGGCACCATTTGGCGGAATGAAACAGTCTAGTTCTCATTCACGAGAGCAAGGTCAAGCTGCAATTGAATTTTTTACCTCTGTAAAAACAGTATTTGTAAAAGGATAACAAAGATCCCATACAGGTGGAGTGCTGTGTGTCGCTTATCAGGAAATAGCATTATCGGAGCCACATTTACCTATCTTTCGAAGCTCGGGCGTAGTTAGCGCCGGGGCTTTTTGTGCGCTTGGACATGCGTCATTACTCTAAAGGAAATAAAGGGGGAACTCAACTAGGAGCGCTCAACACTGGCAGTGTGAGGGTCGCGGGTTCAAATCCCATCAAGTCCACTAACTTCTAAATTAAACGGCAAAGACGTCATTTTTATTTACATATTAGCAAGCATAACATTATTGTCCTATTTCAGAAATAATGTTAATATCAGGATTTAGTGAGCAATGTTGTACTGAATTAATCAGTATAGTTAGCTAAGCAAGAATAAAATTCAAAGAGGGATTTTTCTAATGATTAGTATGAAATATAAAAATGGGTATCCGATTTTACTTGGAGCAATTTCGTTGATCATTTTCGGATTGATTTTGGCAAATGGGATTCAAGCTGTATTTATCGTGATGGATTAGCCCGCAAGCCAATTCTTGCTCTCTTCTCCACTACTTCTTTGCATATTTGTAGGAGTGGTACAGGGATTTTGTGAAGAAGCAGGATTTTATTATGTGTTTAGTCATCAGTTAAAGACATGGACTGGTTGGAAAACTCCTTTGCTGTTTGGAGTTGGAAGATGTGGATTGCATCTAATATTTGATACATCCAGTATTATAGCCATTGGATATTCCACCAATCAATTCCTATTAGCGTTATGTATAGTGCTCATATCGGATATTGGGCTATTTGGGCTAACTTTTATGGACTATACGGCATCCAGAATACATCGTTTAAAATGGCTATGTGGTTTGGCGATTATCATTCATGCGATATTGAATGGCGGTCTATATGCCATGGAAATTGGCTATATTTCTGCAGATGTAAACGAGAGCAATATTTTTAAAGTGTGCATTTCTATTATTGTTATATTAATAGGTTTTATTATCTACAAAAAAATAAAATTAAATGACCGTGCTTTACAGATTTAGATAAAAAGAACCGAATAATATCGGTTCAACAATAGAGCAAACATGGACACGTACATGATTGTTGTCACTGTCTATTCGACACATGTGGTGTAGGTAAACAGATTTGTAAAGTGACATCAGGTTGTGTTCACAACCTCAAAAAATTCGATAACACAGGTGAAGATTTAGAAGATCTGATCTCCATCGGAACCATTGGGTTGATCAAAGCAATTGAAAGTTTTCAGCCGAACAAAGGAACGAAGCTGGCTACATTTGCTGCCAGATGTATTGAGAATGAAATACTTAT